>JANQHL010000111.1 GCA_028277085.1 Flavobacteriaceae bacterium
TACTCATGGCTATCTAATCAATCTTTTTAACTGCCTCACCACCAACATACACATGTTCGGCTTCAATGTACGGAATACTGTCTACCGCCACGGTCATAATATCTTGGCTTAACACCACAAAATCCGCATTTTTCCCAGCTTCTATACTTCCTTTTTCGTGCTCTTCAAAATTAGAATAGGCCGCCCATAGCGTTATTCCTTTAAGGGTTTCTTCCCGACTAAGGGCATCTTTGCGTTGAAATCCCCCTTCTGGATAGTTGTTGAGATCCTGCCGATCTACTGCAGCATAAAATGTGAGGAAGGGACTCACTTTTTCAACGGGAAAATCAGTTCCCAATGCAACCGTACCGGCCCTGGTCAACAAGGTTTTAAAGGCATACGCCCCCCACATTCTTTGCTGCCCTAATCGAAGTCCTGCCCAGTACATATCACTGGTGGCATGGGTTGGTTGTACCGAAGGAATGACCCCTTTTTCAAAGTAATCAAAATCATTTCCCGTAATCACCTGGGCATGCTCCACTCTCCAACGCCGTTCAGGTTTATCTGCTAACACTTTTTCATAGGCTCGTAAAACCACTACATTGGCCGAATCTCCAATAGCATGAGTATTCATTTGATAGTCGGTGGCCGCGATGCGTTCAGCAAGCGCACCTATTTCAATCACCGGAGTCACCATGGCACCAAAATGACCCGGTTTGTCGGAATACGGTGCTTTTAAGGCTGCTCCACGAGAACCCAAGGCCCCATCTCCGTATACTTTAACCGAGCGTACATTTAAGCGATCCGTTTTAAGTATTCCCTGTTCCAAATAGTACTCCAAATTACTCGGCGTATTACTCACCATGGCGTAGACCCGAATCTTTAATTCCCCAACACGCTGTAGACTATCGATCAATTCTATAATCTCCCGATCTAAACCGGCATCGTCTACAGTTGTCAATCCGTAGTCAAAACAGATGGCTTCAGCCTCTTTTAAAGCCCGAATTTGCGTTTGACGATCTGGTTTCGGCATTACATCGGCAATGAGTTGCATAGGACTATCAACCAAAACTCCGGTGATCTTTCCCTCTTTTTTTACAATCTCTCCACCTGAAACCTGGGTAGTCGCATCAATACCGGCCAGGTCCAAGGCTTTTTGGTTCACCAACAAGGCATGGCCATCCACCCTCCTAAGCGCGACTGGCGTATCCGGAAAGAGTTCATCAAGTTTTGCCTTGGTAGGAAATTCCTTGACCTCCCAATCGTTCTGGTCCCATCCCCTGCCCTGGATAAAGTTGGAAGGGTTCTCCTCTTGAAAGGACACTACCCGATCAAGTACCTCCTCATAACTTTGGGTCCCTACCAAGTCCACGACCTGTTGGTTAAGTCCAAGCCGGTAAAAATGGCAATGTGCATCTATAATACCAGGAATCACTGTTCTCCCTTTTACATCACGAAGGACTTTGGAGGTGTACTTCTCAAAAAGGTCCGCGTTTTCAGCTACCTCGATGATCTTGCCGTTGTCCACTGCAAAACAGCAAGCTTTTGGAAAATCGTCATTAACGGTGTAGACATTGGCATTAAATACCAGCATATCTACTTCTTGTTTTGGATTACAAGCTACGCCCATGAAAAGGACGATAACGAGTACGGGAATAGACCTCATTTGCGTTTGGATTTCTCCAAAAATACGCAAACCTTCCGGTCAGTAATTGCTACTGCTCGTCAAAAGTGGTCATCACAAATTCCACCCTTCGATTGGCCAGATGCCCCTGTTTGACCTTACCGTTACGGAGCGGTTTGGAATCCCCTACCCCTTCCCAGACAATTCGATCGTCATCAATGCCCAGTTTTTTTAAGTATAATGCTACCGCGCGAGCGCGCAACGAGGAAATGAACTTATTGTACTCCGGAGTACCGGAACTATCGGAATGTCCAGTGATTTTCATTTGTACCTCAGCATTTTCTTTGAGGTATTTGAATATCTTTTTTATACTGGCCATTGCTTTACCATCCAGTTTATAGCCCTTTGGCTCATAGGGATTCTGTTCCAAGACGTAGATCTTGTCCTTTTCATAATTTATACGGGGAAGCTCTTCAAGGACAAAATGATCGATGTAGTAATACGAAAAATCTCCGGATCGAATCGTTCTTTCTGCTCCGTACAACTTGGTTGCTTTATTTGCCTGGAAATTGCCCACGATGATATGGTTTTCAAAACCTTTTGCCTCAAACTCAGCGGAAAGTGTGATCCAACCTTCAGTATTCGCTAAGGAATTATCGGGCACTAATTTCACCTTGTGAAATTGCAAACCTTCTTGTAGATCTAATCGGCCATTGGTCAGCGTACTACTGTTAGGAAGTTTTACCTTTTTACTGGTTAGGACAATGGCCATATCCTTTATGGCTAATGTTGATGTTTCCGCCAGACTTACCTTAAGGGAGATCTTGTAGGGGTATTTTTCCCGTAAGGTTCTAGCTGTATTAAGTTGTAAGTATTCCCGGTAATCGTTTAGCGCATAAAAATAAAGTCCGATATACCCCGTCCCCTCAAAGGCCTTTTGCTCTCCCTTAAAATTAGTTGGAACTCCAAAATCGGTATTACTACAGGTGTTGAAATAATCTCCTGAACTGGAAGTTGGAGTGGCAACCTCTTGCAGCGTAGCGTCAACATTTGTAAAATTAGAGGGACATGTCTTGTACTCTTCAAAGCCTCCATTTAATACCAGGTTTTGTCCATTCACGAGACAAGTGCAACAAAGGCTAAAGCCAAAAAGTAAGCGAGAACTGTAATTCATAGTTATTTGATTTAGGTTCTCGCTTCGCATCTTAAAACGGCAATTCTCCGTTTATATTGTTTCCAAAGCGGTTGATTGTGTGGCTCGACGTTGGCTGTCCAATCCATTAGAAATACTATTCCTTTGGTTTCTTCGTTAGTATAGTCCAAATCTTATCGTAATGCGCAGTTGGACCTTTGTGTTGGCATTGGCCCTTGTTCCCTTATTTGGGCGTGCTCAAAATGCTATCCATGGCAAGGTGGTAGATGAGTTGGGCCTACCCATCTACTTGGCTTCCGTTACTTTAGGGGATAGCGATGCAACAGCATTTACGGATTACGACGGTAACTTTCTGCTTGAAAGCGATAAGGTTTTTCACTGGAAAATCACCATTGCTTCCAGGGGGTATAAGCCAGAATCTTTTTTTGTACTAAGTGGAGGATATACCGGCGAATTGATTTTGGAATATGGTGAGGAAATGAACGCCTTGCTGGATGATGATCCCTAATGGTAAGCGGTGAGATATTCCAGTTATCGCATTAAAATTGAATTTCTGACGTATCGCTATCCCCGGAACACAAATTCTACTCGCCTGTTTTTTGCACGACCCTGGACAGTTTTGTTACTCCCCCGTGGCTTCGCATTACCATGACCAAACCAGGTAATCCGCCCGGCAGGGATACCCTGGTTCATAAGATATTCTGCTATGGTTTTTGCTCTTTTTTCCGAAAGGGCTTGATTGTACCTGGCAGTTCCCAGACTATCCGTATAGCCATGCAATTCCAAATACATCTGAGGATGCCGGCGTAAGGTTTGAATGATATTTTCCAGTTCTTCAATTGTTGGTTTTGTCAGGGCAAAAGCATCGAAGGCGAAATGTACATTTTCCAATACATAAAGGCTATCCATCTGTACTTCTTGGTAAGCTTCTGCTTCCTCAACCAACGGGAGTATGGAAACAGCATCAATATAATAATACGCCCCTTTCTTGGAGTCTTTCCGTTTGGTTTTGATCTTTTTTGTAGTTCCGTTATCCCTGAAATTACCCAGGGTGATGAAATTCTCAAATCCCTTTGCCTCAAAGGCAACCTGAATTTGTAGCCAGATGGACTTGTCTTCGTTGAATTTCGTTTGGTTCACTTCAATTATATAGTGCCTGTTGCCTTTAGCTTGGTAACGCTTGGTTTTTGAAAGGTTTTTTTTAGTGCTTACCTCCCAAGGTTTGTAACTCAACCCAACACCAAAATCCCGAACCGCAAAATCAGATCCCTCTGCTAAACTCACGTAAAATTCTAATTGATATTGTCGTCCCTTCCTTAGGGTTCGCTTCAGGGAAGCCTGAAGATATTCCCTGTATTCGCCAGGGGCATAAAAGTAAACTCCAGCATAGGCGTTACCTTCTTTAGGATATTGTACGCCATTAAAATTCTCAGGAGCCCCCATTATTTTACTACAGGTATTGAAATAGTCGGAAGAGCCCTGCGTAGGGGTGCTCCAATTGTCTACCATCTTGCCAAACAGCCCTAAGGTCTCGGGACACTCTTCATATTCTTCAAAACCGGGGTTTTTGACGAGATTTTGAGCGCTGCCCATATACCATAATACGAATATCGAAAAGGAGAGAACCACTTTCATGCCATTCCAAGGTAGCAAAATAGCGGTTAATGGAATCAAATTAGCCTACGAAAAGTCAACCAGAATTTCTAAAAATCAAACTTATACGATATTCCGGCTAGCGCCTGAAACCCTTGCACCCTGAAATTGGACCAACGTTGATAGTTATTGTTCGCCAAATTGGAAACCCGGGCAAAAATGGAAAGTTGTTCGTTAAAGCGATATCCTAAATGGGCATTGGCATCAAAAAAACTGTCCAGGGTGACGAAGGTTGATACAAATTGGTCAGGAGGTGTATTTTCAGCAGCAACAGCTTGCAAATCCTCCCGTTCCCCCACAAAAAAGAGATTGACCCCAGCGAACCACTGCTTTGTGATCTGATAATCCATAAACAGCGAGCCTTGTATTTCCGGTAAATTCCAGGCCGGATTGTCCGTTTCGGTATTGTAGTTGAAATATTCCGCATTGAAGCCCAATGTGAAATCCCTATTGATGTCAATATTGAGCTCCGCGAAAAGCCCAAGCGTTCTTAAATCGTCGTAAAACACTTGAAAAGAGTTTCCAAAAGCATAGCCTTCATCATCATCACGAAACAAGTTTTGTGGGTTAAGCAAAAAAAGTGGCCTGCGATTTTCGGCCCGATAAAAGCCCTTAACCTTATATCCCACATTGGTAAGCAATTGCCCTTTTATCCCGGCATACCCCTCGTACTGCTGATCGGTAGGTTGAATTTCCAGGGTGGGGGAAACAAAAGGATTCTCCCCCACAAAACCCTGATAGGAGTTTTGACGGAGTTCTCCGGTAATCCCTCCAAAGGCGATCACCTGGTCTTCCAGAATACGATAAGAGGCAGTTACTGCAGGGTAAATGAAAAAACTTCCGTTATTTCGCTCCAGGTCCGTGCCATATACAAGGTTAGCGCCCAATTGCAGGGTAAGCTCGTCCCGAAGTACTAGAAAACTAGGATTTACCCCAACGATTAAATGGCCATAATTTATTCCAGCCGTATTTTCAATAGAATTTAGACTTGCGTTGAGGAACTCCCCGCCAACATAATCTATATTGGCCTTGATATTGATCAATTCTCCGCTAATAGGTAATTCCAGTTCCGATTGCAACACCGCCCTGTTTTCTGCAGACTCCACTGCATCCCAAAATCGTTTCAGGACCACTTTTCCATTCTTGAAGAAGGAATCTTCCAGGTTTAACTGCGCCTCAGCGCCAACATTAAAGTAGTTTTGTTGTTCATCAATATCTATCATTTGGTCCTCCGCATCAGTAAAAGCCTGTTCCGTTATTCCATACCAGTTGTATAATTGATGGCCTGCATCTAACCCTAGGCTCCAATTGATATCACGATCCTTTTTTGCAAAAGATACTTCTAGATCAGTGTTATAAAAGTCCGCATCTAGCGGCGTACTATCAATATCTCCGCGTGACGAGAAATGGGTAAGGCCTACATCAAAGAGATTTTCATCACGACCTACCTCTCTGCTGGTATAGAAATCGACGATCGCATTATTAAAATTACCTAATCCCACGGATGCGTAGGAATTGTACAAGGTAGGGGGAGGGATTCTTTCAACGCGAGCTGCTTTGGCTTTGGCCGGCGTAAACGTAGACGCTACAGGAACTGAAAAAATACTATAGGTAACCGGCTTTTTCTGCAATACAATAGAGTCATTAATTTGCGGGTCGCGCTTTATTTTAAAGGCATCAGAAACGGAGGGGGAATACGGTTTAACCACCGTTACCGTTTCAGTGCCTATAGGATCGGTTTGTTGGGCCCGAACCGCGCCCATAAGGCTCAAAAGGAGAAGGAAAAAAGTTATCTTGACTGTTCGCATTGATTTTGATTAATTACCGTTAGGATTGATGGATGAATTGACCTCAGCTTCCCGCGACTTTATGAGGGAAAGCTCTCCTTTAGCTGAAGCCACAATTTCCGGGTATTCGGCAAAATTCTCGATCACACTTTCCAAAATATAAGTAGCCTGAAAAGCATCCTCCAGGGCATAGAAATTCTTTGCCATGAGCACTAAACCCTTTCCTCCCCACTCTTTGT
>JANQHL010000045.1 GCA_028277085.1 Flavobacteriaceae bacterium
CACCTAACACCTAACACCTAACACCTAACACCTAACACCTAACACCTAACACCTAACACCTAACACCTAACACCTAGCGCCCAGCACCTACTCAAACGTAAAATTGATAAAAATTCCCCGGGTGCGCATCCCTTCAATATTACCGGTCCAGGGACTATTAGGGTCCTCGTCTCGGACCAGTTCATCGTTAAGCGCAAAAACCCCACGTATGGAAGGGGTGAATTTAAAATACTCGGTGTATATATCAATGCCAAAGCCCAATTCGTAGCCGTAAACACTGCGGGTCATTCGAAATTCTCCACTGCTGTTGTCTTCTAAACTGTCTTCTTTGGCCCCAAGGTTAATGGCCGTGTACCCACCTCCGATAACAAAGGGCTTAATATTGTTAAATCTTCGGGTGCTTACCTTTAGGAGCAAAGGGAATCGGATATAGGTTGATCGAACTTCGCGAAAAGCGTCCTGAGGATCCGTAAATCCGGGGAAACCCAGATCCCGTTGCGTGTAAAGAAGCCCCGGTTCAAAACGAACGTCCAAAAATTCATTAATACGCATTTCACCGATTAGGCCTACATTGAAACCGAAGGTAGTATTTACCAGTACATCCTGGCCAATATCATCTTTGTATTCAAATTGAAAGTCGTATTGATTAAAACCCAGATAGTACCCCCAATTCAAAAACGTTTTATCCTCATTTTGCAGGTTAATGATGGGATCCTTTCCAAACAACTGACCGCGAGATACTTGGCAAGACGCCAGAATTAGGAATACAATAAAAAGTTTTTTCATCGAATCACTTTGAGGCAATATATATAGTAGCAACCCCAAATGTCTGGGGTTTGTTCTCTACGTCTATAAACCCCGTTTTTCGTAAAATATTGTTGAAAGCTTCGCCGAAAGGGAAAGCTGCTGCAGATTCTGAAAGATAGCGGTAGGCAACCCTGTCTTTGGAAAAAACCCTGCCTATGGCAGGCAGTATGAATCTCGTGTAAAATTGATACCCCTGTTTAACGGGAAATTTTGTGGGCACTGAGGTTTCCAGGACCACAAATAGCCCGCCCGGTTTAAGGATCCGATGAATTTCCTTTAGACCATTTTCCAGGTTTTCAAAATTTCGTACTCCAAAAGCAACAGTAACTGCATCAAAGGAATCATTTTTGAACGGTAGGTTCTCGCTATCGCCTACCACCATTTCAATGGTATCGTCAAGTTTTTTTTGCCTTACCTTTTGCTTTCCTATTTCCAACATTCCTGTTGAGATGTCCAGACCTACTATCTTTTTTGCCCCTGTTTTGGCAAGTGCAATGGCCAAATCCCCGGTTCCAGTGGCAATATCCATTATGGAATCGACTTCCGCTTTGCGAACTAACGCAACTACCTTCTTTCTCCATTTTACGTCAACACCAAAAGAAATCACCCGATTCAAACCATCATAGTTTTTGGAAATAGTGTCAAACATTTGGGTTACCTGGGCCTTTTTGCCTAAAGTAGAGTCCTTATACGGGTTGACGTTTTTTGACATTCCTGCAATTTTGGGCGCAAAGATACGATAAGCGGCAAAGACGGTGAGGAGGCGTACAAGGCAAAATAAAATGATTACTTTTGTCGCGTTAAATAGCTTTAAAGATTATAACATGGAGGGGTTTATATCCCGATCCGACGATACTTTCCAACCACATTCTTTGTATTTAACCGTTTTTGATGAAGATAATCATTGCAGGAGCTGGTGAAGTAGGGTTCCATTTGGCAAAACTGTTGTCCTACGAAGCCCAGGAAATTACCTTAATTGATACTGATAAGGAAAGTTTGGCCTACGCCGATAGCCATTTGGATATTCGGGTATTGCGGGGGGATGCGACTTCTATTGCCGTCTTACAAGATGCCAAAGTAGAAGCGTCTGATCTGGTCATTGGGGTCACTTCTTCTGAAACCACCAACCTCACCTTGTGCCTATTGGCGAAACAACTGGGAAGCAAAAAGACTATTGCCCGAATTTCCAATACTGAATTTGTAGACCAAAAGAATTTGATCCATTTTGATCAACTTGGTATTGACGAACTGATTTCTCCCGAGGAACTGGCCGCATCTGAAATTCAGTTGTTACTGAATCAATCCGCGTTCAATGATACCTATGAGTTTGAAGAGGGGTTATTGACCATGGTTGGCGTGTTTCTTCCAAAAAATGCCCCTTTTGTGGGAAAAATGGTCAAAGAAGCGGCAAAAATATTCCCGGAGCTCCATTTTATGCCTATTGCCTTACAGCGGATGGGTACGCAGTATACCTTAATTCCTCGTGGAGACACCGTTTTTAAAGAAGGTGACCAGGTGTATTTTATTACCGATACCTCCGGGGTTGAAGATCTCTACAAGCTCACGGGGATGGAAAAGCGGGAAATCAAGAACGTAATGGTACTGGGAGGTAGCAAGGTAGGGTTTAAAACAGCCCGTGACCTTTGTTCGGCGAAGTTCAATGTGCGGCTGGTGGAGAAGGACAAGCAGAAAGCCTTTGACATTGCCGATATGCTCCCTACAGCACTGGTGATCTGTGGGGACGGACGCAATGTGGAGTTGCTAGAAGAAGAAAGCTTGGAATCTATGGACGCGTTTATTGCCGTAACCGGTAATTCGGAAACCAATATTATGTCTTGTTTGGTAGCCAAGTCCCGAAAAGTAAAAAAGACCATCGCCTTAGTAGAAAACATGGATTATTTCCAGTTATCGCAGTCCATAGGTATTGATACCCTTATCAACAAGAAACTGTTAGCGGCTAACACCATCTTTAGGTACATCCGTAGGGGGGAGGTGCTGGCGCTCACGCGCCTGAACAACCTGAATGCGGAAATTCTGGAATTTGAAGTTAAACACTCTTCCGTTGTTAATGGGGAAATTATCCGGGAATTGAATTTTCCCAGAGAGGCAATCATTGGAGGGGTAATACGAGAGGGTAAAGGGCTTATCGCTCTGGGTGATTTTAAAATTACTGAGGGGGATAAAGTAGTGGTATGTGCGCTTCCCAAAGCCATTCCGAGAATAGAAAAGCTGTTTTTATAATGTGGCTTAATTTCAGGATTATCCTTCATATTATGGGGCTGTTGCTGGTCTGCAATGGCGGGTTCATGGTATTGGCAGGCCTGGTCAGCGGTATAATGCAAGATGGCGCTACTTTGGATATTTTGCTGGCGGCTATTGTGACCATGTTAGGGGGGACCATGGCAATGTTCTATACTCGTGGGCACCGGAAAGAGGTAAAGCGCAAAGAAGGGTATATCATTGTAACGTTCGGCTGGTTGATTATGTCCCTCTCGGGGGTGTTGCCCTATATTTTTTCGGGAGCGATTCCAAACATTACCAATGCTTTTTTTGAAACCATTTCAGGCTATACTACTACCGGGGCCTCGATTTTAAACGATATTGAATCCCTTCCCGAAGGGATCCTCTTTTGGAGGAGTCTTACCCACTGGATAGGAGGGATGGGGATCATTGTCCTGGCTATTGCCATTTTACCCTTATTGGGAATTGGAGGAATGCAGCTTTTTACGGCGGAGGCCCCAGGTCCTGGGGGAGATAAACTACATCCAAGGATTACAGATACTGCAAAGCGTTTATGGTTGATCTATGTAGGATATACCCTTGCCGAAACCCTGCTTTTGAAGCTGGCAGGAATGTCACTGTTTGATGCGGCAAACCACGCACTTTCCACCTTGTCTACCGGAGGTTTTTCTACAAAAAATACCAGTATTGCCTATTGGAACGATACACCGCTCATTCAATATATCATCATTGTCTTTATGTTCCTGGCGGGAACAAATTTTGTGATGAGCTACTTTGCCTTTACCGGGAAGGTACAACGCGCATTGCGGGACGAGGAATTTAGGGTATATGGTATATTTATTTTGTGCTTCACGCTTGTAGCCGGATTAATTGTCTATTTTCAGGCAAATGTTCCTGTCTCCGACTATTACCCCCAGGTATACGGAGCTGCAGAGAGTGCAACGCGTCATGCTTTGTTCCAGGTCCTTGCCATTGTAACCACCACTGGCTTTGTGACTGCAGATTTCACCAACTGGACCCCTTTTCTAACGGTGTTTTTCTTTGGGTTAATGTTTTTAGGAGGCTGCGCCGGTTCTACCTCAGGGGGAATCAAAGTAATGCGGCACCTTTTGATCATTAAAAACGGCCTATTGGAATTCAAGCGCACTTTACACAGCAATGCTATAATTCCGGTACGATTTAATAACAAAACTGTTAGTGAGCACATTGTATATAACATCATTGCCTTTTTTGTGCTCTACATGTTGCTTTTTATTATTGGAGCCTTGGTATTGGGCTATTTAGGACTGGATTTTGAGTCTGCCATAGGGGGAGCTGCTTCTTCCCTTGGAAATGTAGGTCCAGCCTTAGGCGATCTGAACCCAGTGGTGAATTTTAGCGCCCTGCCTGACTTTGGAAAATGGTGGTGTGGTTTCCTAATGCTTTTGGGACGTTTGGAGCTGTTTACCGTCCTGATCCTGTTTGTCCCTTATTTCTGGAAAAAGGTTTAAACCACTGCTTTTATCCTTGCGATAGCCTCCTTTAATTCAGGTTCGGAGGCCGCATATGAAATACGAATACAGTTGGGATTACCAAAGGCTTCTCCGGTAACGGTAGCTACATTTGCATGTTCTAAAAGGTATAGTGCAAAATCTGAGGCATTGTCAATAGTTACCCCTTGAAGGGTTTTTCCAAAAAATGAAGAAATATCCGGGAATACGTAAAAAGCGCCTTCGGGAACATTGACAGTAAATCCCGGGATATCTTCTAATAGCTGTAGTACAAGGTCCCTGCGCTGATGAAACTCATCAATCATATAGCGGATCTTGCTAACAGGGGCTTCCAAAGCCGCAATTACTGCTTGTTGTGCTATGGCATTAGCACCGCTGGTGACCTGCCCTTGTAATTTGGTAGTACCTTTGGCAATCCACTCCGGCGCGCCGATGTAGCCGATCCGCCAACCGGTCATGGCAAAGGCTTTGGAAACACCGTTTACCGTAACGGTCCTGTCGTACATCCCATAGATCCCCGCGATACTGGTATGCCCTCCTTTAAAATTGATATGTTCATAAATTTCATCGGAAACAACGATGATCTCCGGGTGTTTTTTGAGAACCTCGACCAAGGCTTCCAACTCTTCTTTACCGTAGACGGAACCACTGGGATTACAAGGAGAGCTAAACCACAACATTTTGGTTTTTGGGGTGATTGCCGCTTCCAGCTGTTTAGGAGTCATTTTGAAATCGGAAGCAATGCTGGTAGGAACTTCTACTGGGATTCCTTCGGCCAGTTTAACAATATCGTTATAACTCACCCAATATGGTGCTGGTAGAATTACCTCATCACCAGGATTCAATACGACCATAGCGACATTAAACAGCGATTGTTTTGCACCTGTGGAAACTACAATCTGATTGGTAGAGTAGGTGAGATCGTTATCGCGCTTGAATTTGTTGGAAATGGCCTGTTTTAGATCGGCATAACCATCTACTGGAGTATAGGAACTATAATTGTTGTCAATGGCTTCTTTGGCAGCTTCTTTAATAAAATCCGGGATATTGAAGTCGGGTTCTCCCAAACTCAATCCGATAATATCCTTTCCCTCATTTCTTAGTTCCCGCGCTTTGGCAGCCATAGCCAAGGTAGCGGAGGTGGACATGTTCTGTATCCTTTCCGAAGTTGCACTATTCATGGTTGTCGTTGTTAGCTAGTAGTGTAAAGCAGGCTCTTTACCCAATTCTCTCAAATGCCTGAAGTGTGAAATTATAGCTTTTCTGGTAGTTTTATATTCGTTGTAGGGTAAATTGAACTCCTGAGCTGTTTGTTTCACAATTTTGGCAATTTTTGTGTAATGGATATGGCTGATATGCGGGAAGATATGATGCTCCACCTGATGATTCAAACCTCCGGTAAACCAGTTAATGATTCGGTTTTTGGTACCAAAATTTACTGTTGTAAAGAGCTGGTGAATGGCCCAGGTATTTTTCATATTCCCGGTATCGTCCGGTAGCGGGGTTTCTGCCTCCTCAATGATATGTGCTAATTGGAACACCACACTTAATATTAAACCGGCCACATAATGCATGATGAAAAAGCCAATAAGGATATGCCACCATGGGATTCTAAAAAAGAGTATTGGGAGGATGATCCAAACGGTAAAATACGACGCTTTGGTTATGGCAAGTGTACTCCAATTCACAACCGGATTGGGCAATTTACTTCCATAGGAAAGCTTCCGTTTCATGTAGCGGTACATCTGCTTAAAGTCTGTGGTAATAGACCAATTAAAGGTCAGAAGCCCGTAAAGAAAAATGGAGTACCAATGTTGAAATTTATGATGCTTTTTCCATTTAGCGTGTTTGGAAAAACGGAGCACACGTCCAGCTTCCATGTCTTCATCATGTTCGTGAATATTCGTGTAGGTATGATGAAGCACATTGTGCTGTACCTGCCAGTTGTATACGTTTCCTGCCAGCAAATACATGCTGCTTCCCATCAATTTATTTACCCATTTTTTTCCGGAATAGGAACCGTGATTGGCATCATGCATTACGTTCATGCCTACTCCGGCCATGCCTACCCCCATTACCACGGTGAGTAAGAATTGCGCCCAGGTAGGGAGATTCAAGGAAAGCATTAAAAAATATGGGGTTAGAAACAAACTGAACATGACAATGGTTTTCAGGTGCAGTTTCCAGTTCCCTGTCTTTTTAAGCTGCTTGTCCTTAAAGTATTGATTTACCCTTTTGTTAAGTGTTCGAAAGAATTGTGCGGAGTCTTTGCGGGAAAAACGAATGGTGTCTCTTTGCATACTATTTTTTTGTGGATTGGCTATCCAGTTACCGATGCCCCTAACGAAAGTAACGGTACTTCAGTCCCCAAAAGTATTACTTTTGAATAAATTAACAGGTTTTCATGACCTCTGATATTATTTTTAAGTACTTCCCGGAGCTCACCAGCACACAAAAAAACCAGTTTTTGCAGTTAGCAACATTGTATCAGGATTGGAATCAAAAGATCAATGTCGTCTCCCGCAAAGATATAGCGGAGCTTTATTTGCGGCATGTGCTCCATTCTATGGGGATAGCAAAGATCCAACGTTTTAACGAAGGCGCTGAAATTATGGATGTTGGGACCGGAGGGGGCTTTCCAGGGATCCCATTGGCCATCTTGTTTCCCAAAACAAGTTTTACCCTGGTAGATGCCATCGGAAAAAAGATAAAAGTGGTGGACGCCGTAGTGGAAGGGCTGGGATTGAATAATGTGCTTACCCGCCATGCAAGAGTAGAAGACCTAACAGGGCAATATGACTTTATCGTCAGCAGGGCAGTAGCCGCAATGCCTACCTTTGTACACTGGACCCGAGGGAAGATCAAGAAAGACTGTTCACACGAACGGAAAAATGGAATTCTCTACTTAAAAGGTGGGGATCTATCGGAAGAGCTGGGCAATTATACCAGCGCTGAAGTTTTT
>JANQHL010000288.1 GCA_028277085.1 Flavobacteriaceae bacterium
TTTTCATAACTTTGGCGTATATCCGAAAAAAATACACCTACACCGATCATTTGATCTTTAGTTTCCACAACCAGTCATTATTATTTATCTTGCTCATCCTTAGTTGGCTGGTAGACACCGTTTTCAATACGGCTTCGGCATGGATATTTTTGACCATTTTTTCAATATATCTGTTCCAGGCGATGCGAAAGTTCTACGGGCAAGGAATCTTTAAAACAATTGTAAAATATGTGTTCCTGAATTCGGCCTTCATGTTTTTAGCACTTATAGGCATGTTGCTACTATTTACAGGAAGTATCTTTACCTACTGAACTATGATTACACAGGTTACCAAGGGCATTAAAATATCGGTTCAAACCACTTTTGAAGGCACCTTTTTCAAAAACTACAAAATGCATTACGCATTTGGATATACGATTACCATAGAAAATCAGAGTCGGGAAACGGTACAGTTGATTTCCAGGCATTGGGATATTTTCGATTCGCTTAAGGAATTAGAGACTGTGGATGGCGAAGGCGTAATCGGGAAAAAACCGGTAATCCGACCCGGAAAATCGCACACCTACAGTTCAGGTTGTTTGTTGGCTTCTCCTATAGGTGCCATGCAAGGCTACTACAATATGGTAGACCTCTCCTCCGCAGAAACCTTTGAAGTGGAAATCCCTACCTTTAAGTTCTCAGCTCCCTTTGCATTGAATTAGTACAACAAATTCTCAATTAATACAGAAATCTAGTTCTCTTAACGGCGCTCATTTTAGTACTTTTGTCGGAATAATTTTTAAATAGTATTCCGATATGGGTAAAGGTTTTTTTCAAGTTCCTACTGCAATCAATGAACCCGTAAAAAGTTATGCTCCCGGTTCTCCGGAACGGGAAGCCATACTAGCACAATACAAGGCCTATTACAACAGCAAAACCGAGGTGCCATTATACATCGGAAGCGGGGAAATTACCTCTGGAGTTACACAAATCATGGCCCCTCCGCATGACCATCAACACCAAGTAGGGCACTACCATACCGCAGAAAGGAAGCATGTAATACAGGCAATTGCCAACAGCCTGGAAGCCCGAAAGTCCTGGGCGTTACTCCCCTGGGAACAGCGAGCCGCCATCTTTTTAAAAGCCGCTGAACTCATTGCAGGGCCGTACCGCGCCAAGATCAATGCGGCTACCATGATCGCCCAATCCAAAACCGTTCATCAGGCTGAAATTGATTCCGCCTGTGAGTTGATCGATTTCCTCCGCTTTAATGTGGAGTTTATGAGCCAGATCTATGAAGAACAGCCCGACTCGGCCGAAGGCATCTGGAACAGGGTGGAATATCGTCCTCTGGAGGGCTTTGTCTATGCTATCACGCCCTTCAACTTTACGGCCATTGCCGGTAACCTTCCGGCCAGTGCAGCTTTGATGGGTAATGTAGTGATCTGGAAACCCAGCGATAGCCAGGTGTTTTCCGCCAATGTGATCATGCAGGTCTTCAAAGAGGCTGGCGTACCCGATGGGGTCATCAATATGGTCATGGGCGACCCTGTGATGATCACGGAAACGATTTTGGCCAGCCCGGATTTTTCAGGTATCCATTTTACCGGCTCGACCCATGTATTTAAAAGCCTGTGGCAACAAATCGGAAACAATATCCACACCTACAAAACCTATCCGCGAATTGTTGGGGAAACCGGCGGCAAGGATTTTATAGTGGCACATCCTTCAGCGAAACCGCAACAAGTAGCTACCGCTATTACCAGGGGTGCCTTTGAATTCCAGGGGCAGAAATGTAGTGCTGCTTCACGGGTGTATCTGCCAAAATCTACAGCCAATGATATTCTGGCGTTGGTTAAAAAGGATGTGGAGAGTTTTAATCCTCCCGGATCCCCTGAAGACCTTTCCAACTTTATCACCGCAGTGATCCATGAAGGGGCTTTTGACAAACTGACAGGATATATTGATCGTGCCAGGGCGGATGCCGATGCAGAGATTGTCGTAGGCGGAAGCTATGACAAGTCAAAGGGGTATTTTATTGCTCCTACAGTGATCCTTACGACCAACCCACATTATGTAACCATGGAAACGGAATTATTTGGCCCTGTAGTTACGGTATACGTTTATGAGGATGCGGATTGGTCCAAAACCCTGGAGTTGGTGGATAGCTCCTCGGAATACGCCTTAACCGGAGCTGTGATGGCTACGGATCGCTATGCCATAACAGAAGCCACAACAGCTTTGCAAAACTGCGCCGGGAACTTCTACATCAATGACAAACCTACCGGAGCCGTAGTAGGCCAGCAACCTTTTGGGGGCGCGCGAGCCTCTGGTACCAACGATAAGGCGGGTTCTGCTCAGAATTTGTTGCGATGGGTTTCTCCCCGATTGATCAAAGAGACTTTTGTTAGCCCGGAGGACTATCGCTATCCATTCTTGGGATAAGCTAAAGCGTGATGACCTTTGATATTAACAAATCAATTGAAATACTAGGTAGCACCCCGGTAGTACTTGAACATTTGTTAAAGGGCCTATCCCCGGAATGGTTGAAAAACCATGAAGGTGAGGGTACATGGAGTCCTTATGATATCGTGGGCCATCTTATTCATGGGGAAAAGACCGATTGGATACCAAGGGCAGAGATCATGCTTTCCAATTCCGTTGACAAGACCTTTACTCCCTTTGATCGGTTTGCACAAGTCAAAGAAGATCAAACAAGGTCGATACAATCGCTTCTTGAAGAATTTAAGGTGCTACGGGCTACCAATTTAAAAAAGCTACAGGCCCTGGAAATCAATGATGCTAAGCTAAAGAAGCAAGGGGCACATCCGGAATTGGGCGAAGTCAATTTAAAAGAACTTTTAGCCAGCTGGGTCGTTCACGATTTAGGCCACATTGCCCAAATATCCCGGGTTATGGCAAAACAATACGCTGAGGAAGTCGGCCCCTGGATCGCTTATTTGGGAATTTTAAACCGTTAAAACAAAACATCACAGTATCCCTACGATACAGCAAAAATGGGGCTAGTAGTATCATAAAATCTGATCTTCCCCTGCCCTACCTCCTGTATTATTCCGTACCTTAAGGCAAACCTTTTGTTATGCCCACCTATACCCTGGATATCAATTCCGAAACCCATACCGTTGATGTTGCCGAAGGGACCTCCTTATTGTGGGTACTTCGGGAACACTTGGGCCTCAACGGCACCAAATATGGTTGCGGTATTGCCCAATGCGGCACCTGTACCCTCCACGTAGACTATCGCCCCATGCGGGCATGTGTGATCCCTGTTGACACCATTGCCGACGGTCAAAAAATTACCACTATCGAAGGGCTTTCTACCAATAGTGACCATCCCCTACAAAAAGCTTGGGTCGAAGCGCAAGCTCCGCAATGCGGCTACTGCCAGCCGGGTCAGATCATGCAGGCGGCTGCATTGCTGGCCGAAAATCCCAACCCCGATCGAGAGACCATCAAGCGGTACATGAATGGGGTACTTTGTAGATGTGGAACCTATTTACGAATTCTTGAAGCCATTGAATTGGCGGCCGGCAGTAACTCCAAAACCACTTGAAATGACCATCAAGCACAATAGTACCTCCAATAATTCTGCCGCCGTAAGCCGTAGGCAGTTTTTAAAATCGTCCAGTGGAGTCGCGCTTTTTATTGGCGCTTCTGGCTTGTTGCCCCAGTTGATCTCCTGTAGTAATACTCAAAAAGTCCGGAAACAGTTCGAAAAACATTCCATAACCGCCTGGGTGCAAATTACCGAGGACGGTCAGATCACAATCTATAATCCCGCTGCCGAAATGGGACAAGGTTCTATGACTTCCTTACCCCTGATCTTTGCTGAAGAAATGGATGCGGACTGGACGCAGGTGAATGTGGCGTTTTCGCCGCAAGAAGCTGATATCTATGGCGGGGAAGGTTGGGCACCCGGCACCAAATTAATGTTTACTGTGGGCAGCCGAACCACCAAGAGCTATTACACCACCATGCGTAAGGCAGGGGCGCAAGCCCGCTATGTAGTATTGCATTCCGCGGCCACACACTGGGAAGTGCCGATTGACGAGTTGACCACTCAGGAAAGCCAGGTGATTCATGAAAATACCAATAGAACCATAAGTTACGGAGCGTTGGTGCCCTTTTTGGCCCTTCCGGAAACCCTACCCGATTTTACCGGCGAAACCTTAAAATCCCCGGAAGAATTCCGGTTGATCGGCAAAGCAATTCCACGTACTGAAATTCCCAGCAAAGTTGATGGCACCGCGAAGTTTGCGATAGATATTCGGCTGCCCGATATGGTTTATGGGGTACTGGAAAGAGGGAATTTGCATGGGGCTACCCCTACACTGACGAATCAGTCCGAAATCTTAGCACTACCCGGGGTTTTGAAGGTCGTCCCTTTTGATTATGCTATTGGGGTTGTTGCAGAAACGCTGGAGACGGCGCTAGCGGCCAAAAAGCTGCTGAAGATTGAATGGAGTGAGGCTCTCGCGTCAGGCTATAACTCCCAGGAAATCTATCCGCGCTATGAAGCAATCGCAACCGAGACAAAAAGAGGTAAGATCGTCCACGAACAAGGCGATGTAACTCGTGCCCAACGGAGTGCGGAAAAAGGGTATACTGCTGACTTTAAAAACGACTATGTCTGCCACGCGCAGCTGGAGCCGTTAAATGCCGTGATCCAGGTTGCTGAAGATGGCAAAACTGCAGATGTTTGGGTGGGGAGTCAGCAAGGAAGAGACACCAAGTTAGGTGTCCCGGATATTCTTGGTGTTCCCCCGGAAAATGTTACCATACATTTACAATATCTCGGGGGTGGATTTGGACGAAGAAGCATGAACGATTTTGTAAGTGAATGTGCCGTTTTGGCAAAGGCTATGGCACCAAAACCGTTGAAACTGTTGTGGACGCGGGAAGATGATGTAACCTACGGGGCATTTCGCCCGCTATCCTTACAACGCTTACAGGTAAGCACGGATGCAACAGGAAAAATAACGAGCTTTTCACACTGTGTAGTGGGCGATGGCGGCCATCTGGTTGCCAGTGGAGCACGAAACGACCATTATGCTATTCCCAATCAACTAATAGAATGGCGGGAAATAACCCATGGGGTCCGACTAAAACATTGGCGTTCGGTAGGCCATGGTCCCAACAAATTTGCCATTGAGGCGATGCTGGATGAGATCGCTTTTAATCAGAATACAGATCCTGTTGCCTTACGAAGGACTTTAATGGCAAAATCGCCGCGTGCCCTGGCTACCCTCGAAAAAGTAGCTGAAATGGCACAATGGGAAGCTCCTTCACAAGAGGGGCGCGCTAAAGGTGTGGCCTTTGTGGAGCATGGATCACTGGGAACCGGCATTTGTGAGATCTCGGTGGATCGCAACACCGGAATAATCAAAGTCCATAACTTTTGGATTGCCCTGGATGCCGGAACTGTAGTACAACCGGATAATGTGAAAGCGCAAATGGAGGGTGGTATCCTTATGGGCATGAGTAGTGTGTTGAAGGAACAGATTACTGTGGTAGATGGCAAAGTGCAGCAATCTAATTACCACGACTATCAATTACTTAGGATGCTAGAGATCCCGGATCGGGTTGAAACTACGATTCTCCCATCAACAGAACACCCCGAAGGGGTTGGTGAGACCGCCACTCCTATGGTTGCCGGAGCCATTGCGAACGCCTTCCTAAAATTGACCGGTAAACGACTACGCCATTTGCCGTTTACCCCTGAGCGGGTATTGGCGGTTTTGAATGGGTAGAAAAGTAAAAGAGGGTACCCTTTTTTGCAAACCAACACCATTTTAAGATCCCCTAAGTTTCATAAACCGTTACTCTTGTGGCCCTCTTAAAATGCACTCTTGGAAAGCTTGTCTCAGTTCAAGCGGTAGCTATCGTCAATTATAATCCTATCGCCTCTAATTTTTCCACCTTGTTATCATTATAATTTACTATGGTCAGTTCTGAGATAGTACCTTTAATCGCAAAATCCTTTTCATTCCATTCATCTACCATTTTTTTACACTCGAATTTGTCTTTTGAATTCCCAATTCCAATATGTGGAATGTAATCAATATCCAGTCGTAAGTTGTTTTTCAACAAACCACTGTACAATCTATCGTGAAGTTTTACCATGTGACTATATCCCTCATCCGGCACAAGGAAGGTGTGGTAATAATTACTGAAGGCATCTTTGTTTATGGTCGCACAACGAAGAACAAATTCAAAACCCTCGACACCTTGGACAGTTTTGCGGACTTCGGCCACAAATTCTTTTTCCGAATGGTCAAAAACGGGAAAGACAACCGTAAAATGAGGTTCCACAACCGAATAAAAGAGTTCGTCGTGTTCTTTCCGATAGTTTTGAATCAGTTGGTAATCTGATTTCCTGATTTCGGGATATGCCAGTACTATACACGACATACTTGAAATTTTAATTGATTCTTAGGTTACTATACTTTGACATGTCTTTATGGAGGAATATGCTATTCGGTTTTGAGCTATACGCGAACAATGCTGCCGGTATATAACATCAAAGATGTGTGTATTCCCCATATCATAACTTATTTTCAGGTTAGTCGAATTGCCATCTTAATTACGGATCGAAGGTGATGGCCCCATAAACAGAATACCAGACAAAAGATATACAATGACCCTTTTGGTTTTCATTGCTGTGCATCTTGTAGCGGCTTCGAATGCCAGTTATATCGTCTTTTGGGTAAATAGATGTATTCATTTTGTGGAACAGGTTTAAAGCCGATTTTTTCATAAAGATTTCCCGCTTTTTTCAATATAGAATCTGTTTCCAGGTAACAATTCTGATATCCATTTTCATCGGCTTTGACCAAACATGATGTTATAAGTTCCATTCCCAACCCGAAGCCCCTCCACGAAGACTCCATATAGAATTTTTTCAATTCACAGCCCCCTTTTTCCAAACCGGGTAAAGGCAGTATTCCAATAGTTCCGATGACCTCCTTACCGAATGTGAGCACCATAAAAAACGATTTTTCTCCACCATAGGATTCATAAATATTACTGAGTTCATCATCTCTAAAGTATTCTTCATGGGCATCGATTTCCTTTCTAGCCTGCAAGATCAATTTTCGGATGGTGTCATTGTCTGAAGGCACTATTTCACGTATGGTGAACTTGCCGAACTGACGAATAACAATTGGGTGCCTTTCTGTTTCAGTGTAATGCATCATATTAGTAGTATAAAGTGATCCCGAAGAACTTGTCCAATACATTGAGTATGAAAACCGCCCCCAAAATCCAAGGACATAAATATTTAATAGAGAATCCCAGAAATTTAGCAACCCAAGTATTGGTGAAGTTCTTATTGCCATTGGTTACTTCTTCAAAGAGGTTTTCCTTTTTCCATACAAAAGCTGCAAACAGCGCTATTAAAAAACCACCTAACGGCAAGAACGAATTACTGGCTACATCTGAGATGAAAGTCATGAAATCGGTAGGGTCTGAGGCTCCAAAGTAAGTGACAAACCCTGAAAAGAAAGAGGAATAGCCGTTGGATAATAGTGATGGGATTCCCAAAAGAAAAATTCCTAAAGCCGTCAGCCAAACCGCATTACTACGCTTCATCTTTTTTTCATCGACCAGGTAGGAGACCGGAATCTCCAACACGGAAACCGTGGATGTCAAGGCCGCAAAGGATAATAGGAGGAAAAATAGGCCCCCAATTACCATTCCCATAAAAGGATTCATGTCACCAAACACCCCTGGCAATGACATAAAGACCAATCCGGCCCCGCCATGGGTATCCAGTCCCTGCGAAATGACCATAGGGAACAGCATCAAGCCCGCTAGAAAAGCAATACCCACATCCAAGAATGTAATGGCTACCGCCGAAGAAATGATGTTTTCCTTTTTGCCCAAATAGCTACCATACGTGATCATGGCGCCCAATCCCAAAGACAATGAAAAAAATGCGTGCCCCAAAGCGTTATAGACCACCTCACCCGTAATCTTCGAAAAATCAGGAAAGAGATAAAATTCAACCGCTTTTGATGCACCCGGCAGCGTTAGGGCGTAACTTGCCAACACCACAATAATAATTAGCAAAACAGGCATCAAAATCTTTGGGGCTTTTTCTATGCCCTTTGAAATTCCTTTAGAGACAATAAAAGCGGTCATCACCATAAAAACAAAAGAGTAGCCTCCGACTTTGATGATATCTTTGACAAAGTCAGGAAATTGTTCCCCAATGGAAAAATTGCCCGACAGTATCTCCACAAAATAGCCAAAACACCAGCCTGCGACCACATTGTAGAAAGACAAGATCAACACGCAGGACAAGATCCCCAACTTGCCTATAAAAGACCATTTGCTGTGTCCCAGCGCAACAAAGGCGCCCACGGGATTTCGTTGCCCCTTTCTACCAATGGCAATCTCAGTAACCATTAGGGGAAAGCAAAGGATAAAGCAAAATGCCAAATAAACCATCACAAAGGCCGCTCCTCCACTTTCGCCTACTTCAAAAGGAAACTTCCAAATGTTTCCCAAACCTACAGCAGAACCGGCTGCTGCGGCAATAAATCCAACTTTACTGGAAAAACCAGATCTTTCCGTCATATTATTTTTGTTTATGAAATGAATTAAGACCCTTACCGAATAGGGAGGGCGTAAATGAAAAAGGGAACTTACCGGGAGATTCGTATTAATTTGAGATAATCAGAAGTATTTTGTTCTTTTCATCGTATTAGTACAGTTAAAACAACGCCGAACTGCTTAGCAGCGCTTTTCTGCCAACATGGTGTTCCAAAACATAGTGCATCCGGGCTATTTGGTCTTTGGTGAATATGTTCATGACCGCATCATGGGACCAATTCATGTAGTTGCCCATCATAACGGTTTCCCCTTTACAACCTAAAAAGGATTGGTTGCCATAAACGGGCTTATCAACCGCTGGAGTATCATCGCAATAATCATTGTTTTCACAATCTCCCGCTCCCCAGGGATGCAGCAGACCCAGATAATGCCCTATTTCATGGGTCAGGGTCCTGCCATATCTGGCATGGCAATTTATGTTTGATTCTCCGAAGTGTATCCAATTGATCAAAATACCTTCTGCATCATCGGGTCCTGGCCAAGATGAGGGTTTAATTCCCGGAAGATCCGTTTTTGGCAGGGTCGATATACCCAATGCCAGACATTCCGTTGATTGTGGTAAAGGGGTCGTCCATATGTTGATATATTGACTGGGATCCCAGTAGGCATATTGCGCAAAATGGTTTTGGCTATACCCCAATACGGGAACCTGCACTTGGGTAGTGTCAATTCGATTGATTCCGTTGATAGGATGTCCGTCCGGGTCCCGTTTGGCAAGGACAAATTCAATTTTGGCATCTCCTCCATCAGGGTGATCGTTAAACCCTCGGGTACCTTCCTTTCTCCTGAAGTCTTCGTTAAGGATCTCAATTTGCCTTTTAATCCGTTCTTCGGAAAGGTTAGAACCTTCTCCAATACTTTCGCCTGTGTGCATTACATGTATCACCACCGGGAGCAAAAGCACCTCTTCTTTTGGGTCATCAGATACAGGGTTTTCAAATTCCTCATCTTTGCTGCAGGATACAATTACCAACATGATCATAGTGAAAACTACTATTGACCATTTCCATTTTATCAATTTCATAAGTTCTATTCTTTATTGATGTCCTTAAAGCTTATCATTTCCCATACCTTGTCCGATGCACCGTGGTAGAACCCCGTTTCGTGTTCATACCCTTTTGGGTTTTTGAAAGTGCCAAATAGGATGTCGAACAAAGAAATGTCCGAATAGTTATAGGCATGTATGCCCTTGGCATGGTGTATGGCATGGGCCTCAGGCCTCTGGATAATGTATCCCAACCATCTGGGTGTCTTGATATTGCTATGCTGAAAAATGGAGAAGAAGGTAGTTCCTAAAATTATCAATGTTGTTGCCTCCGGAGTAAATCCAGCGACTACCACCAGGCACAAACTTCCCAAAAAAGTAAAGCCAATCATGTCCATAGGACTGAAATAGAATGCCCCGTAGCTGTCCAAACGTTCTGCACTATGGTGCATTTGGTGGAATATCCTCCAAAGTAGATTACTACTATGCATACTTCTATGCCAAACATACACCCCAAATTCATAGAGCAAGATACCTGTAAAGGCCCCTCCGAAGGTTCCAAGAAAGGCGAGATCAAAAATCTGGTAGTTAACCAGGTAGCCATCCCAAATGAGCGGCAGATAGGAAGACAGATAAAAGAAAAGCACAAAGGCAAGCATCCCTTTTAGCTTCCAATATTTCATCTTGGGCAATTTTCTGGCCGGGAATAGGGCTTCCCAGAACATCAAGCCACCATATATGGCAAATACGATATAGGATATGGGATCCAATACGAGTTGGACCGGAGTGGGTAAACTTGTGATGATTTCTTTCATTTAAAATAGTTTTTTGTATAATTTTCTTTTCACATTTTCTTTTCTTCTCAACCATATGGCCCTAACAGTCGTACGGTCTTCCATTGTTCTTTTTGGACTATTCATCTTTTCACAATTTTTAATTTTCGAAGGCCAAAAGTATTTCGAGTCTCAACATCCTGAAAATAAATGGGGTAGACCATTGGTGTACGGCCCAATACGAGAGGTGGACAAAAAATTAATTGTCTTAAGTTTTGGGGAACATGAGGTGGACAAAAATATACAACTACCTGATAAGCAGATTTTTATAAAAATCAATATTTAACAAAACGAATCAAAAGTATGGCAACGGAAGACTATACCTTTTCAATATCCAGGAAGTAATCCAATAGTTCTTTGCTAGGTTCGATCCCCAGTTTTTTTCGAAGGCGATAACGTGCGGTTTTTACACTTTCGGGAGAAATGCCCAGGATGTTAGCTGTTTCCTTTATGTTTAGATTTAGCCGAATGAGGGAGGAAATTTTTAAGTCATTTGCACTCATATCAGGATGCATTTCTTTTAATCTACTATAAAAGCCGGTATGCACCTCCTCAAAATATCGTTTAAAATCTTCCCAGTCCCTGTCAACGTTGACCTGTTGTTTTATAGTGCGCTTTATTTCAGAGATCACCTTGGTTCGTTTCGCTGGGTTGGTATCCTCCAATAGATTTGTTTTTTCGAGCAATTGCAGGAACAGTTCATTTTTTTGCGCAAAATTTAAGGTGTACGAAGTAAGTTCCTTGTTTCTAAATTCTAGTTGTTGATGCAACTCACGCTCTTTCAATGCTGCATTTTCCAGTTCTGTTCTGGCCAATGCTTCTTTAGATCGTAACAGCTCGGTTTCCTTCTTTTCCCGTTGCCTTTGATGTCGTAACATGAGTATTGCCGTAATGGCCAGGGTCACCAGCAAAAGAGACAGAAAAACATTCATCAGGGTACGCGACTGTTTGGCTTCCTGAAGCAATGTGATTTCCCTTTCTTTATTGACTAGTTCGTTATTGAATTCCAGTGCAGCGATCTGCCTGGACTTGTCAATATCATATATGGAATCCCTTAATGCGATGAAAGCATCATAAAAGAAAAGGGATTCTTCCAACTGGCCTTGCTCTTTTCTTAGGAGTTTGAGTTCTTGATAGGCTTCTAAAATGTATTTGCGCAATTTGTTTTGCCTGGCTTTTTCCAAAGCTTCCAGCAAATAGTTTTCTGAATCTGTATAATCGCCCTTGAGTCGCAGTAATTTCCCATATTGGATAAGATTGCCAATAGATCCGTCCACATCGTTTACGGTCTCTCCCAAAGCAGTTGCTTTTTTCAAATGATAGTCGGCTTGTTCCAACTCATTTTCGAGAATAAACAACCTCCCCAATAAAGTATGGGCTTCGGCCATACCGTAAAAAAAGTCGTCACCAGAATGCATATTCAAGGCGTTGGTCAGATACGCTTTTGCTTCTGTAAGTTGATTTTTTTGTAATAATACCGAACCAATTTTATTGAAGGTGGTGGCAATACGCGATTTCAAATCAAGCTGGGTGAATTTTTCGATAGAGCGTTCGTAAATTTCCAATGCCTTATCCAGATCGCCTATATCGGCATATACCATACCACTGTTCATCAAACAGTTGGTTGCACCTTCCGGATCACCCACTTCCTCATATGCTTTCTGACCCTCGGTTAAATGCTCGAGGGCAAGTTTGGGTTTGCCAAGTGTCCAATACGCCACTCCAAGAACACGTTTTGCTCTGGCAATTCCTTCCGGGTAAGCAAGTTTTTCTGCTAATGCCAATGCCTCAGCGCCGTTTGAAATGGATTTCTTTGAATTGACAATCCAATAGCGATATCCCAGATCGTTTAAAGCATCAACACGTTGTTTATTCGGAGCAGAAAATCCCTTCAAAACGCGTTCAAGGCTGTCTACAGTGGTCTCATTGATTTGCCCATGTAAATAACCCGACGCTATTAAAAGGAAGAAAAAGAAAACAGTAGGCCGCATACCAGACTATTAGCTAATTACAAAGATAAAAGATGTGCAAATTGGTCTTGGTTGCTTTCTATAAACCGATATTTATGTTTTAAATAATGTTAAGAAACACAATCTGAGCATCGTCCTACTAACAATAAAGAGGCTGACTCTACGCTGTGTTTTGCCACTTCCGGAATAGGGATAATTATGGGTAAGCACTCTGTCTTGCCACATTCCCGACACTGAAAATGGGGATGAGTATCCAAGTGATGTGAGCGTGAACAACCATCATCGTGGCATAAAGCATACCAGGTAAGTCCATCTTGTCCCGTAAACGAATGCAAGACACCGTCATCTTCCAAACGCTCAAGAATCCGGTAGACAGTAGACCTGTTCATCTGGTGGTTAAACCGTTCTACCAGTTCCAATGTGGATAAGGCAGTTTCGGTCCGCTCAAATGCGTTGAGTACTGCTTTAACCGATCTGGTTTTCCGTATGATACCCATGCCATAAATCTATTGCAACTGAGTTGCAATAACAAATTGTTTGTTTATTTTTGCGACGCCGCTGCATTTAGTACAACAAAGATAAATGATACCGGGTATGGGTCAAATTGAAAAATTAGGTTATTCTGATTTGCTTGGAGTAGCTGCCAGCGGTCTTTGCGCTATTCATTGTGCGGTGACGCCCTTGTTTTTTGCCGCCAGACCGGTTTTGGAGAGTACCATGG
>JANQHL010000005.1 GCA_028277085.1 Flavobacteriaceae bacterium
ATTTTTCCTTCCACTGCGGTAAGTGCTGCCACGAGGGGACTTGCTAAGAACGTTCGGGCCCCTGGCCCCTGTCTTCCTTCAAAATTTCTGTTGGAGGTAGAGACACAATACTCACCCGCCGGTATTTTGTCTTCATTCATCCCCAAGCAGGCAGAACAACCGGATTGCCTGATTTCAAATCCAGCGGCTTCAAAGATATCCTGTAAGCCTTCTTCTTTGATTTGCTTAGCTACCTGCTGGGAACCAGGAACAATAAGGGCAGTAACATTTTTTGCTTTTTGTTTTCCCTCAATTTGGCTGGCAGCTACCCTAAAGTCTTCAATACGGGAGTTGGTGCAACTACCTATAAATACGTAATTGATAGTTTGTCCCACAAGATTCTGGCCCTTATCCAGATCCATATACTTCAGTGCTTTCTCAAAAGAAGGATCCTCTAGCGAAGGGATCTGTTCTCCAATTTTGATACCCATTCCGGGATTGGTCCCATAGGTAATCATAGGTGAAATATCTGCCGCATCAAACTCATATTCGGTGTCAAATTCAGCCCCATCATCTGTAGGTAACGTTTTCCAGTAGGCTAATTTCCGTTCCCAAGCTTCACCTTTTGGTGCAAATTCCTTTCCCTTGACATAGCTAAAGGTAATCTCGTCCGGGGCGATCATCCCTCCCCGGGCCCCCATTTCAATACTCATATTGCACACCGTCATCCGTCCTTCCATACTCATGTTCTCGAAGACCTCTCCAGCGTATTCCACAAAATGTCCTGTGCCTGAATTGGTGCCCAATTTTGCGATGATATAGAGAATGACATCCTTAGGGAGTACATTTTCTTTGAGCGTTCCGTTAACGGTGATTCGCATTTTTTTTGGTTTGTTCAACAGCAAACATTGACTGGCAAATACCTGCGCCACCTGACTGGTTCCAATACCGAATGCAATGGTCCCGAAAGCACCATGAGTGGAGGTATGGCTATCACCACATACCATGGTCATACCCGGTTGCGTTATCCCTAATTCCGGTGCCATTACGTGAACGATGCCTTGATAGGGATGTCCTAATCCATATAAGGTAACCCCGTGTTTTTCACAGTTTTCGGTGAGCATTTGTACTTGCTTTCTGGATAAAGCATCCCGAATAGTCAAATGCTGGTCTATAGTGGGAACATTGTGATCTGCCGTTGCCACGGTTTTATCCGGACGGGCAAGAGGGATACCGCGTTGTTCCAATTCTGCGAAAGCTTGCGGACTGGTAACTTCGTGGATCAAATGCTTATCAATATATAATATCTGCGGCCCGTCTGGGATGGTCTCCACAACATGGGCATCCCAAACCTTATCAAATAGTGTTTTTTTCATTAGGCCAAACTTTTAAGATCGATGGCGCTGGTTTCAATTATTTCATGGATGTCCTCATCCACGATTTCTTTTTTACGGTCCGCAAATTTGAGAAAGTTTTGGTAGACCGCGTCCAGTTGAAGTTTGGTTAATTCGTAGCCCACCTTTTTAGCCCGAAAGGCAAGGGCTGCCCTTCCACTTCTGGCAGTAAGTACAATAGAAGATTCACTTACCCCTACATCTTCAGGATCAATTATTTCGTAGGTTTCCCTATTCTTAATTACGCCATCCTGATGTATTCCGGAACTATGGGCAAACGCATTGGTTCCTACGATAGCTTTATTGGGTTGGACCGGCATTCCCATTTTTTGAGAAACCATCTGGCTGGTGTCGAATAACAATTTGCTATTTATACTGGTATCCAGATTGAGATAAGGATGTTGCCGCATGATCATGACCACTTCTTCCAAGGAGGTATTTCCGGCACGTTCGCCTATTCCATTGATGGTACATTCAATCTGTCTGGCACCGTTGATCACTCCCGAGATGGAATTTGCTGTGGCCAACCCCAGATCGTTATGGCAATGACAGGATAAAATGGCTTTTTCAATACCTTTTACGTTTTCTTTCAAATATTTCATCTTAGCGCCATACTCCTCAGGAAGGCAATACCCCGTAGTGTCAGGAATGTTCAGCACCGTTGCGCCTGCCTTGATGACCGCTTCACAGACCCGGGCTAAATAGTCGTTATCCGTTCTTCCGGCGTCCTCCGCATAGAACTCCACGTCTTCCACAAATGTTTTGGCGTAAGCCACAGCAGCTACTGCACGTTCCAAAATATCCTGCCTATTCGATTTGAATTTATGGGTGATATGAGAGTCAGATGTCCCAATTCCTGTATGGATCCTTGCTCTTTGGGCATGTTTGATAGCTTCAGCAGCAACTTCAATATCCTTTTTTACCGATCTGGTAAGGCCGCAAACCGTTGCATTCTTAACCAACTTGGCAATTTCGCTAACGGAATTAAAATCCCCGGGACTTGAGATCGGGAACCCGGCCTCAATTATATCCACGCCTAGTTCATCTAATCGTTCTGCAATGACCAACTTTTGTTTTGTATCTAGCTTGCAGCCCGGCACTTGTTCGCCATCCCGTAGCGTGGTGTCAAAAATATATACCTTATCGTTATCTTTACCCATAGGTATTTAGGTTTTAGCTAATCTTTACGAAGGTAGGCACCGCAATATGTAAAAGCCCCTTTTTTCTATTTTTTGTTACAACGTTGAAGTAGAGACTAGATTACGTAAAAAAATCATTTTCAAATACTTACACATTCAATTTTACGATGGTAAGCACTCCAAAAGATAGTCTGTTTGTTTTGGTCAAATCCTTGTCTAAGTCGGAAAAGCGTCAGTTTAAATTGTACGTAGGAAGATTGGGGGTAAACGCGGATGCAAAGTTTTTGGCACTTTTCAACCTATTAGACAAAATGAAGGGGTATGATGAAAACCAGATATTGGCCAGTGGAATTGTAAAAAAGGCACAGCTTTCTAACCTGAAAGCACATCTGTACAAACAGATATTAATCAGCCTGAGATTAAACCCGGTAAATCAAAATATTAGAATTCAAATCCGGGAACTGCTGGATTTTGCCACTATCCTTTACCAAAAAGGGTTGTATAAACAGAGTTTGAAACTACTGGATAAGGCAAAAACGATGGCTATTGAAAATCAGGAAAAGAATGTCGCCTACGAGATAGTGGAGCTTGAAAAAATTATTGAGACCCAATATATCACAAGGAGTATCCCCGATCGCGCCGATGAACTTGCAGAACAGGCCAAGTCGTTATCCCGACAAAACGTGATTACCAGTAAATTATCCAATTTATCCCTTCAACTATACAGTATGATGCTCAAGGTGGGCTATGTGCGAAATGATGCCGACTTGCAGGCGGTGAAACGCTATTTTGAAGACCACCTGCCGGAGTTTAACGTCAATGAATTGGGATTTCGGGAAAAATTATGGCTGTATAAAGCGCATCTGTGGTATAGCTTTTTAGTTCAGGATTTTTTGTCTACCTATAGATATGCCAGCAAATGGGTAGATATGTTTTACGAGAAAGAGGAGATGATATTCCTTAACCCCGTATTTTATCTCAAAGGCAATCATTATTTACTGGAATCATTGTTTTTTGTAAAGTATAGCTCACAATTCAGGGAAACGCTGGAACGGCTGGAAGCAACCGTTTCTAACCCTGATTTCCCTAAAAATGACAATGTAGCTTCACTAGCGTTCCTGTACCTCAACAGCAACAAACTCAACCTACATTTTTTAGAAGGCACATTTGAAAAAGGATTATACCTGGTCAATATTGTAGAATATGGTATTACCAAGCACAAAGGACGTATTGACGAACACCATATCATGTTGCTGTACTACAAGATTGCCTGTCTTTATTTTGGGGTTGGGGACAATAAAAATTGTATTGCCTATCTTAAAAAGATCATCAATAATAAAAAATTGAAGATGCGCGAAGACCTTATGTGTTTTGCAAGGGTACTCAGCCTTGTGGCGCATTATGAGGCTGGGATGGATTATCATTTAGAAGTGCAACTCAAAAGCACCTATAAATTCCTGCTTAAGATGAATGACCTGCATGCCGTTCAAAAAGAGATGATCAAGTTTTTAAGACGTCTGGGGGATATCTATCCTACCGAGCTCAAAAACGAATTTCAGAAATTGTACAACGAGCTTAAAAAATATGAAGACCATCCCTATGAAAAACGTGCATTTTTATACCTTGATATTCTCTCCTGGCTGGAGAGCCATCTGCAGAATCGACCGGTAGCAGAGATCATACGGGAGAAGGCGCTGGTAATTACCCGCTAAGCATATACCACACCTATTTTTAATTTATAAGTCTATAGGTTTACATACAGGCATCCCAAATGGGATTATTTGGCGGTTTGGCAATAATCTCCAACCATTCCTTTTTAACCGGGTGCTCAAAGGCTAATTTTCGGGAATGCAGATGGATGCTTCCATCGTTATTACTTCGCTCTGCACCGTATTTCAGATCTCCCTTGATAGGACTGCCTAATGCCCTTAATTGTGCCCTGATTTGATGATGACGTCCTGTTTTTAAGGCAATCTCTAGCAGAAAATAGGTGGTGAGCTTTTTAAGTAATCGATAGTGAAGGATGGCTTTTTTACTTTGAGGAACCTCATTAGCGTGTGCGTAAGATTTGTTTTGTTTGGTATTTCGCACCAACCAATGCACCAAGGTATCGCTTTCTTTAGGAGTTGGATTTTTTACCACGGCCCAATACGTCTTTTGCGTTTTGCCCTCCGAAAACAACTTGTTCATTCGCGCTAAGGCCTTTGAGGTTTTAGCGAAAACCACTATTCCGGACGTAGGTCGGTCTAAGCGATGCACAACCCCCAAATAGACGTTCCCGGGCTTACTGTATTTGATCTTAAGGTATTCCTTTACAACTTCAGATAACGGGGTATCACCGGTTTTGTCGCCTTGGACAATATCCCCGGGGCGCTTGTTTATTGCGATCAAGTGATTGTCTTCAAAAAGAACAAGGAGATTTTTTGTATCTGTTTTTTTGGTCTTGCTTACCATCACCGGGAATACAAACAATCCGAGCCTAATAGCTTTCGTCCTGGCTAGGAAAATCCTTGCGTTTTACGTCGTTAACGTATTGCGAAATAGCCTTACCCATTTCATCGTAGAGGTTCATATACCGTCTTAGGAATCGAGGATTAAACTCGTGGGTCATTCCTAATAGATCATGAACGACCAAAACTTGTCCATCCACCCCACCACCAGCACCAATTCCTATTACAGGGATCGTTAAGCTTTCCGCCACTTCTCGGGCAAGGTCGGCCGGGATTTTTTCAAGAACAATGCCAAAGCAACCGTATTTTTCAAGCATTTTGGCATCTTTTTTTAGCTTTTCGGCCTCTTCTTCCTCCTTAGCACGGACCGTGTAGGTACCAAACTTATAGATGGATTGTGGTGTTAGCCCCAAATGTCCCATAACCGGAATTCCTGCCTGAATTATTCGTTTAACCGACTCTTTGATTTCTTCACCGCCTTCTACTTTAACGGCATGAGCGCCACTTTCTTTCATGATCCGTATGGCTGAACGTAGGGCTTCTTTAGAATCGCTCTGATATCTTCCGAATGGAATATCTACTACTACCAAAGCCCTACTAGCCGCCTTAATTACAGATGAAGCATGATAGATCATTTGATCCAGTGTAATTGGAAGCGTAGTCTCATGACCCGCCATAACGTTGCTGGCAGAATCACCCACCAGGATAACATCAACATTTGCAGCATCAACAATTTTGGCCATGGAATAATCATAGGCGGTAAGCATGGAAATCTTTTCCCCGTTCTGCTTCATTTCTACCAACGATTTTACGGTAACGCGCTTGTATTCTTTTTTGGCAGTGGACATCTGGCTTTTGTTTTGCCCTAAATGTAAACAGTTTTGATTAATTTGTACTGCTTGAACAAAACATACGCAAATGACCGATAAACTCTTATTGATCGTACTATTAGTAGTAACACTTACTTCCACTACCGCGCAAGAAGCAGAAAATGAAGCCGTTAAAAAGACTGTAGAAGGGTTCTTTGAAGCCTTTCATAAACAAGATTCCGTCGCGATGAAAAGCTTTGTGGCCGATGGGGTGTTGTTACAAACTACCGGGCGGAACAAAGAGGGAAAAACACAGTTCAGAAGCCAGAAAATTGAAAAATTGTACGAATCAATCGTGAGTATTCCCGATAGTGTAACGTTCCAGGAAAAGTTAACTTCCTGGAATATCCAGGTAGATAGAACGATGGCGAATGCTTGGGTGGGCTATGAGTTTTGGCTCAATGGCAATTTTTCGCATTGTGGCATCAATTCCTTCCAATTGATCAATTTTGATGGGGAATGGAAAATAGTTTACCTGATTGATACACGGGGTAAAGCTGGGTGTTTGCAAGAATGATTATTGGGATTTGAGCATCCCTGGTTCGATCCCTTAGGAATCAGATTAGGAGTAGCAGGACCTCCGAAAAATCCGGAAGTTTTGTTTATGTTGTTCACACATCAAACCTACCCAGAATACCCTTCCACATACAATGCCCTACCCTTTAGCTTACCCAATTCATGCAAAACTTTTTTGTGTAACCTTTTCCCGAATGGACTGTCAAATAGTTAAATAGTCTTATGAAACGGTACTTTTTTTATTTAATATTCGCAAGCACGGTGCTATCATGTGTATCAAAAAACCAATCGGATAAAAAAGAAATTAAACTATCAGATTGGGAATTTAAAATGGTTAGCAGAGGTGCAAATAAACCTGATTTTAAAACCACTTTTGACTCCATACAATACATTCCTATTCTGATACATAAGGGGTATTCCACCGCTGAGATTAAGCAGTTTTTTCAATGGAACGAAGAAGAATTTAATACGAAGCTGGATAAATTGATAAACAATGGTTTTTTAATTCGAAAGGAGATGGAATATGTTCCATCCATAATGGTTATCTCTAATAAAGAGGCTTTGCGAATAAGAAAGGAGCTCAAACCAATAGCAGAAAGCATTGTGGGAGCTATTGTTGACCTTAAGGATAGTATACAAACCAAAACTCAGGGGATTAATTGCTTTTCAAAATTTGAATTTGAGGACTTATCCTTATTGGTACTAAGTAATATCTTGTTGGACAGTGGTCAACTTGGGAATATTGAGCGGGAGTATTTGAAAAAAGAAAGGCCTTTAAGAAATGGCAAAAGATATTATGCCAGTTATCAACAAAAAGGTACTACTGGATTTGAGGCCCTCGGAATTTATGGAAATCATATTGAAATGGATAGTGGTTTCGCGTTATGCCGGTATGGAAATCAACGGTACAATAAAGATGTTGTGGATATGAACGCTCAAATTCTTACCGATTATAAAACGCTGGAAAATAAGGAGAGCTTTGAATTTCCTATTATTTCGAACACTTGTTATCAGGAAATACAGGATTTAGCAGATTATTTTCTGCCTTATCTTATGAAAATATTTAACGTGCACACTGCCCTTCTAAGGGATAGTTTTCAGAATTCGCAGTATTCTTTGGAAGTTAGCTACGAGGAATACTTTATGTGGGCGTATCATATACTTTATAGTCAAGTAACGGACATGTTAATTGATTTACGGTTGATATCTGTTCCAAAAGAAAAGGTTAGTTTCTATATCTATCAACCTTAACAACATAAGAAGTATAAAACACAAAGCCGTCCTATCTGGCTAATCCGAGGAAACAATATCAACAATCGCTTAGATTCACTCCAACGGCCAGTCCTCCTTCAGAGGTTTCTTTGTACTTACTACTCATGTCCTGGGCAGTTTCCCACATGGTACTCACCACTTTATCTAAAGGAACTTTGGCTTCAGCAGGATCGGAGTCCATAGCCAGTTCTGCGGCATTGATGGCCTTGATGGCCCCCATACAGTTCCGTTCAATACAGGGGATTTGCACCAACCCCCCAATGGGATCACAGGTCAATCCTAAATGATGTTCCATGGCAATTTCAGCGGCCATAAGCACCTGTTCCGGATTTCCCCCCATGAGTTCTGTTAAACCAGCCGCCGCCATAGCAGATGAAACACCAATTTCTGCCTGACAACCGCCCATAGCCGCAGAAATCGTGGCACCCTTCTTAAAGATACTGCCCACTTCACTTGCCGTCATCAGAAATCGTTTTATGTCTTCAAAATCCCCATCGTGGTTTTCAATCACTAAATAATACATTAAAACCGCGGGTATCACACCGGCGCTCCCATTGGTTGGAGCGGTTACAACCCTTCCTAGGGCTGCATTCATCTCGTTAACCGCAAGTGCGAAACAACTCACCCATTTTATGATTTCACGAAACTTTACCTGGGTCTCTCGTATGCTTTCCAGCCATTCTTTAGGATTGGAGTAGGGGTGAGACCCTATCAACTTTTGATGCATGGAAAAGGCACGGCGCTTCACGTTCAGCCCACCGGGAAGCTTACCTTCGGTATGGCACCCTAAATACATACACTCCAACATGGTTGCCCAGATACGATGTAAGCCGTTATCCACTTCTTCGGCTGTGCGTAATGACAATTCGTTTTCCCAAACAATATCGGATATGGAGGTATCTTTTTTTGAACAATACGCTAAAAGTTCATCTCCTGTTCGAATGGGAAAAGGGAAGGTCTCGAAAATGGCATCGTTTTCCCGGGAGTGTTGCAGCGTTTCTTTAACAATAAAACCACCTCCAATGGAATAATACGTTTCTTTAAAGCTATTTCCATTCTGTAAGAAGGCTTCAAAACAAAGGGCATTGGCGTGAAATGGGAGAAAATTCTTATGAAAAATGACATCTTGTGTCATGTTGAACGCTATTTTCTTCCGTCGCCCCAAAATAAGCTGTTGTTCCGTTCTTATGTTGTTTATGATCGTATCGATTTCGCTGCAATCAATTGTTTCCGGATCCTCACCTAACAGCCCGAGTACCACCGCGATATCCGTGGCATGTCCTTTTCCGGTTAGGGAGAGGGAACCATATAAATGGACCTTTACGTTTTCGACCTGATCCAGGGAATAGTTTCCCCCCATTTCCCGCAGCCATCGCTCTGCCGCCCGCCATGGCCCAAGGGTATGGGAACTGGAAGGTCCTACCCCAATTTTTAGCATATCAAAAACGCTAATACATTCCATAGCAGATAAATTACCTTTTCAAAGATATGTTCAATTGGACGTTGTGATTTGATTTTTGGAATTTTTTTACAGACTGTCAGCTTGTCATATTTCTTTTGCATGGCATAGTCATTGACAGTTGAAAAAGGAAATATTTGAATAACGATTTAACGATAGAACATGAGTAAAATTATAGGTATTGATTTGGGAACCACCAACTCTTGTGTCTCCGTAATGGAAGGTAACGAGCCGGTAGTTATTCCAAACGCAGAAGGAAAACGCACTACCCCGTCGGTAATAGCATTTGTGGAAGGCGGAGAAATAAAAGTAGGTGACCCGGCCAAGAGGCAGGCAGTAACCAACCCACATAAAACAATTTACTCCATAAAACGATTTATGGGGAACAAGTACTCGGAGTCCCAAAAAGAGGCAGACCGGGTACCTTATACAGTAGTAAAAGGAGATAACAATACGCCACGCGTCGATATTGACGGACGTTTGTATACCCCTCAGGAATTATCCGCGATGATTCTTCAAAAAATGAAGAAAACCGCTGAAGACTATTTGGGGCAGGATGTGACACGGGCGGTAATCACTGTACCCGCATATTTTAACGATTCGCAACGTCAGGCTACAAAGGAAGCCGGGGAGATTGCAGGTTTGACCGTGGAACGAATTATCAATGAACCCACTGCAGCTTCACTTGCCTATGGTCTGGATAAAAAAGACACGGATCAAAAAATTGTAGTATTCGACTTTGGTGGTGGTACGCACGATGTCTCTATTCTCGAATTGGGAGATGGCGTTTTTGAGGTATTAGCAACAGATGGGGATACGCACTTGGGAGGAGATGATGTAGACCAAAAGGTAATTGATTGGCTGGCTGAGGAGTTCAAAAGTGACGAAGGGATAGACCTAAGGGACGATCCTATGGCATTGCAGCGCTTGAAGGAAGCTGCTGAAAAGGCAAAAATAGAATTGTCTTCCTCAACGCAGACAGAGATCAATCTGCCCTATGTGACAGCTACTGCCTCCGGTCCAAAACACTTGGTACGGACGTTAACGCGATCTAAGTTTGAACAATTGATTGCCGATTTGGTAAAACGCACTGTGGCGCCCTGTGAAAGTGCGCTAAAAGCTGCCGGCTTATCAAAAAGTGATATTGATGAGATTATTCTTGTAGGAGGATCTACCCGAATCCCGGCAGTACAGGAAGCTGTGGAGAAATTCTTTGGCAAAAAACCATCAAAAGGAGTGAATCCTGACGAGGTTGTTGCTGTAGGGGCTGCAATTCAAGGCGGGGTATTAACGGGAGATGTGAAGGATGTATTGTTGTTGGATGTTACACCACTTTCTTTAGGAATTGAAACTATGGGTGGTGTAAATACGAAGCTCATCGAGGCGAATACAACAATCCCCACAAAGAAATCACAGGTTTTCTCTACTGCAGCGGACAATCAACCTTCTGTAGAAATTCACGTGCTACAAGGAGAACGTCCAATGGCTGCGGATAATAAAACTATTGGAAGATTTCATTTGGATGGCATCCCACCGGCTCCAAGAGGAACACCTCAAATTGAAGTGACCTTTGATATTGATGCCAATGGTATCATCAAAGTTTCTGCAACCGATAAGGCTACCGGTAAATCACAGGATATCCGGATTGAAGCTTCATCAGGACTGACTGAAGAGGAAATCCAGAAAATGAAAGCAGAAGCCGAAGCGAATGCTGAAGCGGATCAAAAGGCAAAGGAAACTGCTGAAAAGCTGAACGAGGCAGACGGTATGATCTTCCAAACAGAAAAGCAGTTGAAGGAGTTTGGCGATAAATTGTCCGAGGATAAGAAAAAGCCTATCGAAGATGCTTTGGAAGAATTAAAGAAGGCCTACGAGTCTAAGGATCTTGCTGTAATTGCGCCGGCCCTGGAAAAAATCAACGAAGCCTGGAAAACAGCTTCGGAAGAGATGTACAAAGCACAGGCAGAAGCACAAGGTGCAGCGGGAGGAGCATCTCCTAACGGAGAAGATACTGCTTCCGGAGGGGATAGCAAAGAAGGAGATAACGTGGAAGACGTAGACTTCGAAGAAGTAAAGTAAGCGATTACTTCCACTGACAATAAAAAGACCGCAATGAGAATTGCGGTTTTTTTTGTTAGAAGTCCACAGCAGCTCCCGGTGCAAGGGACGCCTGTTGCCCCTGAAAACCTACGGTAATACTATCCGTATTACCAGGATCACTTTTTATGTGGAAGGAATCTTTACGCACCTTTATTTCCAGCAAGCACTGCTTGACAAATAGTTTAAACGAGATACCTTCCCAAGCCTCGGGAATTGCCGGATCAAATGCTATTCCGTCGCTTTTGACCTTGAAGCCGGCAAAACCTTCTACGATGATCCGCCAAACACCACCAGCAGCAGCTGTATGAATACCTCCTAAAAACGATCCACCGCTCATTACCTTTTTACTGGCATTATAAAGATCTATTGTTGAAGCCTCCATGAAATAACGATAGGCTTCCTCGTGGTGATTGGCCTTACAGGCTACCAAGGCATGGACACTTGGACTCAGTGAGGAACCATGTTCGGTTCTGGGCTCGTAATACTCGTAGTTTTCGGTCAGGACTTCATCAGAAAAGCCATCAAACAAGGCCAGTAATTGAATAACATCGGCCTGTTTTAGGACCTGCGTGTTCACAGCAATCCCATTAGGCCATCCCCAATATTCCCCGGGATCAATTAACCGTTTTCGAAGCGCGTCCGGGCGAATGTCTTCCAGGGTAAAATAGCCATCAAACTGTTCAATTACCTTAGTCTTCGGATCTGGTTTTGGGAGATATATTAATTCCCTGATCTCATTCCAGTTATCCCGGGCGTTTGCGGTAATTCCAATCGTGTTCAGTAGCTCCTGCAAACGGGCGGGTTCTTTTTCCTTCATGGTGTCAAATGCCCAAATCGCTTTTTCCAGCGCATATTTTGTTAAATAATTCGTGTACGCATTGTTATCAACATTCTCATGATATTCATCCGGACCCAATAACCGGATAAGTTCGAAGCGATTCTTATCCTTTTTGAAATGTACCCTCGAAACCAAAAACTGCGCCACCTCAAAAAGTACTTCAGCACCGTATTTAAGTATAAAATCCCAGTCTAAAGAGGCCTCATAGTAGAGCCAGATACCATACACAACATCCGGGGAAATGTGAATCTGCCAGCAATTGAAGTGATTCCGAATTTTTCTACCGGTAAGAACATCCGTGAAAAAGTAGTCAGGGAATAATTCATCACCTGTTTTGCCGCTGGTCCAGGCATAGAACGCACCGTAGTATCCTAAGTTTTTAGCTTTTCTTTTTGCCCCGGGAAGGGTATCAAAGCGATAGGTGACCAAATTTTTGGCAATCTCAGGATGGGTGTAGCAATACATGGGGAGGTTATAGGTTTCCTGATCCCAAAACGCAGCCCCCTGATA
>JANQHL010000069.1 GCA_028277085.1 Flavobacteriaceae bacterium
ATTTCTGGTCAAAAAGTAAATAAGAAAGACTAAAAACGTGGCAACCACACCTACAAGAAATACGTTGAGATTCAGACTGGCAATGATGATGACCACGCCTATCATGCCAATAATAGTGGAGATCAACGCGGGAAAGGAATTCTCCAAAAACTCGATAATCTCATTGACCATACCCAGTCGTGCCGTTTTAACCGAGGCCAGGTCTTTTTCGATTTTCAATAGCGTTACATTGCCCAACCTGCGATATATCTTGGCATAAATTCTCGAATCGAAAAATCTACGTGCCCCACCTATCAAAATGATGAAGGTTCCCAATACACCAAGCTGAACAGCACCCAGATAGCTCCCTCCCAGGGCATTGTCTATCGCAAAACCAATGAACAAAGGAATTAACAACTCGATAGCAGATTCGACCAAAATCAAGAAGAATATGGAGATCAGCTGCCACTTAAACTCCAGGAGTGCCGACCGAATCGTCATTTTTTCTGAGTCCAATCTTTTTCGGATACCCTTCCAAATCCTTTCCTTGTCAATTTTTTGCTGTCCGTTTATCATGGGACGCTATTTTAACCGCTTCCAGGTTTCACTATCAGAATAGCCCCAGGCCGAATAACTTATAGTCAAGGTATTGCCATCCCTTAAGGTAAGGTCGGCCCTCACCTCATAATTTTTCCCTTCATAAGCAAGCATAAACTTTCCCGTGCCTTTTTTCCCTTCAAATAGTATGTCTTTTATTGCCAATGATTCATATTTTTCCCCATGGCCTTTGTCGTCTTTAATGTAGGTGGTATAACAGGTGAGCTTTCTGTTTTCATTTCTGAATTCATAGGTCACATACGATTTCTCGTTGTTCTCTTCATACTCCGCTTCCCACTTTCCAGCCAAAGGATTGTTCTGGGCGGTTAAATTTGTGATCGATATCCATACCACCAGGGCCGTGATTCCTCTTAAAACTTTCATATACCATCTTTTAATGAATTGTGGTCAAACCTAGCCCAGGCGATTTACAAGAATGCTTCTCCCTATAATACTGAACATAAAAAATGCCTTGGATCACAGGCAAGGCACTTTTGACATCAACACGATTGCTGCTGCAGCTAACTTTTGAAGGTCTTCTTAAATTCTGTAGGGGTTTGGGAGGTCACTTTTTTAAAGGCCGTATAAAATGCCGCTTTGCTATTGAACCCCACATCCAGCGATATGGCAAAAATGGTGTCTGGTTTGGGCACCAGCAGTCGCTTTTTTGCTTCCTCAATTCGAAAACCATTGATGAAATCGGGAAAGCTCATCCCCGAATTTTGATTGATCGCCTGTGAAACATGATGAATGGAACTTCCCAACTTTTCAGATAATGTATTCAATTTTACGTCGAAATCCAGATACAATTGTTCTTCCCTTACCAGGTCGCTTATTTGATCAAAGAGTTCAGACGAATCTTTTAATGCGGACTTTGCGTATTTCTTTTTGGTTGCTTCCGGTAAATCTTCAAAATCCCCCGAAAAGGCAAACACGGGAAAATGCATGATGGAATAGGCAAAAATGAAAAAGAAAATAGCGATCAACAAGGATTCAAACTTCATGGAGATCTGATAGGTATCCAAGGTATACCCGTTGACCAAAAGGTTGATGAACATCCCCAGTTGCAAAATGACGAGTGCAATCAATATCAATTTGGCCCATTTGTACTTGAGCTTTTCATCCTTGGTAAGGATCAATGCTGTGGGGGCCTTCCTAAACCGGTAAAATGCCAGGAAAAAGAAGCAAATATTGAGTAAGGTGACCAGGATGTATTCCAAAAACAACCACTCATCATATCCCGAGGTTTGTATTGATGCAAAGAACGCATCTAAATCTTCATGCTCAAATAGAGGATAAAAGAAGAACCACCGCAACAGGGTAAGGCCGATAACAATAAACAGCCATTTTTTAAAGGCTACCGGTACTTTTAACAACAAGGCGATAAAGTAATAGAACAGGAACCCTACCAGGTGATGGAACATATAGGATATTCCAAAATACCAACTGCTCCCACGCTCGTTCAAAGCAGTGTAGTAATCAAACGATACAAAAACAAAATAGAAAACAAGTGTCGCCAAAATATAGCGAAGCCTTTTTTCCTTGCCCAGACCGGACTTTCGGAATAAGATAAAAACCAACAATAACACCCCTACGGCAAGGCTCAATAAGGGTGTTATGTTTAAGATTTCCATAGGGCAAATGTAGCATTAAAGCCCATAAAAAAAGGAGCGTTGTCTTCGATCTTTATAGCATGCAGGTTACTTTACGGGTTGATACATAAGCTTAAAATGAGGTTGAAGAAGAGCGGACCGAGCACAGGATACTTGAATCATCTTCTTGAATTATGTATATCCGTCGTTAAACAAAGTACAGAATAACAAGGGCATCTATGACCAGAATCAGTGCCAAAATAAGTACCCAGACCCAAAGTTTAATATGAAGATTCCTGGCTATTTTTGCTTCCGCCCCCCACCAAACGCTGATGTACCCAATCCAAATCCAGGTATTTTCTATTTTATTGAGCAGCATGATGATCATTCCTATCAAAAAAACAATCATCACTGCCGAAAACTTGACGATTTCAAGTTTTGATGGTTTCATGCTGCAGTCTTTTGCGTCCTCTGCTTCTAATGACATAAAATAAGGAGGGAATCAAATACAAGGTCAGCACCGTGGAGGTGATCATCCCACCAATGGTCACGATACCCATAGGAATTCTATATTCCGCCCCTGCATCTCCCAGACCTATGGCATTGGGTAACATACCGAATACAATGGCGACTGTGGTCATGATAACAGCTTTCATTTTGGTCTTGCCTGAGAGAATGGTCGCACTACGAATATCCATTTTTTTCTTGTGCATCAACTGTTCCGTGTAGTCGTGGATCAAAATATCGTCATTGACCACCAGCCCTAGTAGGGTAATGATCGCCATTAAGGACATGATATTCATAGTGGTACCGGCAAAATACATGATTATAAAAACCCCTATCAACGCCATTGGGACGGTAGTGAATATGATCAAGGGTTGCCACAAACTTTCCATAAGCGAGGCCAACAACATATACATCAATACCAGCGCCAATAGAAATGTGATTGTCATGTCGGCCACCGTATTGTCCAATTCCTCTACGTTGCCGCTCCACTCGAATTCTATGCCTGAAGGCAGGTCTATTTCGCTAAGCTTTGCATCGATGGCCGCCCTGACATCTCCCATGATGTAGCCCGGGGCCAAGGTAGCACTGAACTCTGCGGTTTTTGACTTTTCTTTATGGAGGATTTGGGCAGGGGCCGTTTCATAGGACACCTCGGCTAACTGCCCAACGGTAAACATACCTGTCGCCGTATGGACAGGGAGCTGCTTGATATCCTCAACCGAGTTGGCCTGGGAAACGGGGACCTTGATATTGATGTTATACTCCACATCGTTTTCACTCATCACGGTAGCCTTGATACCTGTAATTGCACTGCGAATGACCAATGCCAACTCATTGACCGAGATGCCCAATTTGGCCAATAAACGCTTCTTGGGCTTGAACTGAAGCAAGGGTGGACCATTTCGCAGACTCGATTCAAATGAAATCAGACCCGCTACATCCTTCAAAAGATCCATGACCTGATCGTTTGCCCTGGCCAATTGTGCGGCCTTATTGGATTTTAAGGAGAACCCCAGATCACCGCTTTCTTCAGAACTTGTAGTAGCCACAACAGGTTTTATTTCTGGAATCTCTTTGAGATCATGTAGTATTTGCGCTCCAATTTGGGCATTTGATAACTCGCGTTCCACACTTTTGTTGAGCTTCAGGGAGATATTGGTATAATTAGAGCCCGTGGTGAAGGAATTTTTGCTGCCTAACATACTCAATACCGCCTTTACTTCCGGATATGCAGCAATTTTCTGTTCGACCAGTTTGGTCAGTTCCCTGTTCTTTTCGATTGAGGTTCCCGGTTGCATTTCAAGCTCTACAAACAAATCCCCATTGTCCGATTCCGGTTCGAACTCAAATCCGATTTCCCACAATAATCCCATACTCATGATGAAGAAAAAGAACATCACCGAAAACAGGATGATGGGGTTGCGTTTTCTTGACATCAACCTGCGTAATGACTTTTCATACACCTCCTGGAGTCTTTCAAATGATTTTATAATCCAATTTGAGAACCTGGAAGGTTTGGGGTCGTTCTTTAGTAAAAGTGAAGCAAGCATTGGGGTTAAGGTAATAGAGACCAGAAGTGAAAAAATGGTTGCAAATGAAATGGTTAGGGCATATTCCCTAAAGAATGCGCCCACTATAGAATTCATGGAAGCAATGGGCAAAAACACCACCAGGTTGGTTCCCGTAGATGCCAATACCGCCGTAAAAACTTCCTGGGTACCGGTAACGCAGGCCTCTTTTACGGGCAAGCCCTCCCTTTTGAGGCGAAGAATGTTTTCCAGCACTACAATGGAGTTGGAAACCAAAGCCCCGATGGCTACCGCAAAGCTCATCAAAGACAGCATATTGAGCGATCCATCAAAGAGTCGCATGGCCAAAAAATTGATAATAAGCGATACGGGAATGGAGATGCTTACGATTACCGTGGCCTTGATGTTGTTTACAAATAGAAATAAGATCAATCCTGTAACGATGATTCCGAGAATAACATTCATCATGGCATCATTCACCGAGCTTTCGATATATTCCGAAGCGTCAAATGGTAAGCTTAGCGTGACCCCTTCGGGGAGGTTTTTTTGAATTTCAGGAACCAGCTCCTTTACCGCTTTGGCTATGGACACTGCGTTTGCAGTACTGCTCTTCTGTACACTTATGCCCACAATATTGTTCAGTTCCTTTTTTTCAATGCCATCGTAGAAAAAGGCATCATTTTTTGCGAGTTGGAAGGTGTCTTTTACTGTAGCAAAATCAGTCAGTTTCCTTTCCCCGTAAGGAGTGGCGATAAAGGTGTTTTTGACCGATTGCACAGAGTTGTACTTGCTCCCCGTCTTTATTATAGATTCGCGGTCTTCCCTTACGATGTCACCGCCGGACATATCCACATTGTTGTCCTTTAATTGCGTTGCAACCGCTGTTATGTTCATGCCCAGGCCATAAAGACCGTTCTTATCCACCTCTACATGAATTTCACGTAATTTTCCGCCATTGAACTCAATTTTCGTGACCCCGTCGATACGCGAAATTTTATCCTTGATTTCCCTTCTAGATAGTTGATAGAGTTGGTTCGCATCCACATTTCCAGTAATGATCAGGTCGACCACAGAACCACTGTTCATGCTAAAAGGGGCCAACAGGGGTTTGGATCGCTTACGAACGAATGGCAATTTGGCTTCTTTGGGCAAAAAGGAAACCACCAGATCTATCTTGTTACGCAGTTCGGCCATGGCCTTATCCTGGTCTTTGTCCAATTCAAATTGAACGATGATCATGGACATATTGGGCATGGAGTAGGATTGCATAAGTTTCAACCCATTGATGGTGGCCACTTCTTTTTCAAGTAGATTAGTAATCTCAGTTTCCACTTCACCAGGGGTTGCTCCGGGATAGTCCGTTACGATGACCATGGCCGGTAGATTAACCTCAGGCATCAGGTTTACGGGCAGTTTTACATACGACATAAATCCGAACAGCAACAGTCCTAAAAATACCATTGAAGTGGTTACCGGTCTGGATACTGCGAAATGGGTGACTTTCATAACTATTCTATTTACTGAATGGTTAAAACCGGACTATTTGTTGCTACTTTTTCTGAACCGGCAGTAATCAAATGTTGCCCTTCATCCAGTCCTTTAATGATCTCTACCGAAGTCTCATCCCGGCGCCCTACTTTCACGTCGGTTTCCACTGCCTTGCCATCGTTGATGACAAACACATAATGTCTGTTTCCGATTTGTTTTAATGCTTCTACCGGAATCCAAATACCCGAAAGGGATGGTCCTGTTTCCATTGCTATTTCAACGAAGGGGCCTGCAAACGAAACCCCTTCATTCTTAAATGAGGCGGTAACCAGAAATGCCTTTCGTTTCGAATCCATTTGGAGGGATGTCTTTGTGATCTTTCCTTCGATTCTTTTATTGGAGAGGGTCAAATAGGTTGTTACCCCTATTGCCATATGGGCAATGTCTTGTTGTGGCACATAAAAATTTACCATTAGGGTAGCTGTTTCTGCCATGCTGAACAGGGCTTGTCCCATGCTAACTTCCTCACCGATTTTAACCGGCACCTGCGTAATGATTCCGGAAAAAGGCGCCCGAATCGTGTTCCTGTTTTGCAGTTGCTGGGTGGTTTTGACCATAACATCCAATTGGGCTTTATACGTATCTACCGATACCTTGGAGACGGCTCCTGTCTTATACAATTCTTGTTGCCTTGTATAATCCTGGGCCAGTTTGTGCTGTTCAATCTTTGCCTGATCGATCTGCAATTGGTGATTTAACGGGGGATATACCGCTAGAAGCTCACCGCGTCGTACTTTTTGCCCTGGCCTGGCATTTAATTGGGTCACTATTCCGGATTGTTGTGCGACAAAACTTGCGGATTTTGAAAATTGCAGCTCCCCATGATACACCATTGTTTTATTGTATGACTCCTTTTTTAAGGTGATTGTCTTTACCTTGATGGGTGCTTCCTTAGTAGTTTCCTGTGAGGTTTCCGGCCAATAACAGCCCCCCAACAGGGAACATGAAATGGCTACCATCGATAAATGCTTTATTGTCTTCATTTTTGGTCCGTTTTTTTGGGGTTGGTATTTAGTTTATTTGGCCTGTGATCTGTAAAATTTGAAGCTGTGCTATATGTAAATCCAGATAGGCGTTTAACAGTGCTAACCTGGATTGCGTGAGCCGTAATCGGCTTTCCTTGAATTCGACGGTAGTAACGACACCCAGGCTGAGTTGTTTTTTGAAAATTTCCAGCTCCCGCTCATTCAACACTATAGTCTCCCTGTACGTTTCAACATTGGTTACAGCACTGTTATAGTTGTTTTCGGCCGTACGAAGTTGATTGTGCAAATCCCGCCGGGTCTTTACCAGGTTGAGTGCTGCTGTTTCCCGTTCAATAGAAGCCTTGGCAATTTTTGCCCTGTTCTTTCCCCCTGAGAAGATGGGCATGTTAATCCCTAGTTGCACAAGGAACAATTTGTTTTCGTTGGCACTGAAGTTAAAATCATTGGCCTGGGCATCATAGTTGTAGGCTGCAGTCAGATTGAGCTTTGGATACCAGAATTTCTTGCTAAGCTTGATTTGCTTATCGGCAATCTCCACCTCTTTTTTTAAGGTCTTGAGCTTCGGCTGCCCCTCCAGACCTGCCTCATCAGTGTATATGACGTTGTTAAGGCCTATGGTTTGGAGGTCATCCGTTAGCACAATACGTTCGGCAGTGGGTATATTGGCCAACACTTTGAGGTCGTCCATCAATTTGGAAAATTGATTTTTGGCATTTTGAAGGGGAGGGAGCGTTTTTTTGTAAAAAATCTCAGCTTGTTGTACCTGCAAATTGCTCACGGCACCCTTGTTGTGCAATTTCTCGATCTGTTCCAATTGCGCTTTGGCCAAGTTCGTATTTTCAACAAGTACGGTGACACTTGCTTTGGTAAAAATGGCCTGCCAATACAAAGCGGAAGCCTGTGCAATAAGTTCACCGTTAAGGTATTCATGCTGTAACCCACTGATCTGCTCCGCAAGCTTTGCGATTTTGGAAGCAGAAAAAATGGCGGGATCAAAGACGGCCTGGTTCAGCACAGCATTAGCACTGATACTATTGTTGAAGTTGGTCCGTAACCGTGTTATGCTTCCATCAAAATCATTGATAAAGAGAAAGTTTCTATTGAAGTCCCGTTGATAAAACCCATTGAGGCCGACATCTGGCAATAGTGAAGATTTTGCCATTTTGGTCTCCTCTTTTGCTATCAGTACCTCTTTTGCGCTTTGTTTTAAATCGATATTGTCTTTTTTGACCAATTCGATATAGGATGGCAAATCCAGTTCCTGGGAATAGGATGAGGTGTGCATCCATAGGATAGCACAAAAGACATAAAAGGGTAAAGAGCGAAATCCAAACTTCATTTACTTCGTTGTTTCATGGTGAACAGGGTTCTTCCTATTTTTCGAAGCAAATGTAGCGTCGCGGAATACCGTATACGACTTGCCCTATAAATCAGGACATAGTTATTGATGGTAAAAATGTCTTGAATTGACGGGAATTATTGTAAAGAAGTGACCATCCGGTTTTAATATGGTCCTTTATACCGAAGTAAGCCCCTTTTGTTGTTGGCGTTTGAAATGATTGAAGATAGAAATGAGGTTATTGCTACCGCCTCAATCTGGGTCAAGTTATTTCAACCTATCAATGGAGCTTTTTGGTCACAAGTAATAATGGCACTTGCCTTGTTTATTATTAGTGGTATAGAACCAACGGTTTATAGGACGTGGTGGTGTAGGTAACTATATTGTAAATAAGTTGTACAAAAGACCCAAGACGTTAACCTTGGGTTTATCCCTGTAGCGAGGGGGAGAGGTGAAGTCCTGACCTAAGAGTTGCATCTTACCCTCCCCGCCCGAACGTGCCCCGCCATAATGACTTGTCGGACTGGCGTTCGGTACGGGCAGGTAACGACCTAAGCTACTCCCGATTCCGTTAGTCTACTTTGTCAGGCTCAGTACTGGTGTGACTAGTGGGGTAGCACAAAAGCAAGCAAAACAAAAACCAGGGCAACACTGTCGTGGTCTTTTTGATATTTTATTTCCCACCAAATGCAAACGGGCGGGAGCGTGGGACATTTAATTCTCCAAAAAAAAATGATTTAAGAGTAAGCAACAAAACAATCAAATGATTGAATATATCTAAAGCTTTAGTTGCAAATACCGGCAAATCGACAAAATCTCCTCTTTTTTTATAAATTATCGAATTTTCCTGACCATCAACAAAAACAAACGCTTAACTTTATGGAAGTCGCTAATTCAAAACTATTTACGATGAAAAATACACTATTCCTCGGGTTACTGGGGATTTTTGCCAGTACTACCATTTATGCACAAAGTGTGGTACATGCCGCTTGTGAAGCAAGCGTTGTCGGTTATACCGAAACTCGGGTTCCTTCCAACTTCTTTACTTTTGCCGATCTGAAATCAACAAGTGCCCAGGGTACAACTACTCAAATCTCGGATGTTTTAGGAAGCCCTTATTTAGTGGATGCTTTTCAAAGAGGTTCTTTGTATTATGGGGAAGAACTTATAGGCACTTTTTATGTTAGGTACAACTGTTTTAATAAAGAGTTAGAAATCAAAAAAGGGAATTCCCCCGATGAGATAGCAAAAGCGTTGATTAAGGATAAAAAACTAAAATTTGTTTTTGACAACCAAGATGAGTTGAAGTTCGTCGCGTTTATTGATAAAAAGGGGAATAGACATGATGAGTATCTATTGATCAAAAGCAAAGGCGAAAAATATCAACTTATGGAGAGGCCCTTAGTAACCTATAAAGAGGGAAAAAAGGCAGCGAATTCTTTTATGCTCGATGTACCGAGTAAATTTATACACCGTACCGAACTTTATGCTTTGGACCTCAATACAAATATTGCAAGTCAAATTCCAACTAAAAAATCTAAATTGATTGATTTTTTTGCCGAAAGTGAGAAAATTCAGATCGCAGCGCTGATCAAGAAAAAATCCTTGAACGTTAAAGATGTAAATGATCTATCCCAGATATTTGATTTTGCCAACTCCATTAGTCAGGATATTGCCTCCAAAGAATAATGGCCGCTGCTCTCGCTTGTATTAGCTAGTGCGGGGTAAGAGTAATCAGATTGTAAACCACGGCGGGAGTGTCGTGGTTTTTTGTTACATCCCTAGAACTTATATAAATCTTCCACCGATTTTTTAAAAATGAGCGTTTTAACGGATATGGTGGTTTGGGTCGTTGAATTAAAAAATTAATGTTGTAAATAAGTGATTTTAAAACAAAAAGCCCAAGACTAAATCTTGAGCTTTTCTTGTAGCGAGAGGGAGACTTGAACTCCCGACCTCAGGGTTATGAATCCTGCGCTCTAACCGCCTGAGCTACCTCGCCATTACGTTTATTTTGTCAGTTTATGAATTCTGCGCTCCCCGCCCGAACGTGCCCCGCCAGAATGACTTGTCGGGCTGGCGTTCGGTACGGGCGGGTAACCGCCTGAGCTACCTCGCCAAATTCTTTTTAAGCGGGGGCAAATATAAAGGTTAATTTCTGCCTGTTCAAAATTCGTTATTATTTTATTATTTGGAATTTATTTTTTTATATTTCCCAATTATAAATGTTAACAGGTAAAAGGCGTTACGCATGGGTGACAAAGTTAAGTTTGAAATGGAGTTTGTGATTCAGTCATCACCACAGCTACTCTACCAATATATTTCTACGCCCTCAGGGCTGTCCGAATGGTTTGCGGACAATGTCAACTCCAGGGGAGAGATTTTTACCTTTATTTGGGATGGAGCAGAAGAAGCGGCAAAACTGTTAAAACGCAAAACTGACGATTTTGTGCGCTTTGCTTGGGTAGAAAATGACGATTCCAGCTATTTTGAAATGCGGATTATTGTGGATGAGATTACTAAAGATGTTTCCTTGTTCATATCCGATTTTGCCGAAGAAGATGAGATGGAGGAGGCCAAAATGCTTTGGCGTAATCAGATTGCCGATTTAAAACAAGTATTGGGTTCTTCCTAGGAACAGTGAATTGCACCCCATCACTCACGGACAAAATAGCTAGGCTTTATGCTTAATTACAACGGAGCGTTACTTTCCGATGCTACTGATCTTTTCGACCACACCAATAGAGGTTTTCGATTTGGAGATGCGCTCTTTGAAGAAGTTCGCATAATTCATGAACAGCCCATATTCCTGGAAGCGCATTATTTTCGATTAATGGCCGCCATGCGTATGCTACGGATGGAGATTCCCATGAATTTTACCATGGAGTATCTGGAAGAACAGCTTCTTAACACGATTCGTGCCAGTGGTTGGGAGACTAGTCCGGTCTTAGCCAGAATCACTTTCTTTCGGAAGGGCGGGATCGAGATTAACGAAGTCTCTGATGAGGTAGCTTTCCTAATAGCGGGAAAAGTCTTGGCTTCTCCCTTTTATACCTTATCCAGCTCCCCGTATCCCGTAGAACTCTACAAAGACTTTTACGTAAATGCCGATCTGCTGTCTAATTTAGATAGTTGTAACAAATTACTGAACACCCTGGCAAGTATTTATGCCAAAGAAAATGGCTATGCGGATTGTTTGCTTATCAATGGCAATAAGAATGTAGTGGCCAGCATTTACGGGAATCTTTTTTTGGTCAGTGGAAATAGCATTAAAACTCCACCCTTACAGGATGGGTGCCCTAATAGTGTGATTAGAAAAGAACTCATAGCCATTATCCAGGCCTCCGATCCGTTTGAATTGCACGAAGATGCTATTTCACCCTTTGAACTACAGAAAGCCGACGAACTCTTCGTCGTAAATGTCAAGGACGGGATACTTCCCATCACGAAATACCGAAAAAAAGAATATACGGCAACAGTGGCCGGGAACCTGCTCGGAAAATTGAATGCTAAAGCGCGATTATCTAATTGAGAATGGGGTTTTCCGGAGAATTCGACCAGATCAGGTAATCACCCCCCAATTCGATCATCTTTTCTTTCCAGAATGCTGATGAGGATTTTCGAATAATATCACTTTGATATTGGTTGGGAGCCACTACCCAGGATTTCGATAGTAATTCCTGATCCAATTGCAACGAAGCCCAACCGGAGTAGCCCAGAAAGAAACGAATATCATTTTCTGTAATAGTAAGATCATTGATGAGTTCAATAGTGCGTTCAAAATTTCCACCCCAATAAATACCATCGGAAATTTCAACACTCCCCTCGATCAACTCGGGGACCTTGTGAATAAAGTAGAGATTATCCTGTTCTACCGGTCCCCCGTTGAACACTTTAAAAGAAACCTTGATTTCTGTCACCAAATCACAAATGTCATATTCCAGGGGTTTGTTCAGGATAAACCCTACCGACCCCTCTTCGTTGTGTTCAGCGAGTAAGACCACTGACCGGTTGAAGGAAACATCTCCGGTTAATGCAGGTTCAGCAATCAATAATTTGCCTTTTTTTGGTGTTGGAGCGGCCATTATGTAATCCAATTGCAATTAAATGTAATGTAATATAGCATAAAATCAAAAAACAGCCGTAAACAAAAAAGCACCCCAATTTTTGAGGTGCTTAAGAAACTGAAAGCATATTTTTTAGTTTACCGCGTCGCTTAGCTCAGAACCCGCTTTAAACTTTACAACATTTTTTGCAGCAATTTGAATGGTCTGCCCGGTTTGAGGATTTCTACCTTCTCTAGCGTTTCTTTTAGAAACAGCCCATGAACCGAAACCTACCAAAGATACCCTGTTACCTTTTTTAAGGGATCCCTCAACATTGCCCAAGAAAGATTCCAATGCTTTTTTAGCTGCTGCTTTAGTAATTCCTGCGTCAGCCGCCATTGCATCGATTAATTCTGTTTTGTTCATAATTGAATTAAATTAATTGTTGTTAAAAAAACTTTAATGCTGAACAAATTTATACGGAATTGGCGTTGAACCAAGTAAAATCAAGGGAATTCAGGGTTTTTGTTGATAACTTGGAGTGTTTGTTGATAAAAGCGCCAATTTTTACCCTACTTCCGGTAGCCCAGTAATCGTCTGGCTTTAGAAGACATAGGCATCTGAATGTATTTGAAATCCATTTAGCATCTCCGATACACGCATTCTGCGTTTCCCCGGAAGTTGAATTTCCCGGAGTTCTAAAAACCCATCTTCTACTGCAATTTTCATACTACTATCCAGTACTACAATCTGTCCTATGCTCAACTGATGGCTCGTAATTGTTATATCGGCCTGATAGATTTTTACGTCCATTGTTTCTTCTCCATTTTTAAGCGAGGTCCATGCGGTAGGGTAAGGACTTAACCCTCTAATATGATTATAGATTTCCGCCAGGGGAAGGTTCCAGTCAATTTTACAGGTCTCCCGATGAATTTTTGGTGCTGCTTTAAGTTCCTCCCCCATAGGTTGTTCAACAGGCGTTAACGTCTTAGCCGCAATCGCTTTTACGGTTTCAACGATGAGTTCAGCGCCTACAACCATTAACCGATCGTGTAATTCGCCGGCGGTTTCTTCCGGGGCTATTCCAATTTTCTTTTGAAGGAGTAGGGCACCGGTATCAATTTTTTCATCAATAAAAAAGGTAGTTACACCTGTCTCGGTTTCTCCGTTAATAATGGCCCAGTTGATTGGTGCCGCCCCCCGATATTGAGGAAGCAAGGAGGCGTGTAAGTTAAATGTACCGTATTCCGGCAGGCTCCACACTGCTCTAGGCAACATCCGAAAGGCGACAACAATTTGCAAGTTGGCCTTTAAGCTGTGCAGGGTTTCGAGAAATTCAGGGTCCTTAAGATTGGTGGGCTGCAATACCTGGAGTCCTTTGGCCTTGGCATAGGTTTTAACCGCAGATTCCTTCAACTTTCTTCCTCTTCCGGCTGGTCGGTCTGGCGCAGTGATCACCCCAACGACCGTATAGCCACCTTCTATCAGTCTTCGCAGCCCTTCCACGGCAAATTCCGGTGTCCCCATGAATACAATTCGCAAAGCTGCGTCAGCGTTTAATGCCATATCTGTTCTGTTTTCTTAAGATCAATTTTCCATCGTCGAGCATCCGCCGTATGGTTTGCAGTAGCTGTTTTTCCTCAATATTGAGGGCTGCTGCAATACCCCTGGAGGTCTTTTCCCCACCTTTCAAAACACTTAATATTTGAGGTTCTAAACTAAGGTTAGGGGAGGTCTTACCCATTTTAACCCTACAAATATCACATTGTCCACAGTCTTTTGTAACATTTTCCCCAAAATAATCCAGCAAATACCTTGGCCTGCAACGCGTCGTGTTTTCAGCATACTCCAGCATTTGATCCAATTTGTACCTTTTAGTGCGGTTTAACTGTTGGATATGATGGGCAATAGCATTGATGGTAGTATCATCTTCCCGGGGGGTTAGGAAACTTATTTGCAAGTCGTTGTGGCGGGCTGTAAAAATAGCCATCTCATCGCGGTGCAAACGTTCTAAGGTCTCCATAATGTACTGTTCCGGAACACCGGTTTTCTTTGCCATACGAGGAATATTAATTTTGGTATCAAAATCAAATAGCCCGCCATAGGTGCGTAGCAGACTTTGTAGTATACCCGCCCTTTTTTGATTCTTGCTCATCCAGTGGAACAACGATTCTTTGACCGCTGTAATTTGTAATGTTGTGTTTTGTTGGGAGGATTGTGATAACATCAGTACCCCATTTTGATCCAGTAACCGCATCGCTGACCATGATTTTAAGGTAGGAAGTTGATAGCTTTGGCAAAATCGATCAAGGTTGAGGCCAAACACTTCATCCCTTCGTTCTCCAAAGGCTATTTGAAAATAGCTACACAATTTTCGATACAACAGTTTAATAAAGTTGAGATCCGGTACGTTTTCCAAAAATTGACGTCTGATAGTTGCACGATCCGTTTTATTTGTCAACAAGATGGCCTTTGCAGTGGTGCCATCCCTTCCCGCCCTGCCGGCTTCCTGAAAGTAGTTCTCGATGCTCTCGGGAATTTGATAATGGATCACCATCCTGACATCCGGTTTGTCCACACCCATGCCAAAAGCGTTGGTCGCTATCATTATTTGCACCTTGTTGTTCAGCCAGGCCGTTAGTTTTTCTTTTTTTTCGATTTGGGAAAGCCCCCCGTGGAAGTGGGTAGCGGTTTTTCCTTTTGTATTCAAAAAGTTGCTCAGGTCCAGGGTGTCTTTACGGCGTCTGACATAGACAATGGCGCTTTCGGTCGTTTTTTGCAATAGCCTGTTTAATTGATACCGTTTGTCTTCCACTTGGCTAACCCGAAAGATGATGTTGTTTCTGGAAAATGAATCCCGAAATACCTTGGCTTCCTGAATTTGTAAGTTCGCGAGGACATCCTGGACAACC
>JANQHL010000094.1 GCA_028277085.1 Flavobacteriaceae bacterium
CTTTCGAAGAGGGAAATCAAAGGCCATTTTCAAATTTAGGCTATATTTAAAAGGATGGAAAAAAACCAGAAAAGCGCAATTATCCTTGGGGCAACCGGATTGGTAGGGGGAAAACTGTTACACTTCTTGTTGGAAGATGACCGCTATAAAAGGATAACAGTACTATCAAGAAGAAAATTGGAAATGACCCATTCCAAGCTTAATGTTGTGATTGGTGATTTGCTACAACTAAAGGTATTTGGCAAAGAATTTCAGGGGGATGAGGTTTTTTGCTGTATTGGGACAACAAAAGCAAAAACCCCGGAAGAGGAACGGTATAGGGCAATAGACTATGGTATTCCCGTTAATGCCGCTAAACACTGCAAAGAAAATGACATAACCACCTTTATAACAATCTCCGCTATGGGAGCGGATCCCAGGAGTCCCATATTTTACAATAGGACAAAAGGGGAGATGGAGCAAGATGTTATTGCGATAGGTCTTCCAAAAATCCATATCCTGCAACCTGGACTAATAGGGGGTAAACGAGACGAGAAAAGGCCAGGAGAGTTATTTTTTAAAAAGGTTTTGGGAGCTTTAGACTTTTTAATGATTGGCCCTTTACAACACTATAAGATTATTTTACCCGAGACAATTGCCAGGGCAATGATTTGGTTGGCTAACCATCCGTATGACCCTATTATTGTCTCATCTTCTACTTTAAAAACCATGGGAAAAAATGGAACACCTTGAAATTGAACGCAAATTTTTGGTAAGGTCTGAAGTATACAAGGATTATGCTGCTTCTGAGTTGCGGATGGTACAAGGTTTTTTGAATACACATCCTGAGCGTACTGTACGAGTAAGAATTACGGGGGATACTGCCTTTCTTACCGTAAAAGGAGCAGGAAATGCATCCGGCACCACCCGATTTGAATGGGAAACCGAAATTCCGGTTGCTGAAGCAACCAACCTAATTGACCTATGTGAACCAATCATCCTGGAAAAGGTACGTTTTGTAGTTCCCGTAGGTAAGCACGTTTTTGAGGTGGATGAATTCTTAGGAGAGAACAAAGGATTGGTTATCGCAGAAATTGAGCTGCAGCATGAGGATGAACCCTTTGACAAGCCCCTTTGGCTTGGAGAAGAGGTTACCGGAAATATCCGGTATTATAATTCACAATTAAGTCTAAAACCATATAACCAATGGAAAAACAGGTAGTACTAGCGGGTATAATTTTTGTCATGCTATGGGGATGTAAACAACCTCAGGAAACACCAACACATCAACAAAAAGAGGAGCAGAAAAAAGCAATAGCAGAAGTAAAACAGGAACTCATTGACCAGGGCTTCCAGATTTTTGACTATGTTGATGAAAAAACCAAGGACACTGTTCTGATGCAACAATATTTTGTCGCTTTCTTAAAAAGTGGTCCCAATCGATCTCAAAGCAAGGAAGGAACCGATAGTTTACAAAGCTTGCATTTGGCACATCTGGGGAGAATGTACGAAGCCGGATATGCCGATATTTCGGGACCTTTTGGTGATGATGGGGATATTCGGGGTATTACCATATACAATGTACCCACTTTGCAAATGGCGGATAGTCTGGCAAATTTGGATCCCGCGGTTCAAGCAGGACGACTAGTTATTGAGGTCCATCCCTGGTGGGCGGCAAAAGGTTTTCCGTTGCGGTAAAGCGTTGACACCTGTTCTGTGGAGTGGTCCAACTCCGGGTTAGAAATTTTTGGCAGTATTGGTCTTTGGCCGAAAACCCTTACTAGCGGCAGCAATAGTCCAAGAGCCAAAAGCACAATACCCATACCGAAGATATAGCTCGGACTTACAAACAAACGACCACTGTTGAGTACCCCTAATATCAAAAGGGTAGAAAATGGGAGGGATAGTGCCAAAATACAAATGGCATAGCCGTTGTCAAAGGTTTTGACTTTTTTTTCAATCTCAAGATGGTCCACAAGGCAAATATGAGCGTAAGGCCAAAAACTACAGGCACTTAGCCCAAATGCCAGAATTAAAAGGATATCATTTTGAATGTGAAGGCCACTCATGGTCACAAAAATACCGGAGAAGACAAAAACAAGGCCTGCCCTCATACAGAGCAGCGCAAAGATTTGTAAGAACTGTCTTCTTTTAATTTTTACTGCCAGTCCTATAAAAAGAAGCACCAGGGGAGTCATAATAAGGCTTAGCTTAGAAAGGGTTTCCCCAATTACAAAAGGTAAAGATGTCATATTCTGGCCAAATACCAACAACAACAATGCTACGGCAATAAACAGGTTAACAGGTTCTGTTACCAGTGTTTTCAACAAGGATAATATATTACCTTTATCCGTTTTAAAGCTGCGTTGTTGTTCTGCATAATACCATCGCATCGCAACTAGGTATAAAATCATCAGCACAAAAACTTTGTTGCCTAAATCGGCCATGGCTGCTTTGGCCAAATACGCTTCGCCCAAAAACTCCAATATAAAGGGAAAACAAGAAAGACCTGGTGCCAGAGAGGCTACCAAGAGGCGAGCGGTTCGATATATTGGGGTGTTTTTTTTAATTCCGGTCAGTGGGAGCAAGTAGGGTAAAACCAAAAAAAGAAGCACATTTAAAGAAAGGGCCAGCAGAGGCAAAAAAAGAAGATTTGCCTTTACCTCTACGCCTAGAAGTGCAATGAAAATTGTAGCCGGTAAGGCAAGGTTCAAAATGATCTTCTTAATACCATTTACCTCTTCCGGGGACTTGAATTTGGTCTTTAAAAGCACCCCAAGAAATATAAACAGGAGGAAAACAACGGTTTTTTCAATACCCACCTCCATTTACGAGACCAATACCTTGTTGATAGCTTTGGTAAACAATTCCATTTCCTCCAGGGTTCCCATGCTCACCCTACACCAGTTCTTGCCCATAAACTGAAATGCCCTAACGCCCACTTTAAGCGCTATCATCTTTGACAAAAACGCTTTGCCATCCATTTCTATGGGGAAAATCATAAAACTGGTATGAGAGGGAACAGGAGACAAGCCCATATCCGTTAAGCTGGTATACACATAGTCCCGGGCTTTGGCATTCAACTCCCTTGATTTGTTCAAAAAGGCGGTATCATCCATGGCACCTATAGCCGCAAATACGGAAGGATAAGAAATACCCATACCCGCACGGGTAATTCTTTGAAGTTTATCCAGGGTAGCCTCCTGAGCAATCGCGTAACCTACCCTTAGCCCGGCCATCCCATGGATTTTCGAGAACGTGCGTGCCACTATAACGTCTTTGCCCTGGTTAATTAGCGATACCATACTGTGTCTCGCACCATCTTCTAGGAACCACAGATAGGCCTCATCCACGAAGACCGGAACTCTTTCTGAAACTCTGGAACAGAAATCCAGTAATGCTTTGCTATCGGTAATGGTGCCTGTAGGATTGTTAGGATTACAGATATAGACCAATTTGGTTTCAGCGTCTATTGCCTTTTCCATAGCCTCCAGATCATGGGACCAATCTTCTTTCAATGGAACTGGCTTCCAGGTTCCCCCTGTAGCTTCAGCCACACGGATCAGGGACATATAAGCGGGATCTGCAGAAACCACATTTCCTCCGTTCATAAACAGTACCATGGCTGTTTTTTCCAGAAGATCCGAAGAACCTGGCCCCATCATGATATTTTTTGGGGATACACCCTCAAATTCCGCAATTTTGTCAATAAGTAGAAACAGCTCTTTCCAGGCATATCGATTTCCTCCCGGAGCGGCTTTTTTTAACGCTTCCAAGGCCATGGGTGATGGGCCGTAAGGATTTTCATTAGCATTTAGTTTGGCATCCAGTTCCGGAAATTCTCTGAAGTTTTCCGGAAGGAATTCTTTGAAAAAAGGACTATAGATAGCATTTCCCTGGTGGTCTAGTTGCAAAGGCGTTCTGGGACTTTCGCCATAACTAAAATAAGGGGCGGCTAAGATCCCTCCTGTGGCGAGCACTCCTTTTTTTAACCAGTTCCTACGATGGATGTTTGTTGTGGCCATAATGAAATAGTTTGGATTAGTCAGTGTAACTAAATTAATGGGCGCACAGCGTAATTCCTATGGTAAAGTCATAAAAATCAACTATTTAAAATAGTGATTTCAAAAAAAAAGAATGTCAAAAAAATGAAATGCGAAAAATGAAACAAAAAACAGTGCTAAAGAGCGGATTTGAACTGTTCCAAAAAACGAAGGTCGTTTTCGCTCAACATTCGGATGTCAGGAATCTGATACAACAACATGGCCATCCTATCAATACCTACTCCAAGAGCGAAGCCGGAATATACCTCCGGATCAATATTACAGTTGCTTAGGACATTGGGATCTACCATTCCGCAACCGCCTATTTCCAACCATCCGGTGCCCTTGGTTATCCGATAGTCAATTTCATTTTCCAATCCCCAATACACATCCACTTCAGCACTTGGTTCGGTGAATGGGAAATACGAAGGCCGTAAGCGTATCTTGGATTTCCCAAACATTTCCGTTGTAAAATACTGCAGGGTTTGTTTTAAATCGGCAAAAGAAACATCACGATCTACATAAAGGCCTTCTACCTGGTGGAAAAAACAATGGGAACGTGCGGAGATGGCTTCGTTACGATATACCCTTCCCGGAGAAATTGTGCGAATAGGAGGATCGTTTTCTTCCATATAGCGTACCTGCACCGAAGAAGTATGGGTGCGTAACAGGATATCCGGATTGGTTTGGATGAAAAAGGTGTCCTGCATATCCCGGGCGGGGTGATATTCCGGTAGATTTAGGGCGGTAAAGTTGTGCCAGTCGTCCTCAATTTCAGGCCCTTCCGAAACGTTAAAACCGATACGGAGGAAAATATCTATTATCCGGTTTTTAACAATGGAGATAGGGTGTCTCGCCCCAAGCGGTAAGGGCTCTCCGGGCCGCGTTAGATCTCCATATTTTCCCAGTGGGGAAGTATTCTTTTCCAATACTTCCTTTAACTGATTGACTTTTTCTGTTGCGCTGGTCTTTAATTGATTAATGACCTGACCAAATTCTTTTTTTTGATCCATAGGAACGTCTTTGAACGCAGCAAAGAACCCATTCAGCAAGCCCTTTTTACCCAAATACTTCACCCGAAAGCGCTCGATTTCCTCCATCGAATCCGCCTTGAAATTTTCCACTTCAGCCAGGTGTTCTTTAAGTGTATCAATCATTACTCACAACCTTAGAGGAAGACAAATTTAGTAAAATGTCCCAGTAGATGTAGGAAATTAATTAGGGAACCGCTATCCTCCCAAAAAGATGCCATAACCAACGGGTACCTGTAGACAAGAATTCCTGTTTTATTGTAGAGCTTCCAAGGGAAATTGAAGCATCATCCTATAATAGGTTGATATTTATCCTCTACATTGGCAATTACCCATTGCAAACAGGCATCAAAATCATCGAACAGGTGTTCAGCAGGAATTAAGTCGGGAATAATATCTATTCGCTCCATCATATAGCGCGGTTGATCTAGAATGTCCACAAAAAGTACGGTTACTCCTTTTCGTTTTAAATCCTGAAGAACGTCTTCCATGGCATATAGGCCCGATTGGTCCATGTACTGCATCAGTCCCATACGGATGATAACTGTAGATGCGGTATAGGGAATTTGTTCTGCCAGCTGTTGAAACTCACTGGTTGAACCAAAAAACAGAGGCCCTTTTAAATGTTTAATAAATACCTCCTCTTTGAACTTTATGGGAAAATTCCTTTCATCTGGCCAGGCTTTTTCGTCCAAAGGCTTTACTTCAGAACGTTTGGCGGTGAGATCTCCAATTTTTTTCATGAACATCAACGAAGCGATCACCAGGCCAATTCCCACAGCATAGACCAAATTCCAAATCGATGAAAGCACAAGAACGGTTAGCATGATAATCACTTCAGAGCTCAGGGAGATCGGTCCCAATTTTAGGTCCTTGGGTAAATGCGGAATGGCCCGGAGCCCTTTGTAGTCCATTACGCCAATTCCCACGGTAACCAGAATACCTGCAAGCACTGCTGCCGGAATTTGGGAGGCTACCGGACCTAAAGCAAGCAAAATAATGAGCAGTAATACCCCGGCGATCATTCCGGACAATCTTGTTTTTCCTCCTGCATTGATATTAACCACAGTTCTAATGGTGGCCCCTGCTCCCGGAATACCGCCAAATATCGCAGCTATGCTGTTCCCAATTCCCTGGCCTACTAATTCCTTATTGGGTCGATGTTTGGTATTGGTCATGTTATCTGCGACTACCGAAGTCAATAAAGAATCAATGGCGCCTAATAGTGCAAGCGTCAAAGCAGTAAAAATAAAGGGTGAAATAGCGCTTAGTTTAAACTGAGTGAACAACTCTAATTGCGGGATGGGGAGCCCCTCTGGAATCTTTTCAATAGGGCGGTATTCCAAACCAAGGCCATAGGCTATTCCCGATACCAGGATCAAGGCCACCAGCGTACTGGGAACCGCCTCGGTAATCCTTTTAAAACCGTAAATAATAAGAATAGTCGCCAGAGCTAAAGCAAGTTCCAACCAGTTTAACTGCTGCAGTCCCCTCGGAAGTACTTTGAAGGTTCCCACAACCCCAGAAGCATCTTTGCCGGCAAGTGTACGTGCTTCTTTAAGTCTGTCTTCTAAAGTGATCTCACTAGCACGTTCTACGGTCTCTTCAAAATCCTCCAAAACCAAAATGCCTTCTCCCGCCTCTTCTTTTAAGATGTTTTCCAGGATTTCTTCCTCAGCCAGGGGCATATATTGATTTACAAAGGCTTCATCTTCTTTGGGATAATAACCGATGGCAGGTAATATTTGGGTAACCAATATAATGACTCCAATTGCCGTCATAAACCCAGAAACCACGGGGTAGGGAATATACTTGATATACATGCCCAGGCCTAATGCACCTAATCCTACCTGCATTAATCCGGCTAAAAGAAAAACAGCCAATATTATGGGAAGGGCCTTGTTCAAATCGCCATCATGTACAGCTAAAATACTGGCAATAATTACCATGCTCACAGCGGTCATAGGAGCAGTAGGGCCTGAAATCTGAGTGTTTGTTCCACCAAAGAGGGCAGCAAAAAAACTAATGAAGATAGCACCATATAATCCGGCGCTGGGACCTAGCCCGGAACTTACACCAAAAGCAAGTGCTAGCGGCAGGGCTACAATTCCTGCTGTTATCCCCCCAAACAGATCCCCTCTAAGATATTTGAACATACCGGGTATTATACCCGGGAAGATAAAAAATTTGATTTTACAAAGAAGCGCAATAAGCGTTAATACACCATGGGCCTTTGGTTGTTGGTCTTATAACCAATGGACTTTTCCATCCGAAATGTCATACATGGCCCCAACGATCTTTATTTCATCAAACTCCTCCATTTCACGGAGTACGTTGCTTCGCTGTCTGATGTTATCTATGGCAATAGCCACATTTTTTTCGGCCACCGCGTTAACAAAGGTCGAATTTTTAGAAGTTCTGTTCTCAGGTTCCGAGGGCTCCGCAACAGCATCCACTGCGGCGCGTATCCTGCTTAATAGGAGTGTAAGGTTTCCCATCTTTGCATCGTCGCAAGCCCCTTTTACAGCGCCACATGCTGTATGTCCCAGCACCAGAATTACCTTAGTTCCTGCCAATTTACAGGCAAATTCCATACTTCCTAAAAGGTCTTCGTTTACAATATTGCCTGCAACTCTAACGCTAAATATGTCACCAACTCCCTGATCAAAGACTAACTCAGCCGATACCCTTGAATCGATACAACTTAGGATGGTGGCAAAGGGGTACTGCCCGGTGGCGGTTTGTTCTACCTGTTTGATCAGGTCCCTTTCCATCATCGCGCGAGAAACAAAACGCTGATTTCCTTCTTTCAGCAAAGCTATTGCAGCATCCGGGGATAGTGCTTCCTGGGTTTGTTTGGTCTGGGTAATCATGATTGTGCTGTTATTTTTGGTCTAAGGTTGAAAAACTCAAGGTAGCTATCGGGATTTTCTACTTCCCCCCGTTCGGAAACAAGTTTAATATCAATATTACGTTCTATGGCTTTTCTGGAGAAGTCTTGAAGAATTTCTATGATATCGTTGTCAAGGTAACGCGTTTTTCTTACATCTAACTCCAAATACGAATATTTGGGGAGGCTGTCCAATTCCTTTAAAATAGCACCTTTGTTAAAAAAAGTAACTTCTTCGGCCAATGTCATCTTAATTTTGTGCTTGCCGTTGCTCTTATCCTCGATATGTAAAAAATGAGAGTTTTGATAGCTTTTTATAAGTATTACTACGATTCCAACTCCCAGTCCCAGGCCAATCCCCACCAAAAGGTCAGTAAAGATAATTCCCAAAACGGTCACTGTGAAAGGAACAAATTGTTTCCATCCTAATTGATACATGGTTTTGAACAATGCTGGTTTGGCCAGCTTATACCCAACGAGGAATAGTATTGCTGCCAATACAGAAAGCGGGATCATATTTAATAGTCTCGGGATGAGAATAATGGAAATGAGTAAAAAGAAACCATGAATAATAGCCGAGAGTTTGGTTTGACCACCGGATTGTACGTTGGCAGAACTTCTCACGATTACCTGGGTAATGGGCAGGCCGCCTATGAAACCTGAAATGATATTACCGGCGCCTTGGGAGAGCAATTCTCTATTAGTTGGGGTTACTCTTTTGTGGGGGTCCAACTTGTCCGTAGCCTCAACGCACAACAGGGTTTCCAAGCTGGCTACCAAGGCTATCGTAAATGCCGTGATCCAGATTTCCGGATTACCAATAGCAGCAAAATTTGGGAAACTAAACTGTCCAAAGAATGATGCGGCATCTTCAGGAACCGGAACACTTACCAGATTTTTACTGGCAATCGCGAAGGACTCGTTGTTCTTTGTAATTACATAAAATAGAATACCAACAACTACGGCCACCAGAGGACCCTGTACCAATTCAAAAATCTTTGCACGTTTTTTCAAAACTCTTTCCCATAAAATAAGAATCCCAAGTCCAATTAGCGCGATCACCGTAGATCCGGGACTGATATAATTAAAGGCATTGATAATCTCTGTAAAAGTGTTTTCCCCGTCCACCTGGAAAAAAGCAAAATCACCTTCGGGGTCTTCATCATAACCAAAAAAATGGGGAATCTGCTTAAGAATTATTATGATCCCAATGCCGGTAAGCATCCCTTTTATTACTGATGATGGAAAATAGTACCCTATGACCCCTGCTTTAAGAATACCAAAAAGTAGCTGTATTATTCCCCCAATCACCACAGCTAATAAAAAATTCTGGAATCCACCCAAAGCTCCAATGGCGGTTAATACAATGGCAGCAAGTCCTGCTGCAGGACCGCTAACACCAATATGTGAGCCACTCAATGATCCCACAACAATTCCACCAACAATTCCGGCGATCAAACCGGAGAAAAGTGGAGCGCCACTAGCCAAAGCAATTCCTAAACACAAAGGAAGGGCCACAAAGAACACGACAACACTGGCGGGTAAGTCATTTTTTATATACCTGAACATAAGCCTTAATATTTTGGCCCGATACCTACGCGTTTCGGGATGTTTAAAATAGTGTAATTGTTTAGAGGGAACAAATTCCCGGTTTCGGAAAATAACTGGGGAGCACATCAAGATTTAGATGTGTGGGTGTTGATGAAACCAACACATACGAGTCAACAATGCTGGAATACCTACCAATAGTCAATGCGTTAGAAGACAATTGACTACTTCTTTCTTTGTATGTTTTCAAAACAATACAACTTTCTAGACAAGCACGTATCCACCTGAACTGACCGGAAATTGATGCAATGATTTTAAGGAGCCGTTTTATGCAACAAAATAAAGGGGGAGTTATGCTCATCTAGTTGGTTTTCACAAATATAGCAGTAACCCAGGCCTATTTTTGTTAAGGAACTTAAAAATCCTTGACTAGCCTAAGGCTTTCCGAAGGAATCCAGCCGGTTTGCCCGTCTGCAATTTTGATTTTGTGCCAGTTTTCCAGGGTATCCATTACGTTTACCTTAGTACCTTCATGCAATACAAATACCTTCTCACTCCTTTGGTTAGGTTCTGAGGTTACTGCGACCTCCCGCTCAAAAATAATAGCCGGATTTTTTGTCTTAAAGTCCTGGAAGGCCAAATAGGCCATAGCAAGGGCAAAAACCGACAAAAACAGCGCCAACGTACCGGAGATAAACGCAATTCTTTTTTTGGTAGCGGAATACAGTAGATAATAGGTAATATAACCAGTGACAAAAAGACACAGCATAACAATAGCAATGATGGCCCATTGATCAAATGACCAAGTCAGCACTACAGTATCGTGAAGCTTTGCCATTGCGGTTTTTGGCATTTCCTCTATAGCATCAAGGCGCATGTTTTCGGCAAATCCAAGATTGTCCAGAATTTCAGCATCTTGGGGTTTGAGCAACAACGCTTTTTCATAAAAGTAGATGCTTGGGCCAATCTCATCTAATTTGTAATGGCAGTTTCCAAGATTAAAATAAAGCTCAGCAGAATGCTTGCCACTTTCCAGGATATCAAGGTACAGATCAATTGCTTTTTGGTACTCCCCATCATTGTATGCCTCGGTTGCCTTGTCGAACGAAGGCGCTTCCTGGGCATATCCCCCCAATGACAAAGTAATAGCAAAAAGAACTACTATGTGTTTTTTCATAGTTGTTTGTCCAATTTAGAAATTACCCTACTGGCTTTATCATAATCGTCTTTCATCTGAACATTTGTAAAAGGACTGTATCTGGCCATTTCACAGTTTTTAAGGAGCTCAATAAATTGTGCCCTAACGGAATCGTCAACGTTTTTCCCTTTGAATAAATCAAGTATGCGTTCTTTACTGAATTCAGAGGTCTCTATCTTTAACTTAGCCTTCAAATAGTTATGCAATGCTCTTTCAAGTGCGATGTAGAAACCTTCTTTGTTGCCAAGTTCTTTTTTTGCAGCCGATAAGAACTTTTTTGCCAACCGATTTGCCACTTTTAATCGATTGCCCTCCACATCGGCTTCCCATGCCGCTTTTTTCTTTCGATAAAGCATTATCAATGGGATAAACAGTAAAGGTCCAAGCAATAGGGCATAAAAGGTTTTGGATCCAAAGAAATAGGAATTGCCTATTGGTGTTAGATTCGATTGAGTTTTGATAAAGTGAAACTGATTTCCGGAAGCGATGGGGATCTTTTGCGGATTAGTGCTTCCAGGAGTCGTAGTCAGGTTATCGGTTGGGCCCTCTTGAACGTTAATGGTGATCTCATCAGAGTTAAGGGTGGTGTACGTTTCGGTCTTCGGGTTAAAATAGCTAAAAGAGATGCTAGGGATGGGATAACGGCCACGAAATGAGGGAACAATAGTGTAGTTATTGGTCACTTTGCCTTGCATCCCTGTAGCGGTGGTCCGCACGCTCTCATCAAATTCAGGCTCGTAGACTTCCAAGGCACTAGGGAGTTCAGGTTCCGGCAGTTGGAAGAGCTTTAGGTTACCCTTCCCATTTACCTGAACCTTAGCCTGAAGGGATTCTGAAGCGTTTAGACTGGTCTTACTCGTGGTTACCGTGAAGTCAAATTCCCCCACAGCGCCTCCAAAACCTAAAGGCTTTCCGGCTTCCGGAAGCGACCTCACATTTAAGGAGCGTTTACCGGCGGAGACCGTTTTGCTGGCCTGGGTGTATATTCGCCCTCCAAAGAAATCCCTTCGATTGGTAGGTACATCTACATAAACCTCCAGGGAAAGAGGTTCGATATACAATTTCCCCGATTTTTGAGGGTACAATACCACCCTTTTTAAAACTACACTGCGATACGGTTTACCGTTAAAAGTTTCGTTCTGCGTATTGTATTTAGTGACAGGGATGTCCTGACTCCAAAAGTTATTGTATTTAGGACTGTCTAAGGGCCTGAAATTAGTTACCGAAATGTCCGGGCTAATATATAATTTGTAAATAACACTTACAGCCTCATTCAAAAAAGGAGTGGTCTTTGAGACCTCCGCTACCAGGTAAAGACTCTCCTCTGCCACATCGTCAGCCGTTTTTGGCGCGTTTGGATTATCTACAGCAGCGGTGATGATAACTTTTTTTGGAAGGGTTTTGTAGGTTTCTTTTGCTATTTCAATAGTAGCCTGCCCCAACGTAAAACTTCCTTGTCGTATTGGTTTCAGGATGTAGGAATAGGATTTGGAGAAACTCCTTTTTCCATTGATCCAGGATGAAGAAATGGATTGTGAAGGCCCCATTATCACTTGAAAGCCATCAAAGCTTGGAGGATTAAAATTATCCCCGTCCTTATTCATTACAAATTCTACACGCAATCGCTCATTAATCCCTAGCTTCTCTTTGCTCAATTTTAATTCAAAAGTGACCTCTTCATCGCTTTGGGCAAAAAGAGAGCCTCCCAAAAAAAGGGCCAAACCAAACAGGACAATTCGATATGGGCGTATAGCCAGTTGCACTACCAGTCTTTTTCGTTTTTAATTTTCTTCCCTTTCACCCGTTTCGCATCAATTTTTTCCTGAACCTTTTTCTCCTCGTTCTGCATGGCCTCTAACAAGTTTTGTATTTGTTGTTTGGACAATTGATTGGGCCGGGGACGTTGTTGTTTTTCAGGCTCTTCTCCCTGATTGGGCTGCTTTTTCTGCTCTTGCTTTTCTTCGCCATCACCTTTCTTATTCTCTTCAGGCTTTTCATCTCCTTTATCCCCTTCATTTCCCTGATCCTTGTTCTGATCGTCTTTTTGGTCCCCTTCCTGGTCTTTATTCTGATCACCTTGTTGGTTCTGATCCTGGTTTTTCTCCTTATTGTCTTTATCCTGGTCGTTCTTTTTATCGTCCTGGTTTTGATCGTTTTTTTGATCGTTTTGCTGTTTTTTCAGCATTTCTTTTGCTAAAGCCAGGTTATACCGGGTCTCCTCGTCTTTGGGATTATTTCGCAATGCTTCCTTATATGCCTCCACCGCTTTGTCGTACTCTTTATTGTTCATAAAAACGTTACCCATGTTATGATACGACTTGTGTTTAGTGGGTTTTTCACTAGCTTGCTCACCTGCTTCTTTAAAGCGGGAAAATGCTTCGGCATAACTTTCTCGATTGTAATAGGCCCTTCCCAGGTTATAGGGAGCCGAGGTATTTTCGTTGTTTTTTGAGATTGCCCTGCGGTAATTCGCTTCGGCGTTTACAAAATCGTTTTCTACCAAATCCTTGTTGGCCTCGTAGGTATGATTTCGGGATTCACGTGCCGCTTTAGTAG
>JANQHL010000130.1 GCA_028277085.1 Flavobacteriaceae bacterium
GGCATTTGGATAATCCCCCTGTTTGCGATAAACATCGCCTAAATTGTTAAGGACGTTGGCCTCTTGCCAAATTCCCTTGCCTTGTAAGTATTCGAAGGATTTTTGGAAATAGCGAAAGGCCATATTATATTCTCCCAAATCCTCGTAAATACTCCCAATATTTTCATTGGCCATGGAAACCCCTTCCTCATCTCCAATATCTTTAAAAAGGGAAAGACTTTGTTTTTGATACGCCAGTGCCTCAGGATACTGCCCTTGTTTTTCAAAACATGCTCCTAGAAGCCCCTTTGATACAGCCAACCCTTTTGTATAACCCAGGAGGTTAGCTATTTCCTCACTTTCCTCAAAATACAGTTGAGCTACTTTAAATTTGCTTAATGAAAAATGAACTTTTCCAATACAATTGTTTACCAAAACATAGAGGGTGTCTTTCTCTAAGTGGTGAATGCGTTCTAATGCCTTATTGAATTGCTCCAATGCCTCAGAATAGACTCCGGTAGTACGGTAAAATTCCCCCAATTTCCAATGGCGTTGTGAAGTTAAGGGGGCATTTGATCCTTTTGTAGCCAATTCAAGTTGCCCCTTAAGTGCAAAGAATATGGAATCTGTTTTCTTATTGTTGGTGCGGTTGTAGGGAGTAGATTGGCTGGAGATACTCTCTACCAAGAGTAAGGAAAACACAAACAAATAAATGAGTCTCCGCTTCATCTTTCATTATTGTGAAGGGAATAATGGTATTTATCATGAACAGGATATTATCAAAGGATTATTAAAACATTAAAAAATAAAAACCCCGGCTGTTTTGGCCGGGGCTTATTTTATTATTTCGGAAATGCTTGTTAGGCTTCTGGGACTATGGAAACGTAAGATTTTCCTCCTGCCTTTTTCTCGAACTTTACGGTGCCGTCTACCCTAGCATGCAAGCTGTGGTCCTTACCGGCATATACGTTTTCTCCAGGATTATGTTTAGTGCCTCGTTGGCGAACGATAATATTGCCCGCAATCGCTTTTTGGCCTCCAAAAATCTTAACGCCCAAGCGTTTCGACTCTGATTCTCTACCGTTTTTTGAACTACCTACACCCTTCTTGTGTGCCATGATGTTATGTTTTTAGTTCTATCTCTTATTTATTTACTCAATGCTTCAACAAGCTCTGCTTTCTTCATTGAAGAATATCCGCTAATTCCCTTAGCCTTTGCCATTTCCTTTAATTCAGCAACGGTTTTGCTACTCAGATCTTCAGTAACCTTTGGAGCTGTTTCTTTTGCAGGCTGGGCTGCTGCCTTAGGCGTTTCTGCTTTGGGGGCTTCAACTTTGGCCGCCGGCTTTTCTGCCTTTTTAGCAGGTGCGGCTTTTTTAGCTCCTTTAGCCACAATACCTTCAATAACTATTTCAGTAAGGTACTGTCTATGACCGTTCTTTTTTTTAAATCCTTTTCTACGTTTCTTTTTAAAGACGATTACCTTATCGCCTTTCAGGTGCTTTACCACTTTAGCTTCTACAGCTGCACCATCTATGACCGGGGCGCCAACAGTAACGTTACCGCTATCTTCCAAAAGAAGGACCTTGTCAAAAACAACTTTTTTGCCTTCTTCCTGCTGCAAACGGTGTACGTACACTTTCTGGTCTTTCGCAACTTTAAATTGCTGCCCTGCCATTTCTACAATTGCGTACATATTAAAAATAATTTTGAACTGCGCTTTAATTAGCGGGTGCAAATATACTGCTAAATCCCTTATCTACAAGCTACATTTGCGTTTTTGATGATTATTTTTTCGGATTGTTGGAGGACTTAAAGAGCTGCATAAAGGACAAGGTAAGCACTATGGTGGTAGCAATTCCCATAATAGCCACGGTAAAAAAGACAATCCCTTTAAAATTGGTGTAGTCACTTGACCATTTTTCGGAAAGTTCATTCAGGAACATCCCGTTTAGTTCTGTGGAGTAAAAAGCGAAAAAAATCGTGAATAAGATCGTTGCTATCACACCTGTAGTCATCCCTGCCCTAAAACCACTTCCGTAGGTGAACTTTGATGCTTCCCTGATTTTAGTGTATTTCAAGGTTTCATATATCCCAAAGCCCGTAATCACCCCATTAAAAAGACTAAAAAAAACATTCGTGTGTTTGCCCAACAAGGCCAAAATCAAAAAGTAGGCAATAAGCACCGCGCTGGTGACTATTCCAAAACGAATAGGAAGTGTTAGGTTCTTCATTTTTAAATGGTTTGTATGCTTTAAGGTACAAAAAATTGAATTGTATAAATTCTTGTTAATAGCTTCTTAATTTTCTTCCTGTTACTTATTTTCGACATTCTATAATATGCCTTTTATTGTTGATACTGATTCATATACATCTAAATCTCAAAAAATGAAAAAGAATTTCTTTTCCGCAATGCTACTTTGCTTGGCTGTAAGCTTTCTTTCGGCCCAGGAAGTAGTATTTGAGGAGTATAAGCTTAGCAACGGTCTACATGTAATCTTGCACCAGGATAATGGCGCCCCCGTAGTAACTACCTCGGTCATGTACCATGTGGGTGGCAAAGACAAGGCAGGACAACTTACAGGTTTTGCCCATTTTTTCGAACATTTATTGTTTGAAGGAACAAAAAACATAGGAAGAGGAAAGTGGTTTGAGATCGTTTCCTCAAATGGTGGGAAGAACAATGCAAATACTTCCCAGGACCGTACCTATTATTACGAAGTGTTCCCTTCTAATAATCTGGAGTTAGGGCTTTGGATGGAGTCAGAACGAATGTTACACCCTGTTATCGATCAAATAGGGGTGGATACACAACAAGAAGTAGTGAAGGAGGAAAAACGGTCACGGTATGACAATTCCCCTTACGGCTCCTTTTTGACAGTTTTGGGAAAAAATCTGTTTGATGTACATCCCTATAAAGACCCCAATATTGGATATATGGAGGATATTGACGCCGCGACCCTGGAAGATGTGACAGCTTACAATAAAAAGTATTATGTTCCGAATAATGCAGTGCTGGTAGTAGCCGGAGATATTGATATCCCTGCTACCAAAAAAATGATTGAAGATTACTTTGGCCCTATCCCAAGAGGAGAAGATATTGTTAGAAATTATCCTAAGGAGCAACCGATTACTGAGCAAAGAGTAGCTACAGCTTATGATGCCAATATTCAAATCCCAGCCGTAGGATTGGCGTATAGGACACCTGGTTTTAGAGAACGTGATGCCTATGTGCTAGATATGATCTCGACCTATTTGAGTGATGGAAAAAGCTCAAAACTATACAAAAAAATGGTAGATGACCAAAAACAAGCATTGCAAGTAGGCGCCTTCAATATAGGGCAGGAAGATTACGGTATGTACCTGGTCTTTGCATTACCTGTTGGGGAAACCTCCCTGGAAGTTCTCTTAGAAGAAATGGAAGAAGAAGTGACCAAAGTCAGGGAGGAGTTAATTTCGGAACGCGATTATCAAAAATTGCAAAATAAGTTTGAAAACGACTTTGTGAATTCCAACTCGAGTGTGGAAGGCATTGCCAATTCTCTTGCGCGTAATTATCTTCTTTACGGGGATACGAATTTGATCAATAAGGAAATTGATATTTATCGCTCCATAACACGGGAAGAGATCAAAGAGGTAGCCAATAAATACCTGAAACCCAATCAGAATGTTATCATCAATTATTTACCAGGGGAGAAAACCGAATTTTAAGAAATGAAAAAGTACGTAATTACCTTGGTTGTTGCTGTCTTTGCAATGACCCTAAACGCCCAGATAGACCGAAGTAAACAGCCAGAACCAGGACCGGCGCCTAAGATCAATCTGGCCGATCCCAATACGTTTGAAATGAACAACGGCCTAAAAGTAATGGTGGTTGAAAACAATAAACTACCTAGGGTCAGAATAGAGTTAACCTTGGATAACCCTCCGGTATTGGAAGGAGAAAATGCGGGAGTTTCCAGTCTAATGGCTAGTATGTTAGGGAATGGGTCGACCAATATCCCAAAAGATGAGTTCAATGAAGAAGTAGATTTCCTGGGGGCTACTATATCTTTTGGGGCCACAAGCGCTTCTGCCAGTTCGCTATCCAAATACTTCCCAAAAATATTGGGGTTAATGGCCGATGCGGCTATTAATCCAAATTTTACGGAAGAAGAGTTTGAAAAGGAAAAAGCAAAACTACTTACGGGACTAAAGGCCCAGGAAAAAGATGTTTCTGCTATTGCCTCAAGGGTACAGCTAGCATTGGGCTACGGCAAGAACAACCCCTATGGTGAGTTTATTACGGAGGAAACCGTTAACAACGTCGCGCTCACCGACGTGCTGCAATTCTACCGCAAAAATTTTGTCCCCGCCAACGCGTATTTGATCATTGTGGGTGATGTAGAATTTGATGCGGTTAAGGAATTGGTTACCGAAGCGTTCACACCATGGACCAGGGCAGTACCTCCAACTTTCCAATACGGTAAGCCCCAGGATGCCCAATACACTCAAATAAACTTTGTAGATGTCCCCAATGCGGTTCAATCAGAAGTATCCGTACAGAATTTGATCGAGTTAAAAATGAAAGATGAAGATTACCTACCGGCTTTGATCGCGAACCAAATTCTAGGCGGAGGAGGAGAAGGTCGGCTGTTTTTGAATCTTCGTGAAGACAAAGGATATACCTATGGATCCTACTCCAGTATACGTAACGATAAGTATGCCCCTGTTCGGTTTAACGCGTTTGCCCAGGTACGCAATCAGGTAACGGATAGCTCAGTAGTGGAAATCCTCAAGGAAATTGACAGAATACGTAAGGAGCCCGTTTCCGAAAAAGAACTGGCGAATACCAAGGCAAAATATTCCGGCAGATTTGTAATGGCCCTTGAAAAGCCGGAAACCGTAGCCAACTATGCCTTAAATATTGAAAAAGAGGGCTTACCAAAGGATTTTTATAAGACCTATTTGGAACGGGTAGACGCAATTACCAAAGACCAGGTACTACAGGCTGCACAAAAGTACTTTTCTACGGACAAAGCGCGTATTGTGGTGGTCGGAAAAGGTAGTGAAGTACTTGAGAACCTCGAAAAGGTAACCTTCAATGACAAGACGGTTCCGGTGTTATTTTACGATAAATACGCCAATAAAACTGAGAAGCCAAATTACGATATTGCTGTTCCCGAGGGGACCACAGCTACCACCGTACTGGAAAAATATATTGAAGCTATTGGAGGAAGAGAAGTCTTGGAAAGTGTGGAATCTTACGCTATGATTGCCGAGGCCGAAATGCAAGGTATGAAGCTGGAACTTGAAATGAAAAAAACGTCCAAAGCGCAGTTCATGCAAGATATGAAGGTAATGGGCAACTCCATGAGCAAGCAAGTAATTGATGGAGACAAGGGGTATAGCATGATGCAGGGCCAGCGGAAAGAGCTTACGGAAGAAGAGATTACCAAAGTAAAGGAAGAATCTGTTCCTTTTCCTGAATTAAATTACTTGGCAGCCGGGGGAGTTAGCCTGGAGGGTATTACACCGGTAGGGGACAAAAAAGCATATAAGCTTAAAATTACGGAGAAGAAAACGGCATTTTATGATGTAGCAACCGGCCTGAAAATTCAAGAGGTGAATGTGGAGGAAATGCAAGGACAACAAGTACAGCAGACCTTGCAATTGGATGATTACCGGGAAGTTTCTGGAGTGAAATTTCCATTTAAGCTTTCCCAGACCGTGGGACCTCAAAACTTTGAATTTACCGTAAAGGAAATTAAAGTAAATGAGGGAGTGACTCCCGCTGATTTTGAATAATCGAGCAAAAATCATTTGAGCAAAAGGCACTCCTATGAGTGCCTTTTATATTTTTGTGGAGAAACTATAGTTACATGAAAAAATATTATCTAATTCTGCTTTCACTAACAGTCACTTTGGCATGCAAAACCGAAAAGAAAAGCCAGGACGAACCCAGCCAGATGGAACAGGTGATGGCCATTCACGATGAAGTAATGCCTAAAATGGGGAAGCTTGGAAAACTAGTTGCGGAACTGAAACAAAAAGTAGACACTACTGAGCAGGGTCAAAGCTATGAGGCCGCCATGAAAGACCTCCAAGCAGCACACGAATCCATGATGGACTGGATGCAGGGTTTTGGAGAACGATTTGACTCTGATGAGATATTGAATGGCAAGGCGCTGACCTCACAAAAGCAAGAGTGGCTTAACGAAGAGGAGGAAAAAGTGAAAGCACTACGGTTACAGATCAATTCCAGCATTGAAAACGCTGAAGAGTTATTGACAACCGAATAGCTCATCTTTGGGTTAGATCAGGTTTCTCTTTATATCCATACAAAGTGCTTATTTCCATTCCAGGCTCTCCATTATCCTACGAATGTCCTGTTGTAGGTAGATAGCGGCGGGGTAGATAGAATCGTAGTTGGGCTTGGCGTAGAAATAGAGCGATCCTGTCAAAAAATGTTCAGTGCTATCCGTCACATAGAACTGGGATTGAGAAGCCGCATTTCCTGTAACCTCGTAGAACATCCCGTACACCTTATCCGCTGAATTAATAAAGGGTTGCTCAATAATGTTATCGGCCTTTACTACATGCTCATAAGAAAGCTTTTGAGCATCCGTCAGCAGTGTATTCAAATCTTCATCTACCGGCTTATACGTGAGGTAAATTGCTGCATTCATTGCAGGATAATCCAGTACCATGCCGCAGTCCTTCTCCAGATTTGATACTGCAATTACATTTTTGTCAAAATTGTACTGACATTGACCTGAATAGTTGCTATACTTTTGCTCTGGGAACTCCAGTGTTAGCATACCCTTCGGTTTTGGCAAAACACTTTCTCCACATGCTGCCAAAAGCACCACAAACAGTAAAACAACCCTATATTTCATTTGGCAAACTTACTTTTATCTGTTTTAACCGCTTTTTATCTAAGCCTTCAACTGTGAATTCAAAATTGTCAAACTGTATTTTCTCCCCCCTTTTTGGAAAACTTCCGGAAATCTCCAACACAAAACCTGCAACGGTTTCAGATTCGCCTTTTTGTTGTTCAAACTGCTCCTGATGTTCTTCGGGCAATCGGATCACCTTATAAAAGTCTTTTAAATTGGTTTTTCCTTCGAAAACATAGGTAGAATCATCCAGTTTGGAATAGATCAAATCCTCATCGTCAAACTCGTCGCTGATGTCTCCGACAATTTCCTCAATGATATCCTCCAAAGTTACTACCCCGGAAGTTCCTCCGTATTCATCCACAACAATCGCCATATGATTTTTCTGCTCCTGGAATTCTAATAAGAGGTCATCAAGCTTTTTATTCTCAGGAACAAAGTAGGGTTCACGGATCAATGACATCCAATTAAACGACTTCCGTTCCAGGTAGGGTAACAGGTCTTTAACATAAAGCACACCCAGTACGTTGTCCATGTTATCTGAAAAAACCGGAATCCTGGAATATCCATTTTTCCTAATCTCTTCAAGTACTTCGGGGAATTTCATCTCTTCATTCAACGCAAAGATATCCAGCCTGGGACGCATTACTTGTTTGGTGTCGGTGTTTCCGAAGGTGACGATCCCCTGTAATATTTTCTGCTCTTCTTTGGTAGTATCGCCTTCCGAGGTAAGTTCCAAAGCTTGTGATAAATGTCCCACACTCAAATTGGACTTTTGTTTACCTAGTTTCTCTTGTAGAAATAAGGTAGCCGATCGCATTGGGCCACTAAGGGGGGTAAAAATAGTATCCAGAAAGTTCAAAGGGACCGCCATAAAATGTGCAAAGGCCACCCGGTTCCTGTTAGCGTATATTTTTGGTAAAATCTCACCAAACATCAAAATAAGAAAAGTGGCAACGATCACCTCTAGCAGGAATCGTACTGAAATAACTTCAAACAGCACCTGGTCTACCGCTTCAAAGAGAGTATTCCCCATATCGCTAAACAACAGTACAATGCCAATGTTAATGGTGTTGTTTGCCACCAATATGGTGGCGAGCAACTTCTTTGGCTTAGTGAGCAATTTTACGATAAGGTTCCCTCTTTTCGTATTTTCTTCCTCAATGGCGTTTACTTCTGTTTGCGAAAGTCCGAAAAGTGCAACCTCGGCGCCTGAGATCAACGCAGAGAAAGATAGCAGGAGTAATAATATCGCAAGGTTTAGGACAAAAACTCCATTAAATCCGCCTAAAAGCAATACCAAACTATGGGGCTCCGGGTCCAATTAGTAAGGTTGTGTTAATCGTTGGTTAAAAAGGTAAATCATCATCTTCCTCCACCTGGACCGGGTTTCCCGAACCCGAAGAGGAGGGCTGTTCCTTAGGCTGTTGTTGCCCTGCAGGTCCCGTGGGGCTCATTACACCTTCACTTTTATTAGAAAGGAAAGTGAAATCTTGAACATGTACTTCCGTAGTATAACGCATATTGCCGTCCTCTCCCTGCCATTGCCTGTTCTTCAAACGGCCTTCTATGTAGATCTTATCTCCTTTACTGAGGTATTTCTCACAAATTTCAGCGGCTTTATTGCGCACAACTATATTATGCCAATCCGTGTTGGTCACCTTTTCTCCTGTTTGCTTATTGGTATAGGTCTCATTTGTGGCCAGAGGAAACCTGCCTATGCATCCTCCACCTTCAAAATAATGCACTTTAACTTCATCTCCCAAGTGCCCAATTAACATTACCTTGTTTACTGTTCCGCTCATAAGAATATATTAGGCAAAAATACTAAATTTTAATACTCTTAATAACGTCCGCTATTAAAACGGGAACCGGAAGTTGATTTACTTCCGGCCATGGAATTGCGCCCGCTATACTTGATTCTGTTTTAACCATCCAAAACCGGGTGTGCAGGTGTTGATGTGATAATTTATGAATGACTGGATGCTCATTTAAGGGGAGCAGTGCATCGACTTTAATAGTATCCCAGCCTTTTTTCACTTTTTCACGAATAAAGTCAGCAGGCATTTCCTTGTCTGTTTCTATTAACGGAAATTGATAGAGTCCTTTCCAAATACCTTTCCCCATACGTTGTTCCATGAGGGTATTATTATTGTCGTCCATAAATAGAATGTAATTAAAATGCCTGGTCTTGATTTTTGTCTTTTTACCTTTTATCGGGAGTTCATGTACTCTATTCTGTGCAAGGGCTGCACAGCTCTCCTGGAGTGGGCACAGTAGGCAATATGGCTTCTTTGGAGCACATTGCACTGCTCCAAATTCCATTATCCCCTGGTTGTAATCCCGAATGTTATCCTTATCCATCACCTCCCGGGCCAACTCTTTAAAATACTTTACCCCCTTACCGGAATCTATAGCGTGTTCTACCCCAAAGTATCGGGATAATACGCGATACACATTACCGTCCACTACGGGTTGTGGCTCGTTAAAACAAATAGAAGCAATGGCGCTGGCGGTATAATCCCCTACCCCTTTTAATTTCAAAAGTTCTTTATAGGTGGTAGGAAAACGGCCGTTATATTCTTCCGTTATAACCTTTGCTGTTACGTGCATGTTCCTCGCACGGCTGTAATAACCAAGCCCTTGCCATAACTTAAGAATTTGCTCTTCAGGGGCAGCGGCCATATCTTGAACCGTTGGATACGCATGCACAAACTTTTCGTAATAGGGTAATCCTTGAGCCACCCGCGTTTGTTGTAAAATAACTTCAGAAAGCCATATCCTGTAGGGCTCCCGTGTTTTACGCCAGGGGAGTTCTCTTTTATGTACCGAATACCAATCCAGTATAATTTGGGAAAAAATCATGTCAGAAAAATACTATTTACGTTTTCTGGGAGTTTATATCCTTAAATTTTAGGGCATTATACAAAACATTTATATATTTGCAAGCCTAAAAAAAACCAATTTATTTTTACGAAATGACGAAAGCAGATATTGTATCTAGAATCTCGGAAAAGCTAGGGATCGAAAAAGGAGACGTACAAGCAACGGTGGAATCATTTATGGAGGAGGTAAAGAACTCCTTGGAGAATGGAGATAATGTTTATTTAAGAGGTTTTGGAAGCTTTATCATTAAAACAAGAGCGGAAAAAACCGGAAGAAACATTTCTAAGAACACAACCATAAAAATTCCTGCACACAATATTCCGGCATTCAAACCTGCAAAGGTCTTTGTTGAGGGAGTTAAAAGTAACGTTCAGGTTAAATAATCTACTAGCAACAAAAATTATCGCCCTATGCCGAGTGGTAAAAAGAGAAAAAGACATAAGGTGGCCACCCACAAGCGAAAAAAACGCAGAAGGGCCAACCGACACAAGAAGAAGTAGTCGCGCAGGACTACTTTTTTGTTTTCCACGTTCTTTGACATTATTGGTAACAATTCCTAAGTAATAACGATTATAATAATCAGATATATAAAGATTGTGTAATCGGTTGCATACCTATGCAACCACAAAAATTGACAGATGTGAATACAGAATTAATTGTACGATCTAGTTCTGAAGCCGTCGATTTTGCCTTATTAAAAAATGGAAAATTAATTGAATTACACAAAGAAGAAGATGACAACAGTTTTGCTGTTGGAGACATATTTCTCGCCAAGATTAGAAAACCCGTAACCGGCTTAAATGCTGCTTTTGTTAATGTGGGGTATGAAAAAGATGCTTTTTTGCATTATCACGATCTTGGCCCGCAGCTTTCCACACTTCTTAAATTTGTTAAACAAGCGCGAACAGGAAGATTAAAAGATTTCTCGCTTAAGAACTTTCCATTTGAAAAAGATATTGATAAGAATGGCAGCATTAACGATGTTATAAAAGCCAATCAATCCATTTTAGTGCAAATTGTTAAGGAACCCATTTCCACCAAAGGGCCGCGAATTAGTTCGGAGCTCTCTTTGGCGGGGCGTTACCTGGTCATGGTCCCATTCTCAGATAGAGTTTCTGTTTCCCAGAAAATCGGGAGTAGAGAGGAGAAAGACCGACTAAAAAGACTGGTAACCAGCATTAAACCCAAAGGTTTTGGCGTTATTATCCGCACTGTAGCTGAAGGCAAAAAGGTAGCTGAATTAGATAGAGACCTTCAAAACCTGCTCAATAAATGGACTTCTATGTGTAAGTCATTGAACCGAGCGGGGCATCCTACCAAAGTTCTAATCGAGTTGAACCGGGCCTCTTCAATTTTACGGGATGTTTTTAACGATTCTTTTACCGGAATACATGTTGACGATGAATCACTTTGTGACAACATCAAAGATTATTTAAGCGAAATCGCACCGGAAAAGGAATCTATTGTAAAATTGTATAAGGGCCCCGCCCCAATCTTTGAAAAATACGGTATAGAACGACAGATTAAAACGTCGTTTGGCAGAACCGCCTCCATGAGCCGGGGCGCGTATTTGGTCATAGAGCATACCGAAGCCTTGCATGTAATTGACGTAAACAGCGGCAACCGTTCTAATAAAGCTAAAAATCAGGAAGACACGGCTTTAGAAGTAAATCTCCTGGCAGCGAGTGAAATTGCACGACAGCTTCGTTTACGAGATATGGGGGGTATTATTGTAGTAGACTTCATAGACATGACCAAAGGGGAGCATCGAAGAAAACTCTTCGACCACTTAAGGGAAGAAATGAAAGATGACCGTGCCAAACACAAGATCTTACCTCCCAGTAAGTTTGGTTTGGTTCAAATTACAAGGCAGCGCGTTCGACCTGAAATGAAAATCAAGACGAGCGAAGTAGAT
>JANQHL010000131.1 GCA_028277085.1 Flavobacteriaceae bacterium
CCGGACGCCAAATTCCTGAGCTTACCAAACGTGGCCCCCAGTCCCAACCAAAATGATATCCGGCTTTTCGGGTGTAAATACTCACTTTTTTGTTTTCCGGGACTTGCCCTATTTCCGCCAGGTCATTATCAGAAACCGGAATGACGTAAGGGACAGCGTCGTATTTTTTAATACCCTTGCGGATCGGTGATTCCAGGAGTATCCGCAATTCGTTTTCGCCTTCTTTTAGTTTTTGGGTTACCTCTGCCTTGTACGTCCGAAACATATTATCGGTTTCCAGCAGCAAGGTGTCATTCAAGTATACCTTCCCATAGGTATCCAACCCCTGAAAAATCAACTCGAAATGATCCCGTTTAAGCGCTTTCTTTTCCAACCGAAACGAAGTTTGATACTCCCAGTCTTCTTTATCCACCCACTGAACGTCCAGCTCATTCAGGCGAAAAAAGGGGTTTTCGATCCTTTGGTTTGCTAGTAGATCGGTATGCACCGTCCCGGGGATTGAAGCGGGTAACCAGGAAGTATCTCCGGTTTTTCGAAATTCCCAATTGCTGGCAATAACAACTTCGTCCGGAGCTCTTTTACCACAGCTGACCAACATAAGTGCTAATCCAATTAAAAAATACCGCATAGGTCATGAAGTATTTTATGCGTTTACAACTAATTTTTATGCGAAAAAGAATCTCTAGCTATTGCACTTCCTTTAGGAGCTCTGCTATGGCGCGTTCCAATTGCTGATCGATCCCTTTATCAATTACATCAGGCTGGTTTTTTACCAAGATCTTGGGTTCCGTCTGGTTGTTTTCCATCCATTCCCCTGCTTTGTTCTTAGCACTTACCGGCACTACACCCCACCGACCGCCATCGGGTAAACGTTCCCAGCCCGCAAAACTGCAGGTTCCGGGTACCGGCATCCCTACGGTTGTCCCAATATTGAGATCAGTATAACCACTGGCAAAACAATGCCCGTCACTATACATGGATTCATTAAAGATAGCCAGGGTAGGTTTTGTCCAGCGCGAAGTAGGTTCCCCTCCTACTTTACGATCTTCCGTTTCATAGGAAATAAAGGATTCCCCGGTAAAGAACATCGCCAAATCGGCTACTAGATCACCCCCTCCGTTAAATCGGGTGTCCACGATCACCGCCTTTTTATCCACGAACTTCCCTAACATCTGTTCGTAGATAATGCGATACGGTCCATCGCTCATTCCGGGAATATGCACATAGCCCAGAAGTCCCTCGCTTTTTTCCTCCACCTCTTTTTCATTACGCTTTACCCAGCGTTTGTACAACAGGCGGTTCTCTTCATTAAGGGTAATGGGTTTTACCGTAATCTGCTGCCTTTTGTTCGTTGTTGGGTCCAGAATGTCCAGCAATACAAACTGCCCGGCGATACGATTGAGGTATTGGGCCACGTCAGAAGTTGCAGCAATGACGGTGCCATTGATCTTGTCAATAACACTTCCCGGTGCAATGGTAAAAGCAGCCTTATCCAAAGGGCCTCCCTTAATGATCTCGTCAATCTTTATCCCATCACCCTCATGAGAGTAGTCCATAAAGATTCCCAGGCTCACGGTGGCATCCTCATTTGGGATAGTACCATTGTACCGCCCCCCGGCATGACTCACATTAAGTTCTCCCAATAGTTCAGAAATCATCTCCGCAAATTCATAGGAATTACCCAAATGTGGAACATACTTTTCGTATTCCTTCTTTAGCATCTCCCAATCCTGCCCGTGAAAATCGGAACGATAGAATATGGCATTGGTCCGCAACCAAACATGTTCAAACATATGTTGTCTCTCGGCATCTGTATCCAATTGCATCTCCGATTTCATTTTTACAGGCTTAGTTTTAGCGGCATCCAGGTCTACTTTTAGGATCTTCCCGTCACTGAGCAGGAAGAGTTGTTCCTGTTTGGCATCCCATTGCAAACCGGTACGCTTGGCATTAACGGGAATGAGCAGCTTTGTCTTCTTTGTCCGAAGTTCGGTTTCCCACAAGTTCAGGTTCTTTTCAAACTGGGCCAGATAGTATAGTTTTTCTCCATCTTTGGATAGGACCGCATCTGCCAGATTGGAGGAATGAATGGTCAACCGGGCTTTGCGTTCCCGTAAATCCTCCCAATCAAATTGTAACGGCTTTACCTTTTCATCTATTTTCGTATCACCCTTTTTCTTTGCTTTTTTACCGGTATCCTCTTTCTTGTCTTCCCCATTTTCGGGCTTTTCCTCCAACAATTGCAGCAGATCATAGTCTTCTTTGGACATTCGAAACTTGTCCCATCCCTTTTGGGTAAGGAAGAGCGTGTACACATCGTCCTGGGTGCGTCCGCTCGTCGCATAACTCTTCAGCCCATCACGGTTACTAAACCATAAGATTTGATTCCCGTCCCCTACCCACTTCGGGAAAAAATCGTAATAGCCGCTTCGGGTCAGGTTCTCTTTTTTGGTACCGTCAGCAGCAACTAATAAGATCTCACCATTGCTCAAGGTAGCCCCCCAGGATACCAGTAACCATTTGCTATCCGGGCTCCATTTATAATATTTGTCTCCGTCCTGAAAATGGTAGAGTTCGTCTGGGGTCAACAAGGTTTTTTCTTCTTTTGTGTTGAGGTTGAGCACCTTTAGGGTACGGCGATCTTCAATGAAGGCCATGAATTTGCCATCGGGTGAAAACTCCGGTAAATAACAATCTACCTCCTTACCTAACATCAATTTTTCATTCAAGACGGTAGCTGCAAAAAAATAGGGCTCTTCACTACGTGCTTTTTCGGTTTGATAGATCTGCCATTTTCCTTCCCGTTCACTGGCATAGGCTACCGCTTTCCCATCGGAGGTAAAACGCACAAAACGTTCCTGTTCTGGGGTATTGGTTAAACGTTTGGTTAAACCGCCTTCTACGGCAGTAACAAAAACTTCCCCCCTGGCGATAAAGGCTATTTCCTTGCCATTTGGCGCAACGGCCATTTCCCGGATCCCGGAATTGATGGACACAAATTTATCTGCATTTTCGCCGTCCTGGGTACGGATGATCACCGCTACCTTTTGGGGCGCTTCTCCGTCTTTTACCGTATAGAGCTCCCCGTCATAACTAAAGGCCATTGTTCCGTTACCATAGGACAAATGCCTGACCGGATGGGTAGCTAAAGTAGTAATCTGGGTGTTTTGTCCCGGGTTGTCTAAGGTAAGCTTGTGTACATTAAAACTACCACTTGTTTCACTAAGATAATAGACCGTATTGCCGTCGGAAGCCAGTACCGGATTCCGATCCTCCCCTTTAAAGGAGGTCAACATCGTATGCTTGTCTTCGTTAACATCGTATTTCCAGATATCCCGGGCAATAGCAGAGACATGGTGCTTGCGAAACTCATTTTCGTAGCCTTTGAGATCGTGGTACAATAACATACTACCGTCCGCATTCACTTGCACATCTTGAGCGGGTACCGTCAATACCTGATCTACCCTACCCCCTAAAGCAGGTACCTTGTACAGTTCGGGTTGTACCCGGGTAGGATACTGCCGGTGTTTCGCAGCATCCTGACGTACTGCACCAAAAAGGACTGTGGTGTCGTCATGTAAAAAGGTATAGGGCACCTCATCATTGCTATGATAGGTCAAACGGGTAGCGGCTCCTCCCTTGGCATCCATGATAAAGATATCAAAGTTGCCATAACGATCAGAGGCAAAGGCGATTTGCTCCCCATTTTTGCTCCAAACGGCCTTGTAATCATGGGCTTTGTGGAAGGTGAGCTGGGTTGCTGTCCCCCCATTGGTGGGCACCCGAAAAAGGTTGCCTTTGTAGGTAAAAACAATGGTAGCACCATCAGGTGAAATGGCCGGATAGCGTACCCATTGCGGTTGGATTTGAGCTGTAAAAGCAGTAGTGGTCAGTACCGCCAGTAATAGAGCATAAATTCTCATGAGTGTTTCGTTTGATTTAAGCGGGAAAGATATTAAAAGTGGACGGATAGCGCTTTATTTTAACACCATTCATTCCGCTCTTCCGTACATTCTGTGGTAGATAAGTGCAGTGATCCCCCCTACTCCTGAAAATCCGGTCAGCATCCAAAAGACATATTGATGTCCTTGCTCTCCCGGATAGCTATCTAGAAAATATCCGTAGGCCGGACCGGCAAAAATATCAGGAGTATATCCGATAAGGGAAATTAAGCCCACAGCTGTACCGGTGAGTACCAAAGGGATTTTCCCTACACGCATCACACCGAAATACAGGGCACGACATGCATACACTGCTACCCCTATCACCACAACGGAAAGAAAAAACAAAATAGTAGTGGTTGGTGCGATAATCCCGGTGGCAAAGAGTAGCCCCCCGACAACAGCAAGCACAAACCCGAAAAACAAGAGCCGGGTTATCTTATACCTGTCGGCGATCAACCCGACCAAAATCCCTGTAGTGGGTCGTAGAAATTGCAGAAGTGTCCCTGTTTTTGCAGCCTCTACCTGGTTGTACCGCATTACTTCTTCTGCGTATTGCGAAATAATGTCCGTGATCTTGTAGCCTACATAGGCACTTAAAATAATAAGCATTAACAACCAAACCGAAGGTAGTTTAAGTACTTGCCGAATTTCCGCCCAGGTAATCCGTTCCAGCCTATCTTGGGCTTCATCTTCTGTGGTCATAAAGTACCATACCAATACGCCAATTATTGAAATGATTCCGGAAGAGGTATAAATGATGTAGGAGAACGCCCGTTTCCGTTCCGAAAGCGAGGCGACATCAGCCGCTTCGGTCAAAAAGAACGAAAAGATCAAAACCCCTAAAAGTCCGAACAAAGCCCCTGTCAGCCCCCTACCCCCATCTAAAAATCCATATGCCTTTCCCTGGGCATTGATCCCTCCCCATACCCGTGCTGCTTTGATCATCGGTGCCCAAAACAGAAAAATGGTGGTGACCCCCCAATACCCGTATAAAATGCGTAACACAAAAACCTTCGGATATTGCGCATAGATGAGCCCTCCCAAGGCAGTAAGCCACAAGGCTACGGCAATCAACTTTCTGGGCGGGTACTTATCCGCCAGTGGACCCCCAAATAAGTAAGAAGGTATCGCCAGAATGCCATATATGGAAAAACACAGCCCTAGTTGCACATTGTCCAACGCAAAAACGTCCAATACCGTGGGCCGGAAAATACGGGGAAGGACAAAAGGCAGGATAAACACCGCCTCACCGGCCAGGATTAACAACGTTAGATAATACCAGGGAGCACGAGTTGTGGATGGAGTTTCGATAGTGGGTTACTTGAGTCTCAAATGTACATAAATCCCGATTACTCTTTTGGATGCAATTGATGGTCATGGAGAACACAACAGGAAGCTTCAGGACAGGCGGTTGTACAACAGGCTAGGATACTAGCCTAAGCCCATAAAGTTGTGCCCTGGGGCAACTGGTGCAGTTTGGGGGCAAAATACCCTAAAATGGACCTCTTTTTCAGGAAGAAACCGCTGTATCTTCTCCTCCTATGGTGCCTTTGAAGCGGTGTATTTCCGGTCAGTAAGTTTGTTGAATAGTTCCTTTTCCAGCTCCCCCACCCAACTACCACCGCTGGAAGTAAGCAGAATTACCCCGGATTGGTGTTCCGGTGAAAAAACATAGCCACTGGCAAAACCATCCATATCACCCCCATGTCCCAATTGTATTCCTGTGGTAAACACTTTCTTACCCATTCCAAAGCCATAACCATCCTTCTTTTCAAACGGATTTTTGTGCAGCACTAAAGGATTTGAGGGGGCATTGACATCGTAGGTACGGTAGGCCTGTAGCTGTTGTAACATCAATTGCGAAAGGTCTTCTATTGTGGAATACACCCCTCCGGCCGCAGTAAGTTTTCCCATGATAAAGGCTTTGGTCGGCACAGTCCGGTCTTCTTTGGTATAGGGAGTAACCAACTGCTGTTGTTGTTCTGTGCTAAGTGAAGTGGTGGTGTTGGGCATACCATAGGTGTTGGCGATATAGTTATGAAGTAAATCACCGTAAGCCACTCCACTCGCTTTTTCCAAAACATAACCCGCTACCGCGTAGCCAAAATTGGAATACCCAAAGGTCGCATCGGGAGTAGATTTTAAGGTGACAATGTTTAAATCGTTGATCAGGTCTTCTTCCGTGTAGGGTACTGTCATGGGTTCTCCGTCCTTACGTTTCATTGTTAACTCACGATAAGGCAAGCCTGAGGTATGCTGCAATAGCTGTCGTGTAGTAATCTGTTTTAAGCGTTCCCGGGCGTCTTTTTTAAGGGCTTCTCCCAAGATGTTGACAATGGGTGCATCAAGGTCCAATTTCCCTTCCATAGCAAGATGCTTTGCCACTATTCCTGTCATTTTTTTGGTATCGGAGGCAATCTGATAGATGGAATTTTCGCTGGCTTTTATCGTACTGCCACGCCGATGTACTCCATAACCTTTAGCGAGCAACACCTTGCCCTCATGAATGATCCCAACCGATAGTGCGGGAATATCATTTTTCAGCATCGCACTATCAATTTTACGTGTTATCCACCAGGACAATTCGTTGGTGCACCTGTTCGTTTCCGGAGTCGGACCTTGGGCTGAAGTGGCAGCAGCTACCCAGCAAATGGCAAGAGCAAGAAGATAGTTTCGCATAGCTTGTTGTTTCCCTGAAGACACAGCATATTTGGAAACGTTACAGGAGAATACCCTAATTTTTTGAAAGCAAGGGAAAAGTTTTTTTGGAAAGGGTTGATCCGAAGTTTTGTTTGTATGGAGTTATTAACGTGAACGCACTAGGAAATCCAAGGGTAGCGGCTATTCTGGAGCAATGATCTCATATACTTAGTTAGCGATTAGTATTGTTTAAGGATTACTATGTTACCAGCATTTTAACCAGTACTTTGTATACCCTAACTGCTTATAAAGTTCCGTTGACTGCTTCAAATAACGGTCTTTATCGGTCTCTTTAAACCATGCCCGGGAAACGTGTTCATTATTGTAGAGACGACCGTCTTTCCACTCCGAAATTCCCGGTATTTTTGTTCGGGGCCAATCTTCGTTGATAAAACTAATGGCCTTAATATTCTTGTTATAGGTGAAGGTAAAGAAGTTGACAAACCATTCATCCCAGACCTCAATGTTGTTTGCATCGATACCATTGATCGGTTTGGCCTCAGCGATCATTACCGGTTTTTGGTGTTGTTTGGCAAATTGTAGCACATTGTCACAATACGGGCCAAAGTCCGTACCACCGTACGCATGCCCAAAGACAGAGATCCCCACCCAATCCACATAAGCATCCCCCGGGTACCAGGCAGCGAGTGGATAGTCCTTAAAAGGTTTAGACGCATAGGAATGCCAAACGAATGCTACGTTGTCCACGCCTTTTGCGCGCATAAGATCAACAATATGTCGATAGGCCTTAACATATTCCCGCGGCTCCAATTCGTTGTGGGGTCCGTCAAATTCGTAACCGATTCTAAGGTAAATCGGTCTGTTCACCTTTTTAGCCCAGGAACTGTATTTCTTTACGACACGGTCGTAGTCTCCATTGGCTGCTTTTTGCGCAACGTTCCATTTTCCCACCATCCATAGTGCGCTGTGAACAACAGTATTCGGAAACGAATCTATCAACATTTGGTGGTGTTGCGTAGCCCCGGTTTCGTTTTTATGTTGCTCCGTAATACCGGTAAATTCGGGAATTCCCCAGTAGGCGGACCAACCACCTGGAAGGGGTCGGTGCCCAAAATGATCCATGTATTCTCTAATGCGCTCCACCGTTTGCCCCATGATCAATACAGTTTTACCCTCGGGGGGAACGAACTTTGTATCTTCATAATCATACATAAATTCAGGGTCAATGTCGGTTTGTATCCTTGCCACCATCTCCTCGTAGATCTGATCTATGGCCTTTGTGTTCGTTTCCTGTCCTTTTACCTTAAGGCAGGTTACCATCAAAACCAATAGGATCAATGGAATAGAGTATGTGCTGAATAGTTTGATGACCTTGTACATTAATTGACGCTTTCCTTCTAGGTATCTTTTTTTAGATTTCAGTACGAGCTAAGTATGGATTTTATCTTGGAATTTGTGTATACGACTTTGCGGGTTCCTGCTCGACATGAACGCATACACTTTGTTGTTCGATCGTACTATTTCAGTGTTCATGGTCTAATTTATTTTAGTTTCTGCAAATTTTATAGCTATTGATGTCCCAATAAAAAAGTTATCGTTTGTCAGATCGGTTGTAGTTTCAAAAATATCGTCTTTACTGTTGAACCAACGTCCTTCAAATCGGCACATGATATTTTGAGTTGGTGAATAATCGATATTTAATGAGAGTCCTGTAGTTTGAAAACCATTTGTTGTTTCGGTTGGGATTATAATGCCTGTTTCATCCTGATAGTATTCCGCGCGGACGGCAAACCTCCAAGTGGTATTTATTGCATATCGACCAATAAGTACGGGGGCGAACCAAATATCATAAGCTGAGTCTCCTCTAAACTTTTGTTGTATTCCAACATCAAAACCTGCTATCAAGTCAAATTTGTCGGTTAATTGAAATTGCCCATAGAAGTTGTTAAAATAGCGTATCCGTCTTGTAGTGTCCGGGTCGTCTGTTCCAATAAATGTACTCCAATTTAAAACGACTTTATTGGTTGGACGGTAGCTCACTTGAGTTCCAAATGAAGGTAGTGAATTACCTTCAAGTCGTTGAATGCGTTGCCAACCATTTACAATCATTCCTGCGATTTCCCATTTGTCATTAGGGTGAAACGTCAATTTTGCTCCTGAAAGAAAATAAGGGGAATTTTCAGCCGATAAGGAACGGGTTAAAGTCATATTATCCATGGATATGGCACTTTCAAACCCAATATGAGAAGGGAAAACGCCTGCATCAAGCCACAGACTATTCTTCTTATTTAATGCAATTCCAATAGTTGCTTCAAAGATGTTTTTCAAAAGTCCAGGTTCTGCCGCATAATTATCATTAGCATAAGTCCCTGTGTGTATTGCCAAATTGGCGCGGTACTTTGGGTGTTTTATCCCAAATTTCACCAAGCCCAGATTAAGATTGAATTCGTTGTGCCGGTTATGGTTAAACAAAAAAGATTGCCTTTCCGCACCTTGCGGTTGGTTAAAATCATATACATAAAAAACGTCCAGGAAACCTGAAATACTCAAATCAGGTTGTTGTTGCCATAGGCTATCATCCTGTGCAGTCGAACCTTGGCTCACGAGAAAGAAAAGAAAGAAGGTGACTATACGTCTGTACATTTTTTTACACACTCTGTTTTCAGCTTGCCGCTAACGGTCTTGGTTGCCGTCTTTATTCAGTTTATCAAGTTCCGCGATTGCTTATACACCTTGTTGGTGTTTGGTTATTGCTTTTTGGATAAAAGGCCTAAGCGTTCCCCCATCAAGAGGTGTTTGTAGGAACTCCCATCATTTTCCATTGGAGCGTCTAAAGTGAATGTAACGCCGTCCTGAAAGATCATTATAAAATCGGAACCCCCGAATGCAAAATGCCCAAGCATATCACCTTTTTTTACTGTTGTTCCCGGAGTAACGTATTCTTCGAAATTTACTGAGCCGACAGCTGCCATCCCGATAGGCATAAGGGCTACTAGTCCAAATTCAACAGTTTCCAGGATAACACATCCTCTTGTCTCAACCGATTGCCATCCTGTTTTTGCACTTGGATTAAATGCATATCTATTGTTTTCTTGGTCCCACCATAGTTGCCCACCTGACGGATTGATACCTTGAATTATTCTGACTTCTCTCACCATGCCGCCTAACGGGAAATGATATCTGTGATAGTCATTGACATTAAGGAAGGAATGGGTAAATGTACCGTTCGCAAATACGTTCTTGAACTGACAGTCTTCTCCGAGAAGTTTTGAAATAGATTTAAGGGTAGAAGACTTTACCGGAACACCATCTTGTGCTATCAGATTCGAGTTGCTGTCTATTGCCCATACGCCCTGCGGTTGTGAGTCTGCAAATGATGCTACAACAGAGTCTAGTTCAGGACTTGCAACAGGTCGCATAGCCGGAGACTTCAAATATCTAGCGAAGAATTGGTTAAAAGTTTTCCAATTTGAAGGGTCTTCATACCAACCATTTTGTAATCCAAAATTAGGATCATTTAAAGCCATTTGATAGTATTCTTCATTCCATGAATCTTCAGTGTCAAGATAAGTACCCCATGATTTACTAAAAGTGACCAGCCATTTCGCAAATGGTTCGTAATACTGTAAGGAATTATTGACCAATCCTTTTCCTTCTAGTTCAGGGATGGGTTGATCAATTAAAAAATAGAAGGCGCAAAGTCCCTGGAAGATATTGTCAAATATTTCAGGATATTCTTCCTTTTTAACTATCGCCCAGGGCATTGTAGTTTCTGTCCACGTTACAAACTGATAGTATTCTTCAAGGTTCTGGGCAGGGTTTGTATTCCTGTCCGGGTTCGTTTCTTTCGCTTTTTGTAAAGAAGATTCCAGCATTGATTTCAGTGTAGGATTACTATCTAAAAGCGCAATTAGTTCTTTAGTAGCTTTTCCGTACTCGACATCCCTTTTTGGTGAACTACAGGATAAAATGCTAATTAGCAATACTACTACGAAAAAAAGTTTCTGAGAAGGTTTCATATACAAGTAGTGTTTTGTTGTTTTTGATGAACGACAACCCTTTACGTAGGATTAGTTGCGAAAAAAACGACCATGGTTTTGTCGCTACCCCTTAAAGATAATTGATTGCAAGAAATTTAAATGTCATGTTTCCGCTTGTGGCAAAAAAGCCGAATTGCAATGCAGTCTTTTTAAAGAATTTAGAAGTTCTATTCGGCACACCATTGGTTTGAGACAATACTTGTAAAAAGCATACTCCTTACCACTTATTACGATTTTAAGAAAAAACTATTGCTAACGAGCCACCCATTTTTTTATCACTTCGCGTTCTTTAGCCATGGAGTAGTACTTCAGCTGTTTTCCTTCTACCATTTCTCCAAATCTAACATCATCATGAGGATGTCTGCTTTTATATCCGTTTAGTTGATCGGTTATCATATCAACCATAGGACGGTTTACCAGCCCTGCACCAATGGCTTTCTGGACATTAAAGTAATAGGAACCGGCTGGTGTTGGTTTCCACAACGGAACTATTTTATAAGGCAAGAGACCATTTTCAATGAGAAAATCTCCATCAATCCAATGCATTGTTTTGGTCCTGGCAGTGGCATGAATGAGACTGGATATGAAGTCTTTGAACGGGGTGGGGTCATAGGCCACGTTAAATGCACCATAGCTAGCTGAATTGGCGCAATGCACGATAAATCTTGTAAGGCTCTTTATATCTGTTACCTGCATATGGTGATCTGGAATTCTGGGGACCAGTAGTTCCCCCCCTCGTAAAAAACGTACCGGCCAAAAAGGCTCAGCGTTGGGATCATCAGGCCGGGTAACCCGAAAGTCTTTCATGCCATGCGATCGATATATCGTGTAATTGCTTGTTCTTTCCCGTATGGCTTCTTCTGCTAATGTTTTTCGAATGGCATATCTAAACGCTTCACCGATTGTTTTAGGGAATTTTGGAAGTGGGTTTAAGGGTTCGCTTTCTACTATAAATTTTTTATCCCATTTATCGTAAACGGAAACCGTCGATATATAGTGATAATGACCAAATTGTCCTTTAAACACTTCGAGAAAATCCGAAACTGCTTTTGGCGATTTTTGCCAGGTATCAACTACAATATCCCAATACGAATTCTTGTATTTTTTATTTATAGCATTAAACCCCTGTTTATTTTCCTTTTCTCTATCGCAGATTATGATCGGTAAATCAGTGAATAGATGGGTATTGGTCTTCCCTCTATTTAAGAGTGTGACCTGATGTCCGGATGCTAAAAACTCCTCAACGATACTCGGGCCTAGAAAACCCCTTCCTCCCAGGATCAACACTTTCTTGGAGTTGCCTATCTGCATTCCAAAACTCCCCCATGGATGTACTGCTGTAAATAGTGAAGCGGCCCCCGCTGTCTTTATAAAGTCTCTTTTATGCATTTGTAGTTGTATCGCTTTAAAAGCAAAAAAAGCGACTTGGCAATGAATACAGGACGTCCTTAATTAATCCGTACTGATTTCCTTTTTATATTCTCCAGGGGTTTTTCCTGTTTTCTTCTTGAAGTTACTGAAGAAAGTAGATTTAGAATTAAAACCACATTCGTATCCCAGTCCTTCCAATGTTGAATTGTTGCTTTCCCGTATTCTCTGCATGGCATATTCTATTCTTTTCGCATTGATTAAATCATAAAAGTTGGCGTTCATCTCTGAATTAATAATTTGAGATAGATGATGCTTGGGGATGTTTACTGTGTTTGATAACGTTGTGAGGGAAAAATCAGGTTGAAGATAGGCTTTGCTTTCTCTAAAAAACGTATCGATGACATTTTTGAAGTACATCACCTCTTCCACCTTAAGTGGACTATGTTTGTATTTTTTGCCTTTTGTCACTAATTCACGGGATATTTCAGGTTGGTAGACCGTGCCATATTTCAGACCATAGAACCCGATAACGGTAACCCATATGATATAGCGTATCAGATCCCATAGTTCAAAATACGCCACTCCTACTAAAAGTTCTGTGGTAAGCCTAATCATACTTATCCCGGTACTCATCAAAAATAGTATGGCAATAATGTTAAGCCAGGAAAGGTTTCCTCTGGTTATTCCCGATTTTTTGGCAGTCGTCCTTTGTGCTTTTTTACATAAATACAGTATGTAAATCGGGTATGCGATCAACGTGATTAACTTCGCTATTAGGACTACTACTTCCCAGGTCAATTCCAAGGTTTGCCGGATATGGAAACTGAGCAGTGTAAATAGGGCAAAAGGGACAAAATGCAATATATCCCACCTGGAAAAACTCCGATTGAATAGCGTTTTTGTGTATACAAAGAATAAAGGTCCGTGTAAAAGACCAATGGTCATTATGAATATTTCGCCCGTACGCGTGGGGTGTAGCGCTTTATGTATACCGACTATCAGGTGAATAAAAAAAACGAAAAACCAAAATATCAAAATATAGTCCGGTAGCTTCTTGTGTCTTTTTATCCAAAGAAGCAGTAGAAACAAAATGCATTGAAGTGCTCCAATGCCTGAGACTATAAAGTATAGGTTTGACATTTACGACATACAATTTATTTAAATTCAGCGATACGTTGCAGCACCTTTTCAACATCGGCGGCTACCGTTCCGTAGGACTTTTACAAGGAAATAAGTCCCATGGATAGCAACAAGAGTATTCGCGTTTTAGTCTTGGTTTACATTAATATCCTTCGGCAACCGCATCGCCGGTGCGTTTGTTATCTGCTGCGCCTTCATAAGAACCATCAGGACGTACCAAAATCGCCTCTGTGCGTCCTAATTGTTCAACTTCTCTAAAAGAAGTATGCCCCAGTTCTTTTAACCTCACAAGGGTCAGACTATCCAACGCGCCTTCTTCCATCACAATTCTATCGGGCAGCCACTGGGAATGGTGTTTTTTGGCATCAACGGCCTCCTGCATGGTCATGCCATGGTCGATAACATTGACGATATTTTGGTAGTTGACATTTATTATCGTTGAGCCGCCCGGTGTTCCTAAGACCATAAAGAGCGCTCCGTTTTTTTCAACTATGGTCGGACTCATACTACTGAGCATTCGTTTTCCGGGAGCAATGGCATTGGCTTCGCCACCAACAAGACCAAAAATATTCGGAAAACCGGGTTTCAAGCTAAAGTTGTTCATCTCATTGTTTAAAAAGAACCCGGCATTATCCACCAATACCTTGCAACCAAAATAGGCTACTAAGGTTGTCGTAATGGAAGCAGCATTTCCGGCTTTGTCAACAATCGAAAAATGGGTGGTTTCAAGGCTTTCAATTTTATCGACTTCCCCGGCTTTAATTTCCTCCGAAGGCGTTGCGCTTTCCATATCTATAGAAGCATTTCGGGCGGCTATATATTCCTCATCCAATAGCATTGCAATAGGAACATCGTAAAAGTCCAAATCCCCCATGTGTTCTGCCCTATCCGCATACGCTCTGCGTTGTAATTCCGTCATCACATGAACTGTTTTGGGAGTGTTATGCCCCATTTTCTTAAAATCATACGCATTGGAACCTTTCAATAATTGCACAATTATAAGACCACCGCTTGATGAAGGCGGCATGGAAATGATGTTGAAAGAATCTCTGTACGTGCCCTGAATCGGTTCCCGCCAAACAGCGCTGTAGTTTTCCAAATCCGCTTTACACAGAATGGCTCCACCGGAATTCATTTCATCGATAATATGTTGCGCGGTTTCCCCCTTGTAAAAACCATCTCTTCCGTGGTCTCGAATACGTTCTAATGTTTTTGCCAAATCGGTTTGGACGATAGCGTCGCCCTCTTCCCAGGGTTCATTTTTGATAAATAGCATCGAAGAATCGTTGACTTCCCGAAATTCTTTTTGGGATCGGTTGAATGTCCAGGCGTCGTAATCCGAAATGGTATACCCACTTTTTGCAATAGCAATAGCGGGTTGGATCAAGGTGTCAAAAGGTAGTACACAGAATTTTTTATAGACCTGGTCCATGCCATCCACCGTTCCCGGGGTGCAGGCCGCCAAATGTCCAAGTAAGGCTTTCTTTTGTAAAACAGTGTCCGCCCTGGTATCAATGAACATATCCCGACTTGCCGCTGCAGGAGCAGTTTCCCTAAAATCGAGCGCCCCTTTTTTGCCTTCAGCTGTTCTGTACACCATGTAGCCCCCGCCACCTAGATTACCTGCTTTGGGTAAAACAACAGCCAGAGCATATTTCACTGCTACCGCTGCAACAAAAGCATTGCCTCCTTTTTTGAGAACATCCAAACCAATTTTTGTAGCAATGGGATGTGCCGTGACCAC
>JANQHL010000155.1 GCA_028277085.1 Flavobacteriaceae bacterium
GGGTGTTGGTAGAACCACTTTGCTGGCCTTGTTCAAATTCAAACTTGATGGGATTACCCTGCAGGTCATATAACTTATAAAACTCCCGGCTCAATTCTATACTTCCCTTACTTCCGTAAATGGTAACCCCCCGTCCGGGACGTTCCGGTTTCATCATTACACGACTATGGCCCGACCAGGTGATGAATTTATTGCCTGGGAAGGTGTAGGTCACTTGTTGGTTGTCTACAAACTCCCAATCGTCATCATAGGTGTATTTTCCTCCGAAAGAGGTCACCGTTTCGGGCAGGTCAACCCCCAACGCCCAACGGCAGATATCGATTTCATGGGTGCCATTGTTGTGTATTTCGCCGGTACCCCAGGCACGGAACCAGTGCCAATTGTAAGGATGGATGTTATTCCGATAGTCTTCTCTTGGCGCTGGTCCTTGCCAAAGTTCCCAGTCCAAAGTATCGGGTACCTCAATGGATTGTCCTTTTCCAATAGAAAAACGGTTGTTCGAATAATAGGCTTCGCCCTTATACACTTCTCCGATTATACCATTTTTGATATCGTTAATTGCGGTAGCCGAAGTTTTCGATGACCGTTGCTGGTTCCCCATCTGCACTTTCTTCCCATACTTGTTCTGAGCCGCTACCAGCAATTCATTTTCATGAGGATTATGGCTGCATGGCTTTTCGACGTATACATGTTTCCCTGCCTGCATAGCCATGATGGCCATTGGGGCATGCCAGTGTTCTGGTGTAGCAATGAATACGGCATCCACATCCTTATCTTCCAATATCTTTCGAAAATCCTTTTCAACCTTGGGGATATAACCGATGTTCTCCTGGCACCATACATTGTGGTTTTCAATAATGACATCATCCACATCGCAGTTGTAAAGAATCTTCGCATTGGGATCTTGATGAATAGCCACCAGATGCGCCTTGGCCCGACTTCGTACCCCAATCACAGCACAGTTTATAGTATCATTGGCGCCCAAAATACGGGCATGCGCCATTTGAGGCAATACTAATCCGCCCAAAGTCACAGCAGCCGTACCTGCAGTGGTTTTTTTAATAAAATCTCTTCTTGATGTCATCTTTATTCTTCTTTGGTTAGTGGTCGTATCTTGATGTTCTTAAAACTCACCCGGTCGCCATGGTCCTGTAACAAAATGTGGCCCTTGTCGGATTCTCCAAAATTGGGCCACTTTTCATATTTACTCTCGGAGACCAGTTTTCGATACGCCTCACTTTTGCGTTCATACTCCAATACCTTCATGCCGTTGAGCCAATGCGCCACACGCTTGTCCTGGGATAGGATGTAAGCCGTGTTCCATTCTCCTATAGGGTTCACGGGTTTGTTTACATCTGCCTGAATCAAGTCGTACAGTGAGGCCAGCGTACGGCTGCCTTCGTGGTTACCCAACTTGGCATCGGGATGGCGGGCATCATCGAGGATCTGGTACTCCAATCCAATGGAAGATCCTGGTCCTTTGTTCAAGTCCGTGTCCACATAGTATTTAATGCCGCTGTTTGCTCCCTCGGTCAACTTAAAATCGACTTTCAATTCAAAATCACCGTAAGTCTCCACGGTCACAATATCACCTCCCGCGGCTGATTCTGCTCCTCCTGTAGACAGCACCGTTAATTCACCATTTTCAATCATCCAACCTTTATTTGGAAAACTGTCCAATCGGGCACCGCGCCAACCGTTGGTCGTTTCGCCATCCCAAAGCAACTGCCAACCCTCTTCGGTTTCTTTTTGGGTCAGTTGGTTTTTGGTTATGATCGGCGGTAGGGGTGATTGTTTAGAGTACGCTGTCAGACTGTCCGTAAGGATATGAATGTTTTTCCATTGGATTTCGGTACCCGCTTTTTGATCTTTTTTGATGCTGTGCACCTGCAGTCCGATAAAACCACTGGCCGTTTTTTCGTCCACCAAATGGGCAGCGGGAACTCCATTGATCCAGGTTTTTAAGGTGTCTCCAATGGCCTCAATGCGGTAGTGGTTCCATTCATTTTGCTTAAAAGCCTTTTGTGCGGTAGGATTGTTCTCCAGGGTATTCAGCCACCCCCGTCGGCCTTCATCGTATATCCCGGCACTCCAGGCTCGCTTGGAGGGGTCAATTTCTACCTGATAGCCGTGCACTCTACCCTTTTGATAGTACGGAAAACTGTTGCTTCGGATCTGGATGCCGGAGTTCATGGAAGAATCCACTCTATATTCCAGTTCCAGAATAAAATCACCGTACATTTCATTGGTGGTCATAAAGGAATTAGGCGTATCGTGAACGGTTATACCCAAGATGGCACCTTCCCTAACTTCGTATTGGGCTTCCCCTCCCTTTTGTGACCATCCATCAAGGTTTTTACCATTAAAGAGATTTTTCCAGGGAATAGTATCCCCAGGTTTCTCCTCACATCCCAATACCAGGATTACCGAGAGTAGGGAAACCGATTTAACGAGTAAGCTCAGTTTTTTCATTGTCTTATTTTTATGGTCGATTAGTGCGATTCATCAAATAATGAAGATAACGCTACGCTATTTAACCAATCTTAAAGATACGCCTGTTGATTGCATTAAAATAATTTAGAAAGAAAATTGCTAAGCTTTCTTGTATATAATAAAATATCCCTGGAACGTAAGGCCACCAAATGAATAAGCTTATATTCCATATAAACATGGTCAGAATAACATACACTTAAAAATGGGAACTAAGGAATATTACCTCAGTCAAATACCACGGTATGATGTTTTGAGCGACAAAGACGTATTTGCCGCACAAAAATCTTTTAATTTGGAAGTCCACACTAAAGATGAGGTTCTTTTGACTGCAGGACAAACCTGCCGGTTATTGTATTTCAACTGTCAGGGTCTTGTGTATTCATTTCAGAATGATGACGACAGAAAGGTCTTATGGTATGAATTCGAAGACTCATTCTTTACAGACATTACCAGTTTCTGTAAACAGAAGCCCAGCAATACCAATATAGCAGTACTGGAAGATGATACTATACTGCTGAGCATCACATTTGATACCCTAAATTCTTTATACAGAAAAAATCACAAATGGGCATTTTGGGGAACTCAATTTCAGCAAGAGGAATTTGTGAAATTGACCAACCATTACGAAAATCTTAGAATAAAAGATGCTTCTGAGCGCTATAACCAATTAATTAAAACGTATCCGGAAATCCTGCAACGGGTGTCCCTGGGAAAAATCGCGTCTTATTTAGGAATCAGCCAGGTTAGTTTAAGCCGCATCCGGGCAGGTACACAAAAAAAGAGCGTTTTTTAACTTATGTAAAAGGAAGGCATTCCGGGACATTCTACTTTTGGTTCAGGTTGTGAATCAAAATAAAAGCAGATGGTGTATCAAGATCTAGCAAGGCAGCTAATACTTTTAGCTACTGGAGCAGTTTTTACATTTTATGCCTTTTGGGCATTGTTCCGTCCCTATTCTCTAGCCAAAATATTGGGCTATACATTAAATAATCAAAATGCGAAAAGCGAATTCCATGCCATCTATATTGGTGTTTTTCTGGCGCAGGCCGTTTTATGTGTTTTTGCCTCTTTTCGAATAGACGATGCTATACTGGGTGATTTGGTAGCACTTTTCGTGCTGTCGCAACCCCTCGGCCGGCTGGTGGCCCTATTCAGAAATGGATGGCCTAAAAACCAACTAAAACTCATCACATTCACGGAAATCGTTGGGGGTGTTTTTCTTCTGCTAATACGGCCTGACCTGGTTTTATAACAATGCTTGAATGCCCAACAAAAAGCTACTGCACATGAAAACACTTAATACTAAAGTATCTATCCCTTCCCCTTTACATGAATTCCATGGTAAACAGGCAAGTGTGATCGATTTACTACTCACCTATATCATTGCGGCCTTTACCACTATCGTTATACTGCATTTAGCCGATAATGCATTCACTGAAATATATAAATTTCTAATTCTTGGTATTCTTGCTTTTGACTTGTCTGGAGGTGTTGTTTCAAACTTTACAAAGGGTACCACCACCTATTACCGTGAAAACCCTAAGGCACGAACTATTTTCATCGCATTGCACGTAATTCAACCCCTTGCAATGATTTGGCTATTTCCTGATACTACCCTGGTTATCGCTACACTTTCCATCTATACATTGTTGGCCCTATTAATCGTGAATAGTATACAACAACCGGTCAATCAACGCGTACTTGCGGCTTTTTTTACCACTTTAGGAATTCCCTGTTGTTTTCTATTCGAGGAAATCCATGTGGTGGCTCAACTGCTTTTACTACTTTTCCTGGTAAAGTTACCCCTGGCGTTTGCTGTACGATGGTGATAGCCAGTACCTTTGCCAAAAAGAAAAAGCAACCCAAAGGATGATGACCATACGGGAAATAAAAAATGATGAATTAGACTTTTTAGCAGATATGCTTTACATGGCCATTTTCATACCCGAAGGACATGATCCTTTGCCTAAAGACATTATAAAAGACAAATCATTGGCGAAATATATTGACCAATGGGGTAAGGACAACTACGATATTGCTTTGGTGGCCGAAAGTGACCGACAACTTATCGGCGCAATTTGGGGTAGGCTTTTCTCCGAGGAAAACCAGGGGTACGGGTTTATAGATACTACCACTCCGGAATTGAGTATGGCGATACACCCTGAATTTCGTGCTAAGGGCATTGGAACGGAATTGATGCGAGCAATAGTTGCTGCGTACCAGAAGCTTGGCGTTGAATTTCTTTCATTAAGTGTTGATAAAGCAAACAAGGCTTCCGGGCTGTATAAGCGATTGGGGTTTGAAATTATAGAAGAAACCAAGACGGCATGGACCATGAAGAAAGCAATAAAGTAGATGGCTAACAATTACCGAAAACAGATAGTTCCGATTCGGATAACCTTCAAATGTCAAAATCCAAACAACTCAGGCACCCAAAGGCTCAATTCCGGTACATAGGTGATGATCATCAAAATAACCAACATCACAATGAACATGGGTAATAAAGGACGTACCACTTGCTGAATTTTCAGGTTGGCGACCCCACAACCTACAAAGAGTACTGATCCCACTGGTGGAGTACACAACCCAATACAAAGGTTCAAGATCATGATGATCCCAAAATGGATGGGGTCAATCCCCATTTCGGTGACTATCGGAAGAAAAATAGGGGTAAAAATCAATACCGCCGGGGTCATGTCCATAAAAATGCCTACAAAGAGTAAAATCAAGTTGATAATGATCAAAATGACTATGGGGTTATTGCTAATGCTCAGTAGTCCTGCACTGATTTCCTGGGGGATACTTTCGTAACTCATCACCCAGCTCATGGCGACCGAAGTAGCAATCAATAACATCACAATGGCAGTGGTCTTGGTGGTTTCCAAAAGAATAGTAGAAACGTCTTTCCATTCGATTTCCTTGTAAACAAAGGCAAGCACAAACGTATAAACTACCGCCACCGCGGAAGCTTCGGTTGCTGTAAAAATCCCGGCTACTATTCCCCCAATAACTACAACCAATAGGAGCAGACTGGGGAAGGCATCCAGAAAGCGTTTAAAAAAAACACTGATTCCTACAGATTTTGCGGTGGGATACTTTTTTATCCAGGCGTATACCCCTGCGACCAACATTAACGCCAGGCCAATGAGTATACCGGGAACATAACCTGCTAAAAACAGTGCGGCAATACTAACCCCTCCACTGGCCAAAGAATAAATAATTAAAATATTGCTCGGGGGAATAATTAGTCCGGTGGTCGCACTGGTAATATTTACCGCAGCACTGAATGATTTATCATATCCCTCTTTTTCCATCATAGGATTCATGAACCCGCCAATAGCAGAAGCAGCGGCAACTGCAGAACCTGAAATGGCCCCGAAAAGCATGCAGGCAATAATGTTTACAAAGGCCAATCCACCTGGTAAAGGCCCTACGACAGCTTTTGCGAAATCAATCAATCTACGGGCAATCCCGCCCTGGTTCATTACTTGTCCTGCCAAAATGAAAAAGGGGATGGCCAATAAGGCAAAACTGTCTAATGAAGTGGCCATACGCTGTGCCAATGTGGTCACTGCGGGTAAGGAAGGCATAGAAACCACCAAGGTTAAGAATGCGGAAAGCCCAATACTATACGCAATGGGTACGCGAATTGCCAATAAAATGACAAAACTAACTACCAATATCAGTGCTTCCGTATACTCCATTTTTGTTTTTTAAGTAGGCACGCCTACGTTTGAAAAAGGTATCTGCGCTGAAATACGTGATCAAAAGACCGGAAAGGGGAACCGCACTGTAAATCCATCCTAAAGGGATTTCCAGGGCGGCGGATTTCTGTTGCAACTGAAACGTTAGATAGCATAAATTGAGACCGCCTATCACCATTACGCAAACGGCAAACAAAACAATGGCAAAAGCCACGATACCCGAATAAAAGACAGGGGCTTTGTTGATTACGGACTCCGGAATCAAATCAATAGCGAGATGCAATTCTTTGCCGGTAGCATAAGCTGCCCCGTATAAACCCAGCCAAATGAGGGAAAAACTGGCTATTTCATCGGTTAAGGTACTGGGGCTCCCCAACACGTATCGGGACACCACCTGCCAAATTACTGAAAGCAACATTACGGTCATGATGACCAACAAAAGCTTTTCCAGAAGTAGGTTTACCCGCTTTCTCATTTACCGTATTTCTCGTATCGATTCCATGAGGAATAATGATTCGGAGCCTTTTTCAAAAAGAGCATCAAAAGCACTTGTTTTTTCAGCGAATAACGACTTGTCCGGATAGTTTACTTTTACTCCAGCTTTGGTAATCTCGGTAAGTGCCCTTTCTTCCGCTTTGGCCCATAATTCGCGTTGATAGAGGGCCGAGGCATCTGCGGCCTCCTGCAACCATTTTTTTTCTTTGTTGTTTAGTCGTTGCCAGGTTTCAGTGCCAACAAGCAGCACATCAGGTACTGCGGTATGTTCATCAAAACTGTAGTAGTTACAGACTTCATAGTGTTTTGAAGTATGAAAACTAGGGAGATTATTTTCGGCCCCATCCACTACCCCCTGTTGTAGGGCCGTATACAATTCCCCCCAGGAAATCGGAGTTGGTGAACCTCCCAATTGC
>JANQHL010000158.1 GCA_028277085.1 Flavobacteriaceae bacterium
GAACGTATACTGTGGAGGTTTCGGTCACAAATTGCAGATCGCCCATATAGAAATCGTCTGTTACAAGTTGAGTGGCTTTGCCGTCGGCATCCAAATGCCAAAGTGCGCTGTTTTCCACTGTACTTAAGAAATAACCACCGGTATTAGCCGGCCAAAGCCCATCAAAATCTTTGATTGGTGGGCTTGATCTTAGCGGTCGTATCTGTTTACTGGCCAAATCGATAACCGAGAGATGCGTGCCCCCTACCAAAAGACCATCATCGTGGGCATAAATGCCATTAGCCCATTCTAAAGCAACTTCATCTTGGAGCCAAACAACAAGTTCATCTCCCTCCACTTTTAGGATCGAATGTGTAAAGGATGCGGTAACAAACACTTCGCCCTTGGAATTTATGGAAATGTCGTTCAATCCGGATTTTTGCACGGGTTCAGCAAAAGATTTTATGACCCTCCCTGAGGGAATATCAATGACCCTAAGCACATTAACGTCAGCCACCCAAAGTTGGTTGTTGTGCAGCGCCATTCCGGTAGGTCGGCTAAGGCTATCAATCCATTTAAGTTGTAGCAACTTGCCATTTTCATCCAACTTGGATAGGAATCCATCTGTTCCGGGGGCAAATTTTTTTCCATTGGAAACATAAAAACATCGGTTTTCAGCATCAAAAAGTATACTCTCCGGTTGATGCAATCCTACATCCTTAACCCATTTTTCCGATGCTACAATACCCACTTTCTGGGCACGAAGGTTACCCCATATCATCAACAAAAAGAAAACCAACAAACAAGCTGAGATGCGCATAACTACAAATGTATCGGATGCCTTGGCAGGGCTTTTCAGTCGGTCATCAAAATTAACAAAACCTTGTAAATTCAAGTTGGAATGTATAATTATACCGTTTATCGCTAATATACGAATTAAAAACTTTTTATTACCTTAGAAAAGATGTAATACCGTAGGCTATGCTGCATCTATGGAACTTAAATCGCATTTGGTTACTTCTGGTGGTGTATCCCTTTTTTTTGGGGTTCCAATGTATAGATACAACATTCCGGAAAAAGGAGTCTTCAACTGCCATTTTTCCACGCTTTCCTACTTCTCATACAACTGATTCGCTACCATGCGAGACCAAGAGTAGTGTACAATTTGATAGGTTACCTGTTTGGAGTAGTGCGGAGCTGCAGCGCATTGAAAAAAGGATAGCGGACAACATATTCAAGAGCGCGGTTGAAGAAGGCCATGTTATGCTCTTGTATTCTAAATTTTTATGGATAAACGGAAATGACACCAAAAGTGAGGGCTTACTAAATGAATTGATTGGTTCAGTAGACAAGGGCCCAGCGACTCCCCTTTTGGGTTGGCTGAACTATAATTTAGGAGAAATCTACTACTTAAGGCATTACTTAAAAAAACAAAATACTTTGAATGATGCGTGGTCCCACCATCGGAAAGCCAAAGCTATTTTTCAAACTACCGGCGACAGCACAGGGCTGGTGAAATCTTTAAGCAGGTTGGGCGTGCTTCATGAAAGAGCGAGCGACTTAGACAGCGCAAATCATTACTATAATCGCTCGATTTCTGTTGCCAAAAGAATCAACTACGCTGTCGGTTTGTCCAGGCCCTATACCCACCTTGCTTTAGCCAGTCTAAGCAAAGGCGACACTACAAAAGCACATACACTGATTGAAAAAGCCTTAAAAATCAATAAGGAGTGTACGAATTATGAGGAACTCTCCTTTAGCCTGGTCAATACGGCACTTCTCCAACACCCTGACAAGTCTGATTTAGCCAAATTAAAACTACTTGAGGCAATAAAAATTGCAAAGAAAATTGGGTTTAAGCTGGCTGAAATTCACGCTTTGTTTCATTTGGGGAGAATTGCCCAGGAAACGGGTGATTTGACATTGGCTCGAAACTCCTGCAACGAGACCATTGCGTTGGCAAATGGCACGGGTTATTCTATATATTCGGAAGCCGCAGAAAACCTTCTTGCGACCTTACCAAAGGAGTAATCAAAATAATCTGTTTTACCAAATTCATACTGGCTTTTGGTTTTATGCCCGTCTGCAAAGGCACTTGTTGAAGCTTATCCAGGCTCTGCTTCAGAACCACTTTCAATTTTTAGCAATCCTCGAAAAGCATCTTCAACTGTATTCCCTTCGTAAAGTACTTTATACACTTCTTCGGAAATGGGCATATGAACCTGGTAGTCTTTTGCCAATTCCATAACCACTTTTGCGGTTTTTACCCCTTCGGCCACCTCAGACATTTCTTCAATGATCTCTTCAAGTTTTTTGCCTTGCCCCAACTGAAAACCTACATGGCGATTCCTACTTTTGGCACTGCTGCAGGTGGCCACCAAATCCCCCATTCCTGCCAGCCCAGCAAAGGTTCTTCGTTTCCCTCCCATTGCGGTACCCAGGCGTGTTAGTTCCGATAGTCCTCTGGTGATTACCGCAGCCCGCGTATTATCGCCAGCATTGGCCCCATCTCCCATTCCAGTGGCAATGGCCATGATGTTCTTTAGGGCTCCCCCCAGTTCACAGCCAATGACATCAGTATTCGTATACACTCGAAAAAGTCCAGAGTTGAAAACCCCTTGAAGCCTTTTCCCAATGACTTCATCCACCATGGCGATTACGGCAGCTGCGGCTTGACCGCTATGAATCTCTTTGGCCAGGTTGGGGCCTGTAAGCACCCCTGTAGGATGACCAGGTAGGGTTTCTTCAATAATCTCTGTCATTCTTTTTTTGGTGCCCATTTCCAGACCTTTCGACAAACTCACTATCGGGATCCATGGACGAATGTAGGGTCTTGCCGTCTCCAAAACCTTTCTAAAATTCTGTGAAGGTATGCCCATGACCAATAAATCTGCATTTTTTACAGTTTTCTCAATGGAATGTGAGGCTTTTAAATTTCTGTTTAACAAGGCTCCGGGCAGGTACTTTGAATTGGTTCGATGTTCGTTGATTTCCTTGACAGTTTCCTCGTTTCTGGCCCAAAGGGTAGTATTGGCGTTTCTTGCGGTAAGAGAGGCCACTGTAGTTCCCCAGGAACCACCACCTAACAACCCTACGTTTAAAGACATTCTCCTGTTATTTGGTTGGGGGCCAGGCAAAACGTGATGGCCCTGTTAATTACTCAGTTCAGCAACGAAGAGGTTACGAATCTCTTCGATGTTTTTGTCTAAATCTTTCCTTTTCCAAAGTCCCGTGTCCACCGGATCTAAAACGACCACTTCAATATGAGTAGGGCGTAATAGTACCGTCCCTTTTTTTACGGCTTGATAGGCGTTTTTAATCACAATGGGAACAATGGGAACTCCCGCCTGCATAGCCAAATGGACGGCTCCTTTTTTGAAGGGGCCCAATTCCGCCGTTCCACTTC
>JANQHL010000175.1 GCA_028277085.1 Flavobacteriaceae bacterium
CAATACCGCCACAGCTTGGATCTTTTTAACGATCTTTTCGATCTATCTGTTCCAGGCGATGCGGAAGTTCTACGAGCAAGGGATTTTTAAAACACTTCCTGTAAACAACAGCAACATGCTTATAAGTGCTAAAAACATGAATGCCGAATTGAGGAAAACATATTTTACAATTGTTTTAAAAATCCCTTGCTCGTAGAACTTCCGCATCGCCTGGAACAGATAGATCGAAAAGATCGTTAAAAAGATCCAAGCTGTGGCGGTATTGAAAATGTTATCTACTAGCCAGCTAAGGATGAGCAAGATAAATAATAATGACTGGTTGTGGAAACTAAATATCAAATGATCGGTGTAGGTGTATTTTTTTCGGATATACGCCAAAGTTATGAAAACGGTGAACACCGGTAAGAAGAAAAAAATGACAAATGGTAGTTTGGCCATGGTAGCATTTAACCAACTCCCCGGCTGTGAGATGACCCGTAAAATGCTATTGGAACCATTGAATGCCATTTTGTTTGACCAGCTATTGGTCACTTGGTAGTTTTCCTTGGCCTCTTCAAAAGAGCTTAACGAATCGCGCCGCAAATGGTTAAAAAAGAATTCCATTTTTTTGAAAAACACGTTATCAGATTTATTTTCTATTTCTGCAAAGTACCCTGTTGGGTTAGCGAACATAAAGGAATCCTTTAAGTGTTCCTCCCTGATAGCTGTTTCTACGGATTCCGGGTTAAGAAGGAACCCCAGGGAATCTAATGTTGACAGCTCTGATGATAGTTGTGTTTCTCCTCCGCTCATTGAATCCAGTCGTTGCAAGGCTTTTTCCGCCTGCTGTCGGATCTCCGTGCTGTCTTGCACAAACTCGCCGGAAGTGAGGTCAAAGGCCATCGGCCCGGTTTGTTTTATCTTTTCTTCGAGTCCCAGCTTATCCAACTCACCCAGATTACTACTATAGCTTACCATTAGAAAATAGAGAAAGGCAAGGCTCAATAAAAATCGGAAGGGATTCGTATACGCTACTCTTTTTCCCCTGATATAATCTTTGGTAATGGTACCCGGCTTTACCAGTAGGGTATATAGCGTTTTGATAAGTTTGGAGTCGTAATTGACCAGGCTGGAGAAGAACTCATCAAAAAAATCTTTAAGCACTAATTTCTTCGTACTGTTGGCCTGTCCGCAATTGGGGCAGTACTTATCGCTCATATCCAGGATATGGCCACAGTTCAGGCATTCCGTTCCCCGAAATTTAAGTTCGTACCTGCCCTTTGTGATCAGCTTGTTCCCTTTGCCCATGGTCTAAACTAAGGGATTAAATATACTTAATTCGTAATAGTTCTGGAGTTGGTCGTTCCAATGCCAATGATACCATCAAACATTTCACCAAAATCCCGGTAATAGACAAGAATGAGATACTGATTTTCCGTGAAGTGAAAATTACCGCTTACCGTGTTCAATTCGACAGTGCCATCTTCCTGTTCCACAACGTACTTGTAGTTATAAAACCCCTGCTTAAAGGGATATTCCAATTCCAAATTCGCCGTTTCCTCGTTATAGGCCATTTTGTTTTCTTCGTTGAGGGCGTAGTTGTTGAATTTGCCAATTACATAGACATTGTCCAGCCCTAAACGAGGATCGTAAGGCAGGCTAAAATGTACCTTGGTGTACTCTGCTTCCCGGGCTACGTCAGTTCCTTGTAATGTACGAACAATAAAGTCGCCGTTGATATCGGGGAAAAATGTGTATTGGTCGTCAACTCTGAATGGATTGGGAAATAGATAGTGGTGGTAGATGTCTTTAAGCTCAATACTGGATATGGCAAAGGTAGGAGAGCGCAAGTCTTTGGTATCAAAATTCAAGTACTCGTTCCCCCCGTAAAAACTGGTTTCTTGATCGTAGCGATATACGAGTTCATTGCCCAGGGTAAATTGAGGTTTGATATTGTACAATGCCGTGGGCCAGAAGTAATTTTGCAATATGGCCACCTTGATTTCCTGTTTTGGATTGACCACGGGAAAGCCGGCCGTATTGATATTGAACTGTACGACCTGTTTTTCATTCAAGAAATTGAAATCCCTGGATCGCCGTACGATCCCGCCTACCTGTACCAGATCTTTGTACACTACAAAACGCCTTGAAAATTGTAGTTCTCCGTAGCTGTTATGGATCTCCAACAGGTAATTGCCAGTGACCTTTAGTGCTACTTGTGGATTAGGAATTGTTAGTCGGTAGTTGGAATAGGGTTGTAAAGTAGTAAGGCTGTTACCGTAATCGATAATACGCTGATTATCCACGCCTTCTAAATATTGCGATTTTAGTAATTGCGAAGGGGTCCAATCGTAATCGCAGTGTACAATTTTGTAATAATAATCCTGTTCACTTGCGGTAAGATCATCAAAGGTCAGCGAAATCTCTTCTCCCAATTTGATAACTGGAAACTGATCTTGCGTTGGTCCCAGGAAAATGATTGTCTTGATATTAGGTGGAGGATTCACCTCTTCCATAACCTGGGCGAATAGTGCTAAAGGGCATAGAAAAACAAAGAGCTGTTTAAGCAAAAAACGCATTTCAGGGCAATTTTTGGGGTAAAGGTAAACAAAAAGTATGCCGGACAAGGGAAGGTCGCTATAATCCCAATTTTCTAGGTAATTATTGCAAATTTAGTTGGATTAGTACTATTTTTATAGCCGATTTTTAAAACCAAAGGTTGCTACAGATGTCCAAAGACGTACGAATCAAGAAAGGGTTGAATATCAACCTGGTCGGGGCAGCAGAACAAACCACTTCACAAGCAGTTTCCAGCAATGTCTATGCGTTAAATCTAGACGATTTTCATGGGATTACCCCAAAAATGCTCTTTAAGGAAGGTGCGGAGGTTAAGGCTGGTGAACCCATTTTTTACAACAAAAGCCGGGAGGATATGCTTTTTGTTTCCCCGGTTAGCGGAGAGTTGGTTGAAATTGTGCGGGGTGCCCGCCGCCGTATACTCACCGTCAAAATTCTTGCTGATAAAGAACAAACATTCCACGAAACTGCTCCAATGGACTTGGAGAAGGCGGAACCCAATGTTATTTTGGATACGCTTTTGAAATCGGGTTGTTGGCCGTTTATTAAACAACGTCCATACGATATTATCGCACATCCGGATAAGACGCCTAAAGCGATCTTTATATCCGGTTATGCTACCGCTCCACTTGCTGCAGATGTAGACTATGTGCTTCGCGGAAAGGAAAAGGAAATTCAGGCAGCTATCACCGCACTTGGGAAGTTAACTCCTGGTAAAATCCATGTTTCCGTTGGTAATACCGGGACAACTCCTTTTGCTGCTATCGATGGCATACAATTGCATAAAGTTTCCGGCCCACATCCTGCGGGTTTGGTAGGTACACAAATCAACAAAATAGATCCGGTCAATAAAGGTGAAATAGTCTGGACAATCGCTCCTCAGGATTTGATCATCATCGGGGAGTTTTTGCTTACAGGAAGATTTAATGCTGAGCGTACTATTGCCCTGGCGGGTTCCTGTGTAAAAGCACCCAAATACTACACCACAAAAATTGGTGCGGAGGTATCCACCTTTTTATACGCCAGTGGTGTAAAAGAAAAGAAGTTCCGGTTGATTAACGGTGACGTGCTTACCGGATATCGCATTAGCCCGGATGCACATCTCGGATTCTACAACAATACCGTTACTGCTATTCCAGAGGGAGATGACTACGAGTTCTTCGGATGGAATAAACCGGTTTTCAATAAAATATCATCCACAAGGGCGTTGACCTTTTCCTGGCTTAATGGAAAAAAGCAATATGATCTGGACACCAATACCAATGGAGAGCACCGGGCTTTTGTGGTTACGGGGGGATACGAAGAAGTCTTTCCCTTAGACATCTATCCTTTGCAGTTGCTAAAAGCCTGCATGGTAAAGGATTTGGATGAGATGGAGCAATTAGGATTATACGAAGTGGCACCCGAGGATTTTTCCTTAACGGAATTTATCTGTATTTCGAAACAGCCGCATCAGAAAATAATCAGGGAAGGACTGGATTTATTACATCAAGAAATCGGTTAAGCTATGGGACTGAAAGAAAAAATGCATGATCTAAAACTGAAGTATCAAGGCAAGAAAATGGCACCTGCCTTTAATGCCTTTCATACTTTTTTGTTTACACCTAATGAAACTACCCATTCCGGTGGGCATATCCGCGCCGTGGACGATTTAAAACGTACCATGAATACGGTGATCCTGGCATTAGTGCCCTGCTTGCTTTTTGGAATGTTTAATACTGGATATCAACACTATTCGGCTATTAACGGTTTTCCGGAAAACTTCTCACTTCTAGAACATTTTATCACCTGGGATAATTTTATCCTGGGGGCTGTTACCATCTTACCCCTGGTGATTGTGTCCTATGGCGTTGGTTTGCTCGTTGAATTCATCTTTGCTGTAATCAAAGGGCATGAGGTAGAAGAGGGCTATTTAGTGACGGGGATGTTGGTGCCCTTGATCGTTCCGGTTGATACGCCCTTATGGATGCTCGCTGTGGCCGTTGTTTTTGGAGTGGTTATTGGAAAAGAAGTATTTGGAGGAACGGGGATGAATATTTTGAATCCCGCGCTTACGATTCGCGCTTTTCTTTTCTTCGCCTACCCTACCTGGATGAGTGGAGACAAAGTATGGGTGCACGGTGCAGTGGAGCGTGCCGGTACGGCAGATGCAATATCAGGAGAAACTATCCTTGGCTATCTGGCACAAGGGAATACCCAGGAAATGTATGCGAAATATGATCTCTCTGAAATGTTTTTCGGATTCATTCCAGGCTCAGTGGGAGAGACCTCAACGTTTCTAATTCTTTTAGGAGGTTTATTCCTGGTCTTCACAAAAATTGCCAGCTGGAGAATTATGCTTAGTGCGGTAGTAGGATCTCTAGCCATGGGCTTGATCTTTAATGCTGTGGTGGATTTCGGATGGATCCCGGAATACAGTAAGTTCTATGGACTAATGAGTTTTGAATACTGGAAGCACTTAATTGTTGGTGGATTGGCCTTTGGTATCGTCTATATGGCTACAGACCCGGTAACGGGCTCCCAAACGAACCGGGGAAAATGGATCTACGGGTTCCTGATAGGATTTCTCTCCGTCATGATCCGGGTGTTTAATCCCGGATATCCGGAAGGGGTTTTCCTTGCAATATTGTTGATGAACGTCTTTGCGCCCACAATTGACCACTATGTGGTACGAGGAAATGTGAAGCGACGATTAAAACGACTTAAAAACGCTACTATTCTACCGGATAGGGTAGATGGTACTGCTGCTGAACTTAAAGCTGAAACTGTTTAATTATGGCACTGAATACTGAGAAAAATACGTACACTGTTGTTTTTGCTGTGATTATGGTGGCCGTAGTAGGGTCTGTACTGGCATTTTTGGCTTCCGCACTGCGTGGCAGGATTGATGAGAACGAGCGATTCGAAAAGCAACAAAACATTCTCTATGCTATGGGGGTAAATGAGAATACTCCTGATAGCGGAGTGAATTTTATCCC
>JANQHL010000188.1 GCA_028277085.1 Flavobacteriaceae bacterium
AGCATTTGAGCCGGGACTGCAGAAAACTACTTAAGAATGCAGATGATATCATTGAGGTAAATGTACTGGAAGACCCTACCTATAAGGTAGTTGTGGACAAGATTTAGTATTCCTATTCCCTAAGGCTCCAGACTTCGTAAATAGGTTGTCCTTTGCTGCTTAGTCCCGAATGGTGCCAGTCTCCCTCCTTCAGGGCAAAGTCAAATTCCAGGGTAGCCCCTACGCGAGAATTGTCTCTGGAAAAAAACTCGATGTTTTCAGTATATTTTCCATTAGTGGCCGTGTAGGTGCCACCACCGGAACCCATAAATTCTTTGGTTTCGGTGTTGTAGGCTATCCATTGAAAGCGGCTACCGGAAAGGATTTTCATGGTTTTTCGCGGCCCGGAAGTATCGCGCTTCCGGAGTTCCCCGTTCCGCTTTCTACCGGAAATCAGCCAGGCTCCCGACAACGCACCCGTACCATCGTCAATGCGTTTCCAGATAGTGTCCTCACCTTTAATGCGAAGTTCATCGGTTGTTAGCTCGATTTCAAAACTGACACTGGTTCCCACACGTTCCGGGGTCTTGGTGTCAAATTCCACGGTTTCCGTGATTTGATTGTCCTGCAGGTCCCAGCTACCACCATTAGTGTTTACAAAAGCTCCACTTTCCGCGGCATAAAAAGTGCTCACCTGATGGGTTTCCGAAAAGATAAGCACGTTGCGAAGTTGTTTGCCGTTTTCTACTATACTTGTTTCCCAAGCGCCAATAAGACGTTGCCCAAAGGTAGTAATGTAGCAAAGGGAAAAGATGATAAGCGTGTAATTTCTCATTTGTTTAGCCGTATTAGTTGTTTTCATCAGTACATCGTATTTGGATTTGCAGCCTGCTTAGGGATCTGTTGAATAGCGTCCCAATGTTCACAGATCTTGCCTTCCGCATCAAATCTGAAGAAGTCCATAGTGACGTACTCATCGTCATCCGGCCAGGTTTGATGTGTGTGTAAGGCAACCAGGTCATCTTGGGCAATGCAACGTACAAATTCAATGGATTTTTTAGGATATTGGTGTTGCATGCGTTCAAAATAGGCGATAAAGCCTTCGGGACCATCAACTACGTCAGGGTTGTGTTGTATGTATTCTTTACCCATATACAGCTCAACCGCACTCCTGGGATTTCCTTCATAGGCCATTTTATAAAAGGCAATGGCGTTAGCCTTATTTGCTTCCAAATTCATAATAACAGAAAATGCTATTATCAGATTCATTAGATAACAGCATTTCAAAGATCAATTTATAAAGGTATTATAAGGTACGCAAGTACTCCGCCAACTCCCTGGCCTGTTCTTCGGTAAGGTTCTGATTGAGCATGATCGCGTTGTTGTATTCCTTTAGCAAGGCCTTGGCAATAGGGTCTTCTTTAAGCATGCCATCCGGATTTAGGATCATGTTCATGACCCATTCCGGGCTTCTCCGTTCGTACACCCCTTTCATAGCGGGTCCTATCATACGTTGATCTACCATATGGCAGGCCACACAGATGGCATTAAATTGTGCTTCACCGCGGGCAGCCATTTCCGTATCGATCTCCTCCGGGAAGGTCAATTCCGTAATAGGACCTATCCCTTTATTGTCCAGATCTACCGGAACACCTTCACTGGCCGCTTCTTTTTTTTCTTCCTTTTTGGTCCGACTTACCTCAAAACCATCCTTTTTTTCTTCTTTTTTTCCTCCGCAGCTTGTAATCATTACTCCTAAGACTAAAAAAAGAAATACTCCTTTGACATGTTCTAAACGCATTACTAAGTGTTTGTTGGAAGCACTAAGATAATTAAATCTGGGATGTAACAATTAGAGGCATCTAAAGGATAATAATTAAATAGAACATTGGGCAATCTAAGACGGTTTTATCCAGCTGGACTGGGGTCATTTTTCGTAACTTAAAGGAAAATATGGCATATGAGAAATACAGGGAGATTTTTTTTACATACTTCCGATGTTAGAAGACTATCAAAAGTATTGAAGGAAAAGGATCCTCCCAAGGGTGAAGAACTGTCCTTTTTTCTGTCTTGCATAAATTATTATTGTTTGGGTAAGGACTTCATATATGACAACACGGTAAATGATGAAGTTACAGATGCATTGCTTGAATTTCGTGATACTCACTCTGTTTATCTTGTTTCTAAAAATGCTCCCCATAGAAAAGCCCATAGTAACATGATTGTCAACAGTGTCAAGGATTGTGAGGAGGAATTCGTTGATATTTCAAGTAATAAAGCTTCCTGGCAACCCTTTACAAAAGGTAATGCAGCAGAAGTCTTTTTTAATGTGTTAGGTACTATGCAATCCTTAAAAAACCCTGATAGGAGATTTGAAATCGCGCAGGAGGCCTATAAAAATCAAGTTTATGGAGGTAAACTTTTGCTTGGCCTTGCGGATGAATCAAATATTAAGATACTAGAAAGATTACCTGAAAATGGGAGTTTACGAGATAAACAAGTGTTGATGGGCAGTTTGGTTGGTATGTTCAGGTCAATTTATTTGGGGCGTAGAGCGGATGAATTCGGAGCAATCTATGTTGGTAAGCCTAAGTCCGTTAAGTATATTTATATGAAAGGCGAAAGACTATGGAAGAGAATCGCAACTAAGATAAATACCTATCGAGGAATAGATTTATCATTAAAAGATTCTTCAAAAAACAAAATTTTGTCCAATATTCCGTGTTTGGCTCCATCATTTCTAATTGATGCTGCGGAAAAGAAAGTGCGGAAGGAAGAATTGTTCCAATACTTCAATGAATCTGACCAGTCCAGGAAGTTTAAAAAATTTGGCAAAAAAGTTTTTGATAGATGTACTATGTGTAAAGACATGGACGAAATTGAAGATGAAATTTCTCAACTGATATATGAAATAAACCCAGCAAGCAAAAAATCAAAAAACTACTGGAAAACGGTTAATGGACTAGGAATGTATGGGTCTCTTGTTGCGGGAATTGCTTTGGACGCATCATTTTATAGCAAATTAGAACTTCCTCCGGGATTGATAACTGTCCTGGGTAATGCCGGTGCTCTCGGAATAAGCAAGGTTATAAAGCTTTTAGAAGAACATTTTGATTGGATGGGTTCTGTTTCAAATCAGATTACCCAAGTTGAAAGGGATCCCAAAATGCTAGGAAATATGGAATCTGCCTTAATCAAAATCTGGCGTTAATGACGAAAAAGTTATGGAAAATTCTCATTTTTAGTATAAAAACCCCAACCTTTTTATGTTTTTAAAATTAACAAAAACCAAAAACCCTGGTATCATCAGGGATTCGATCAAAAGAAAATTTCGTAAGGATATAGAGGTCTTTATTTTGGAGGATACAAACATTTTAGATTTGGGGGCATTAGGAGAAAAAACTATGCCAAAATCTGCAGCTTTGAAGTTAAAAAAGGTTGCACGAAATTATAATTTGAAAGCGGATGGTTTATGGGGAAGTCCTAGCATTAGTAAAGGTTACAAATCGGCTTGGCTGTATGCCTACTCAGGCTTTTTATATCAATTGGTAGGAGAGTTTTACAAAGCGGGCAAACTTTATCATTATGCAGGTCATCAGTTTAGAAGTTATGACTTTCAAAGGAAATCAATGGAATTTTACTTTAAGTCAGCAGGTGTAATAAAAAAGAATAATTTAATTGAAGATATCGCAAATAATCTTGCCGATAGAAGTATGAGAAGAGCCTTGGGCGTTGCTATCAGCATTAAGGATGAACAAGACTTGAGCGAACTGATGAAAAATGCAAAAATTTACCATGAAATGCTTCCTATTGTTTGAGCAGTCGAAACTCTACTAATAAATTTCAAACAAAAGCAGGTAATTAAATCATAGTACCATACCCTTCGTATTTGTTAAAGTGCTGCCGAATTACATTGTTATGCTTTTAATTTTTCTAGCACTGCTTCAAAAACTCAGCGCTAAGTTCACAAAAAAGGTGCGTCCAAAGCCATACCAATATTTGGGGGCAAAGGAAGGATTATCCCTTAAGCTGTCTTGTTGTAATTGTCCAAAGTTCCCGTTGCGACTTTGTTCAAATCCTCCGGTGCGAAAGACCTGGTCAAACACATTGTTGATGCTTACGAATAGGCTAATGTATTTCCCGTCTAACAGCCAGGATTTACCGCCTACAACATTGAGTAAATAGAAATCATCCAAAGGGGTTTGTTGGAGTAAAGCAGCTACGTTTTCCAGCGTAGCATCAGGAAAGGGTTGCCCTGTCTCGGGATTCAGCACAAAGCTTGGGGTTCGGGTAATGGTTGAAATACCGCTATAGTTCTCGGCCAAATAATTCGCGGTAGCGCCCACCCACCAGTAGTCAGGATCGCGATATTCGAGCCCCAGGGCTACTGCCGTTTGCGGCCCCTGGGCGAGCTTTAGATCTTTAATGTTAGCGATTCCCAGGTTGAGGTTGCCTTCGGGTGCGATCAGGTCTTCTTCTGCCCCGGCGGTATCAAAATTGATCGTTACATCGGGATTACTGGCATAGAGATACTTTGCAACAGTCCCGACCAGGGATATCTTGACCTGGGGTGAAGCCTGGTACTCCAAACCCAATTCAATACCCATATGCAACTTATCGAGATCGGTTAGGACCTCCTGTACAAAGTCGGAACCCACCCCGGCATCCACAAAAAAGAAGTTGACATCCGTGGTGTTTTGAAACCGGGTATAAAAACCGGTCAGTCTACCTGTGATATCCGGAAGCCGGAGCAGATAGCTCAGGTCTGCGGTGTTAATTTTCTCCGATTGCAGATCAGGAACAATTTGGTTGTTTTCCCTGGGATTGATGAAGACATTTTGTAGGGTAGGAGCGCGCTGAAGTAGCGCTGCCGAAGTAGTGATCCAATGTCTTCCCGTAACCCGGTAGGACAATCCTGCCTTTATCCCGTAGTTAGAAAACCGGAGCTGTTCACTTTCTCCAAATGAACTCTCCAAAAATCGTTCGTTTTGATAACGCCCGATCCGCTGATATGAAGTTCCTGACACTGTAGCTGAGGCAAAACCGCTCCAGGCGCTACTGGTCATTTTCAGCTGCGCAAAACTATTCCATTCGGAAGCTTTTACATCGTAGTTGTAGTTAAATCGATCACCCTCAGTTTTGTTCAGAATGCCATTAATATCATTTTGGGTAGCGGAAAAGGGATCCATATCTTCCTGAAATTCTGCCCCCAGCAGATCGACAATTTGGGCGTAATTCGTGGAATTAAGCGTACGATAACTTGCTCCAAAATCAATAGTGAAATTAGGGGTAAGGGAGAGATTTGCAATACTGGTTACCGAGAGTTGGGAATCCTCAACAGTATCGTCATACAGGACATAGGCGGCTTTTCCCAGATTTTCTGGGCTGGTGTTGGCGGTATATAATTGCTCCCAGTTAAGTTGTGGATTTTCTAAAAAGCCATCCCTTGCCAGTGCGGCATTGGTAAAATCCGCACCTACAGGATTGTTGATGTAAAAGCTGGGGAGGTATCTAAAATAGGTGGGGTCCGGATTGGGCGCATTGTAGTACCCCAGACGACTACGAGCATGGGTTCCTGTTTGATAGGCCACCCCGGTCGTAAGCCGAAATTGATTGGAGGAGTAGTAATGATTGAGCATAAAAATAGGTTCAAAAATATTTCGCTCCCGGGCATTTCTGATCCTACCGTCTTGTAATCCCCAATAGGGATTGTACCGGACTCCTGCTAATTCAAACACCTCTTCTGTAAAGGGCGAGGAACGCCCCCTGCGGTTCTTGGCCAGAATTGCCGTTGCGGTGATCGCATTTTTCTGATTGAATTGATATTCCAAAGCACCAAAGAACGAATAGGCATCATAAAGGGTCCCAGAGATAAATCCTTCCCTGGCCCAGCGGCGGGAAGCGGAAAAGGTGTAGGCAAGGTTATTTTTGGCGGTTCCTGAAGTATAGGTGGCCATGACCCTGCCAGTATAGGTACGGTTAGAAAAAGAAGAAGACAAGCGTGTCCCCGGACGAAGCGATGAGGGTCGCATGGTTATATTCGTATTCCCAAGGATACCCCCGAAAGTAAATTGGGAGTGTTCCAGGGCATTGGTGAATACCTGATTCCGAATAACGTCATTGAGGCCACCCCAGTTGTTCCATTGTGGTCGGCCGTCAAAAAATTTGTTCATTAGAATGCCATTGATGAATACCTGTCCTTCCCGGGAATCGTAGCCTCTTACACGAAAGAAGGCCTGTCCGAAATCGAAGGCAGCCCTGGAAAGGAACACATCTTTGGTGGCTTGTAATAATCCAGTAGCTGAAGCAAGGGTTTCTGCATCACCTGATAGGTCTGTGTCGGTTAGGGAAATGAGATTATCGGTTTTTTCCAGGGTGATATCCTCTTCTAAATACAGCTTTCCCAAGGGAAGGGCTTTCCCCTCAAGAAATATCCCCAGCCTTTGTGTCGTGAAGGTTGCTGCACTTATGACGAGCACCTGTTCTCCCAAAATTTTGGTAGTTATCTGGAAATCCCCGTTCTCATCGGATTGGGTGTTTACCCCTTCTCCTTCAAGCACAATTTCGGCATTGGAAATAGGAGTTCCGGTCAAACGGCCAATGACGGTTCCCGTAATTATACTGTTTTGGGATTGGGACCATCCAGATGAAAAAAGCAATATATAAAACAAAGCAAACCGGAGCATTGGGAATTGATCTATTCAATGTTACGGATTTTATGATAAAATAGAAAATATTCTACAAATGAAATTATATGTTATATTTACAAATCATGAAACTGATGATTGGTTTGTTGCTTATTTCCTTTAATTCTTTGCTGTCGCAAGCTGAAAAGAAGTACGCGATCCGATGTATTGCTTTCTACAACGTTGAGAACTTATTCGATGTTAAGAATGATTCTTTAGTTTTTGATGACGAAAGAACCCCGGAAGGGGCATATGGTTGGTCATTGGAGCGGTATCAGCGTAAAATAGCGAACATCACCAAAGTACTTTCTGAGATCGGGAACACTATCAACAAGACATCTCCCGATATCATTGGCCTCTGCGAAATAGAGAATCGTGAAGTGTTGGAGGATCTGGTCAACCATCCTTATCTCAGAGATAAGGAGTATGGAATTGTTCATCAGAATTCTCCCGATGAACGAGGGATAGATGTTGCCCTATTGTACAGAAGAAGTACATTTCTTCCGGTTTCCTATCAAAGCAGGAGATTGTTATTGTTTGATGAGGAAGGGTATCGGGATTATACCCGTGATCAATTAGTGGTATCGGGGATTTTAGATGATGAACCGTGGTATTTTATTGTCAATCATTGGCCTTCACGTAGCGGGGGCACACTTCGAAGCAGACCCAACAGGATGGCAGCGGCGTACTTAAACAAACGGATCATCGATTCCATTCAACGGTTGCATCCGGACGCAAAGATCATCAGTATGGGGGATTTTAATGATGACCCCAGGGATGCCAGCCTTAAAAAAATGTTGAATACGGTTGGGATTAAAAAGCAATTAGACAGCGCTTACCTGGTGAACCCTATGAAGTCGCTTTACCGAAAGGGGCAGGGCACCCTGGCGTATCGGGACAAGTGGAACTTGTTCGATCAATTCTTAGTAACGCCTAATGTGATTTTGGATCGCGAGGGCTATTTTTTCTGGAAGGCGAAAATATTCGCACCCCACTATTTAAAAACCGACACCGGGCGTTACAAAGGTTACCCCTATAGGACCTATGTGGGGACCACCTACCAAGGCGGTTATGCCGATCATTTTCCGGTGTATTTGTTGCTACTAAAAGAGAAGGGTTTTGTACCCGGGAGTAAGGGAAATTAGGCAAGCCACTGTGCCCAGGGAATCCTGCTAAGTATTAATAGTAGTCCCAAGCCGTAGAAGATGGCAATACTTTTAAATTTGGCGGTATCCCCTTCTTTCTTTTTATGCCGCGACCAACCAATGGTAATTAAGGCAATAGCAATGATATTAGTTAAGGGATGTTCCACTGCTAATAGGCGGGCTGGAGCATTTAATCCGCCCATACCCAGTATCTGAATTGCTTTAAGGCCGCTGGTGGAAACAAAGAATACAATTAATCCTACCACCAATTGGATATGGCTTAAGATCAACGCAAATAAACTGATGCGAAGGTCTTTTTCAAAACGGAACTCTTTCTTGGACAGCCAACCAATTAATGCATTAGCAACAGCAACAATTAGGACCAAAAGAACAATATAGGCTAAGTAGGAGTGGAGGTTTTTTAGGATTTCCATGGTGTTTGATTTGAGCAATAAAAATAGTGATTTTTATAAACAGAAAACCCTGCCCTCTTCATCATTTGGAAGCCTGGGCAGGGTTTTCGAAACCCAAATGGGTAATTCCTTTAGTTGAAAATATAGCGCAATCCCAATTGCATTTGCCATCTTGAGGATTGGATGCCTTCATCGTCAAATTCGATAAAATCAGGATTTCCGTTTTCATCCATTACCCCCTGGTTGATTTGAAATGTAGGGGTCCCATCAGTTGAAATAGTTGTCAATGGGGTTACCTCATTTCGTACAAACTTCAATCGGCCCCAATCTTTATTCAAGAAATTGGTAAAGTTAAAGATGTCAGCAGTGAACTGTAAAGTGTGTTTGGTATTGCCCCAATTGATCTTAAAGTCTTGTAAAAACTTCAAGTCAACAATATGGCTCCATGGGCCTCTAGTGGCATTGCGCTCTGCATAACCTCCTCTGTTTTCCCTTAGGTGATCAACGCTATTGATAAAATTGTCCAATTGTTCCCATTGTGCCGCCTGTTCCGCGGGAGTCCCTGCAAACTGAATTTCTGAAGCGTTTCTGGGAATATAAATCAACGCATTGTCTCTTGAATCGTCGTTTAAAAGATCCCTGTTATTTTCGTTGTATATAAAACTATAGGGCTCATTTTGAAAACCAGTGTACAATAAGGCAACGGTGGTGGATAGGTTTTCATTCCAATTCAACTGATACGAGGCATTGGCCAAAATACGGCTACCACCCGCAAAATCAGAACGTGTTACGGGTAAATCAGAGTTCTTACCATCCACTGAATGAATATTTCGCCATTGCGAACTGTTTTGTGATGAGGTCCCGTCAAATATCTTGTTGGATTCACTGAAGGAATAGGAAACTGATCCTGCAAAACCATTTTCAAAGGGCTTTGTTAGTGTGAATGTTGCCGTAGTGGCATTACCTCCACCAGTGTTGGAAGCTAAATAAATCCCTTGGTACGTGTTATCCACTCTATCGCTACGATTATAGAATGGGCGATTATCCGCACCCTCATAAAAACCGATAGGTCCCCGAATATTGAGGTTCTCGTAGAAAATGTCCTTAACGATATCGGTATATAGGAAATCGGCAGAAGCAACCAAGCCCCACCAAGGCAGTTTCTGATCTACGGCAATGTTGTACTTTATTACCTGTGGCAATTGAAAATCTTCAGCAATTAGATCAATGTTACCACCTACACCTCCAGTTCCAGGAGCAGGATCTTCAAATTGATTGTTGACATCGGCTTCAAATGGTTGACCAAACTCAAACATGAAACCACCGGTAACCCCATTGTTGTTGTAGGTGCCGCCGGGCCATACCAATGGTAAGCGGGAGGTAAATATTCCAAGACCTCCACGAACCTGGGTAGTTCTATCGCCATTCACGTCCCAGTTAAATCCTAAACGCGGGGAGAATACCGCATTGCTGATCTGCTGCCCAACACGAGCTCCTTGCAAGTCTTTTCCAGCCGCTTCCAATAGACCAACTGTACGGGTATTAAAATCGTCATTTACAGGACCGTCTTTCCAAACCGGAATATCGATACGTGCACCAAAGCTTACCCTAAAATTGTCAGTAACGTCTACTTCGTCCTGCACATAGAAACCATATTGCTCCGTTTCGAAATCGGCAGAACCTGCAGAGTCATCACCATTGATTCCGTTTCCAACCAGGGAGTAGCCATGCTGATAAACATCGGCATCTTGACCTGTCAAGAATTGGTTCAATCCGGAAGAAATAAGGTTTCCATCGTCGTCAAATTGATCTTCAAAAGTGTAGTCCCCAAAATTAAAAGCAAAAAACAGGTTTTCTACTTGTGCAAATTCCAGGTTTGCTCCAATGGTAATAGTATGGCGCCCGGCATAGATGTTGAAATTGTTAGTAATTGTTAAGTAGTCTGTGTTTAACAGGTTAGCTGTTGAAAAAGGTTCGGATCCAAAAGAAATGGTGCCGTCACCATCAAATATGTCTACTGTTGGGAACGGATCTCCAAATGGATCCCTGTCATCTCGTACCGCGGTATAGCCGATGACTAAATTGTTACTGAATTTATTTCCAAAACGGGAGTTCAATTCCAACGCTGTAGAGTTGGTGTTCGACTCAAAAAACTCCGACCCATTTAAAAATCCAATGTTTCTGTTTCCGGAATTTCTTGATTCTAAATTCTCGGCACCTACATAGCTATGTCGTAGCGAAAGGTTGTGATTTTCGTTGATGTTCCAATCCAACTTGGCTACTAGGGTATTACTCTCTAGAGTTCTTGCATTGTTAGCAAAGGGACCTGGATCATAGCCAAAGCTATTTTGAAGGAAACTGCTCAAATTTGCCAAATCGGCTTCTGAAGCATTACCGGTGTAGTTGCTGAAAATAAAGGGTTGTGGAATTTCAGTTTCTCCCCTTTCATAATTCACAAAGAAAAACAGTTTATCCTTAATCAATGGCCCACCCAAACGTACCCCGAAGGTGTTTACGGAGAAATCATCAACTTTCTCCCTTTCATCACCATCATTTAATAAGGCTGTAGGAGTTTTCCCGGTCAGGTCTTGATTTCTTGTGAAATAATAAGCAGATCCTTCAAATTCATTAGAACCCGATCGAGTCACCGCATTGATGGAACCTCCTGAGAAACCGGATTGCTTAACATCAAATGGGGCAATGTTGATCTGAAAGGTTTCAATTGCGTCCACAGAGAGTGGATTAACCCCGGTTTGCCCCCCGTTGGTACCCGAGCTTGCCAGACCGAAAACATCATTGTTAACTGCACCATCGATGTAGATGGCATTGTAACGGTTATTCTGTCCTGCAAGGGAAATGGCAAAACCATCATCGCCTTCAGTAAGTTGCGCTTGAGGTGTCAGCCGCACAAAATCGGCAAGCGAACGGGAAGCTGCCGGAGTGGTAGCGACCTGACGTTGCGAAATGTTGGTCTCAGTACCGGTCTTGTTAGCTCCAAAAATGCCGCTGGATACAGCGGTGACTACTACTTCATCTAAAGCAGTCGTTGATTCTTGAAGCTGCGTACTAATTCTTTCTGTGGAACCAAGATTAAGAAAAACATCTTCCTTAACATCATCGTTAAATCCGATGTAAGAAAAAGTAATGGTGTACGGTCCTCCGGTTCGCATACCGGAGATTCGATAAAAACCATCAAAGTCAGTAGCGGCACCATAGGTGGTTCCCGTAGGAACGTGAATGGCCACCACGCTGGCTCCCGGGAGGGGCTCTCCGGAAGCATCGGTTATTTTTCCACCAAGTGCAGAGGTCGTAACCCCTTGTGAAAATGCAAATGCAGCCGAAAACAAGGCTACAATTACCAAGTAGATTTTTTTCATTTTACAGTGTTTGAATGTTCAAAATAGCACTGCAAAAGTCTGTTAAAAGCCCGGCAAAAAGGTTAACGAATTGTTAAGAAATAGTGAGAAAAACTAATCTGGAAGGATTCTAAAAATTTGATTATCAGGTATTTAAAAAATAACAAATTTTACCAATATGTGAATTATTCCTTAAAAAATTGAATAAGTCGCAATGTAGAAGCATCATGATTGCCAAGTTCAGAATTTTCTAGTTCGTGGAGTATAGTTTTCGCTAATTGTTTTCCTAACTCAACCCCCCACTGATCGTAACTAAAAATATTCCAGATCACGCCTTGAACGAATATTTTATGTTCGTAAAGCGCTATTAAAGCCCCTAGATTTTTAGGAGAAAGGGTATCTGCCAAAATAGTAGTTGTGGGTTTATTTCCTTCAAATAACTTAAAAGGCAGCAATTGCTGTATTTCTGCTTCAGAATGCCCGGAGTTTTTTAATTCCCGCTGTACTTCATCAGCAGTTTTGCCATTCATCAAAGCTTCTGTTTGTGCAAAAAAATTGGCCATCAATTTATTGTGATGATCCTGATTGCCATGCAGGGGTTTTTTAAAGCCAATAAAGTCCGTTGGGATCATTTTTGTTCCCTGATGGATCAATTGAAAAAAGGCATGTTGAGAGTTTGTGCCCGGTTCCCCCCAGATAATCGTTCCGGTTTCATAACCTACCCGTTTTCCATTTCTGGCCCTGCTTTTTCCGTTACTTTCCATAATTCCCTGTTGTAGATAAGCAGATAATCGATGTAGGTATTGGGTGTAAGGAATGATCGCCTCGGTCTCTGCCCCAAAGAAATTATTGTACCATATGCTGATTAGTGCCAGTACTACAGGGATATTTTCCGAAAATTCGGCCGCTCTAAAATGGCTGTC
>JANQHL010000244.1 GCA_028277085.1 Flavobacteriaceae bacterium
GCTGTTTTTGGGGCTGCCTCGGGCATGGCGATTGCGAAGTGGTATGTGATTTTGATGCCATTACCATGAACGAGTATGGCTTACCCGTAGTAGATGTGGATAAATGTACCGCCTGTGGGGATTGTGTGGAAGCCTGCCCCAAAGATCTGTTTTCGTTACACCCCATAAGCCACCGGCTGTGGGTAGCCTGTAAAAATCTGGAACATGGCGATGCCATTCTTGAAGATTGCCAAGTAGCCTGCACGGCCTGTGGTAAATGTGCCATGGACGCTCCGGGGGAGCTAATCACTATAAAAAATAATTTACCTGTTGTCAATTACGCTGAAAATCATACTACGCAGGTACCCATTCAACGATGCCCAACCGGGGCCATTGTTTGGTTGGATGATAGTGGTGTGGCCATTAAAGGGAAAGAAAGCAAGAAGATCATTCGTAAGGGCGATCGGTCCATGGGGAGTTCATAGCGTATGATATTGACACCAGGTAATATGAACCAAAAACAAGCTATAAGTCGATAAGAAACTCATGAAAGCTTAGATCATGATCAATCCCCAACTTTTTTCTTACCCTATACCTGGCTGTCTCCACACCTCTTACCGAAATATTTAGTAAGGGTGATATTTCTTTATTAGCCAAATTCATTTTTACAAATGCACAAAGCCGAAGCTCCCTTTTGGTCAGTTTTGGATTCATTTCCATAAGCTTTTCAAAAAAATTATGGTGAATTCTCTCAAAATTCACGTCAAAAACCTCCATATATTCTTCCCCAATCTTATGTTGATGTAATTTTCTGAATATATCTATTAGTTTTTGCCTTGGGCTCTTACTCTTCACTAAGCCCTTCAGTTCTTTCAGGTCTTCCTGGATTTCATTGAAAATATGCTTCTTATTAACCAATTGCATGGTATAGTTGGCCAATTCTTTACTCTTAAGGATGATATCTTCTTCTAAAATCATTTTGTCCTGAGTCAGTTTTAACTGGTCTATTTCCAGCTCCAGCAGCCTTCTGGTTTTTTCCGCCGCAATCTTGGTTTTCCTATTTTCATAGGCTATTTTTCTTTTTACAAGGGTATACCCTGTCCAGATTAAAAAAAGAAAAAAGCAGCTATAGAAAAATCGGGCCATATTGGTTTGGTACCATTGCGGAACAATAGTGAATTTAAATATAGTTTCCGCCCCGACATCGCCGTTAAAATTTCTACTCTTCACCTTAAAGGTGTAGTCCCCGGGCCTTAAATGTGTATATTCTTTATAGGGGATATTCTCCCAGGCAGACCAGGTTTGGTCCATTTCTTCAAGGATATAACTGTACTGCCTATTGCTGGCAATATTCAATCGGGGAGTGGCATATTCAAATCGAAGGATATCCGTTTTGGTGGGGAGTTCTATTTTTCTTTCGCTATGAACGGGTAATTTCCGTTTCTCTCTATTTTCAAATCGTATCACTTTAGTAATAAGTGTTGGCACCTCTTCATTCGCTGGTTGGTTTAGGTTATACAGATATAAGCCGTTCTTAGTGCCAATAAGTACCTTCCCATTTTTTAAGGGAAGGATGCTTTCCATACCACGGTTAAGGTTTCCCTTCACGTCTAAAAAAACATCCCTAGTAAGGGTTATCTGCCCTTTATCATCGTGAAAATAAGCTACCTCATCATCTAAAACTACCCAGGTAGTATCCTTACGCTGCACTATTTTTCTCGTATTTACCGTGGTATCCAGTATTGTATTCAAAGACGGATGAGGCGCAAAAGCGTTGTTTTTAGTGGCATACTCATAAACACCGGAATTGGTGGTAAACACTATTTGCGAATTGTAGTGGAACGCATTTATGTTGAATGGGGATGTAAAACCGTTCTGCTGGGTATAATGATCAATGGCATAGACGCGGGTGTAGTCAGCATTGATTTTTATCCTATATACCCCTTTATATCCATGACAGATCCAAAAAGTGTTTTCTTCGCCTGCGGGAATAATATCACGGGTAGATTCATTAAATCCTTTGATTTTATGTAGTATGGAAAAATTATTCCCTTCTTTCAAAACCAGGAAGAGTCCGTTGTAATTACAGGCGAGAAATGTGTCCGATTTGTTGGGGATCTTGATTATTTTCCAAAACCCCGCAGTTTTTCCAATTTTTTCTGTCCCGAATTCATTAACAACATATAGCCCTTCATTATGTCCGCCAAGAACAAAATTGTCAATAGATTTTAAAGACCAGGCCTGACCTTGTGGTCCATTTATCCTTTCAAACTTCAAACCACTTTGTCCATTACCATCGCCTAGTTCCAGATTTGCACAATAAAATCCTTTGTTTGTAGCAAGATATAATGTCTTGTTTTTTATCAGAATATCATAAATAGAGGCTTTATCAAAAATCTGACTTACAGCAGGATGGTACTCAATAAAATCCAATCCGTTGTTCAACAATACCCATAGGTTGTTTTGGTCTTCAAAAAGATGCAACACAGTTGCATCCTGTATTTTAGCAAAGGCGGGGGGACTTTCTATAACTTTCCCCTGTTCCGAAAGGGAAATTATTTTAGAACCAAGCGTACCTAAAAGATAATTACCTCCTTTCTTTACGGCGCTTATAATATTATCTTTTACGCCATTGGAAAAAATGTTTGTCCATGGTACAACCTCACCTGTGGTACGATTTGCTTTGTAGACATTTCCTGATTTGGCTACCAGAACCAGTACATTTTGAACACCTGAGGGGAGGAAAGCTATTATTTCTTCGTTATTAATGCTACTATGATGAAAAATGTGTGAAAGTTCCAGACTAATAGGGTCGAAAGCCAGAATTCCCAAGTCTTCGTCTTGAACATAATAGGTGGCATTGACAATCCCCGCTCCTATAAAGGAATGGGTTGCGGGAATGTACGTTGCAGTAGTATTGTTTACCACAACCAGTCCACTGAACGCCCTGAAAATGACCATTTCCTCCAACTCATGTACCTGCCAGAGATTTTCAAGATTCCGGTTTTCTATTCCCAGTTCATGAATTAAAGATCTATAGCGATAACTTGCAGTTGAATCGCGTTCAATTATACCCAATTCATTATATCCCCCCGCATACACCTTGCCCGTTGAAGAATATAGCAAACTGCGTACTGAAGAATTATTGGGCAATCGTATTTTATCCCAATGTTCCCCATCAAATACAACTGCCCCATCGTTATTGCCAAAATAATAGATCCCCTTATCGTCCCTACACATGGTCCAAAACTGGGAATCTGCGTTAAAATCGGATTTGGTAAAATGGGTAATTTTTGGCAAATCCGATTTTGCATCCCAAAAATCATACGTATCCTGACTGATAACAGGAACATAAGAAAGATGACAAAGTAGATATACTACAAAAATTAAGCGTTCCATAGTACGATGCAATCAAAGCCTCTCCTGAAATTACCATTATTTTGAAATTCCTGCAAGATTGCCTTTTTGAAACTTTAAATTATTGACAATAAAATGTTTATAATAAAAAAAGTAGTATTGGTGTATTTTCAGTTAAAATTGACGTATTTAAAGAGTATGCAAAAAACTGCGTTCTATTTTATCATATTCTAATTTTATACCTCTGATATCTGCAAAAATGATTTTTTGTGGTATGGTCCTGCAAGGAAGGTATTCCGCCTTAAAAAGCGCCAACGATTCCAACTAAAACGGGTCACGGCAGTAACCTTGCTCAGATAACACAAAAGGAAACAACCTATAACCCTAACTAATTCAACCTATGAAAATAAACAACTATCTATGGGTCTGCTTATTATGCAGTACTCTTTTTTCATTTGCACAGACCCGGTCATTAACGGGTACAGTTTCAGATGCTTTTGGCGTACCATTACCTGGGGCAACAGTCATCGTTAAGGGTACGGACCAGGGTACTTCCACTGATTTTGACGGTAATTTCGCTATTGATGTTTCAACGGATGATGTGTTGGTAGTTTCCTATGTTGGCTTTCTCCCCCAGGAAATTGTAGTGGGTACTCAGACCACACTTCAAGTGCTGTTGGAATCCGATGAGCAGGCGTTATCAGAAGTGGTTGTCATAGGATATGGTACCAGCACTAAACGGGCGTTAACCTCAGCCGTAACCGTTTTAGAAAGCAGTGAGATAATTGAAGACAAACCATTTACTGATGTTGGACAATCTTTAAACGGTAAACTGGCCGGGGTTCAGGTCATTGAGGCATCCGGTAGTCCGGGGGCAAGTCCTTCAATTCGCATTAGAGGGGCCAATTCCCTTTCGGCTTCGGTAGAACCTTTATATATTATAGACGGAGTACAGGTTACGAATACTGAAGCACTTAATCCAAATGATGTTGAGTCCATTTCGGTACTAAAAGATGCTGCTGCATCTTCCATATACGGCGCCAGAGCGGCTAATGGTGTAGTCCTTATCACTACGAAACGAGGTACCCGGGGAAAGTCTTCCATTAATTTTTCCAGCTTCATTGGTGAAGACAGGGTAATCAATACCCTACCGGTGTTGAATTCGCAACAGTACATTGACTATTTAAATACGGCCAGGATAAATGCAGGCCAATCCCCGATAACGGATCCTTTCAACTTTCAGTTCAATACAGATTGGCAGAATGAATTATATGCTCCGGCCACGCTTCAGAACTATCAAATCTCGTTTACCGGAGGAACAGAAAAAGGAAATTACTTCTTATCGGTGGGCTTACAGGATGAAGAAGGTACCATAGAAACTACGGGCTTTAGAAGATATTCCGTACGATTCAACCAAGATAATGAGGTATACAAAAATCTCAAGATAGGAAATAGTATTGCCTTATCCAGAACACAGTTCAATACCATCAATGATAACAACCGGGTGAATCAAGGCGGTGTGGTTTTATCCGCATTGCAGACACCGCCGATCATACCCATTCAAAATGAAGATGGTTCTTTTGCTGCAAACCCTTTTCAAGGGGGGTTTGATAATCCCATTGCTTTGGTAAGGGGCGAAAACAGAGAATTTAACACTTCCAAAGCAATTGCCAATATTTATGGAGAATACTCATTTCCCTTTGGCCTTGTTTTTCGGAGTTCTTTTAGTGTAGATTATACAGAATCCAAGTTCAACCGCTTTGTAGACCCCTTCAATACCTCAAACGGAAAGGCAAACGAAGGCCTTGCGGAAACCTCAACGTTTCTTCAAACTGTTTGGTTATGGGAAAATACCTTGAATTACAAATTTGAACCGATCAAGGATGTGGCCGATGTGGATTTTCTATTGGGTACCGCAGCCCAGCAGTCCAAATTTGAGAATACGAGAATTCTGGGGGTTGGATTTCCAAATGGCGCCATAACCAATGTAGATGCTGCTTCAGAAATACTGGATACGGATGAAATCATATCCGAATGGTCCAATAATTCTTTCTTTCTTCGGACCAATGTGAGTTTTTTGGATCGCTACTTCTTTTCCTCTACCGTACGTAGGGACGGTTCTTCCCGTTTTGGACCGGACAACCGGTTTGCCATATTTCCTTCGGTATCGGCAGCTTGGGTAGTAACGGAAGAAAATTTTTTAAAAAAGGCCTCCTGGCTAAATCTATTAAAGTTAAGATATAGCTATGGGGTTACGGGTAACCAGGAAATTGGAGACTACGAATGGCAAGGACTATACAGGTTAAATTCAAATTATTTTATCAATGGAGAGGTACTTCCCGGGGTGGCACCGGATCAGGTGGAAAACAGAAATTTGAAATGGGAGTCCACCACACAACACAATTTAGGGTTTGACCTTGGGCTGTTTAAGAACAAATTGGCCATGACGGTGGATCTTTATCAAAAAGATACTGACGACTTATTAATCCCTAACCCCTTACCTTCCTCCTCAGGATTCCAGGTCGCCACCCAAAATATCGGTTCCTTGACCAATAGAGGTATTGAGATAGGGCTCAATGCAACGATTCTGTCAACAGACGATTTCTTTTGGGATATCAATGCCAATTACTCTAAAAATGAGAACGAGGTTACCAACATCAACGGACAGATCATCACAGGCGGCGGCGTCAATGATCAGGGAAATGTCACCAGGATAGAGGAAGGCCAGCCCATCGGTAATTTCTTTGGTTTTGTATCGGAAGGGGTTGATCCGGCAACCGGGGATATCATTTTTAGAGACCTCAACGGTGATGGCATTATCAATGATGAAAATGACAGAACCATTATAGGCAATGCACTGCCCGATTTTTTGTGGGGCGCTACTACCAACATCGCTTACAAGGGGCTACAGCTGACTGCATTTTTTCAAGGCGTGGAGGGACAGGATATTTATAATGCCTCCAGATTTGAACTGGAAAATCAGGCGACCTTTAAAAATCAGAGTGTTACGGTATTGGACAGGTGGACCCCTGATAATACCAACACCACCATCCCCAGAGCAGTTTTTGGAGATCCCAATGGTAACGGAAGAGCGTCCAACAGATGGGTGGAGGATGGCTCCTTTATTAAGCTAAGGGAACTCACCCTAGCCTACTCCTTTCCGAAGAGCATTATTGAGAAACTGAAGATGACCAATCTCAGAATTTATGTGCAGGGAAGAAACCTGTATACCTGGACAGACTATACCGGGTATGATCCGGAGGTGAGCAGAACAGAAAATAATAGAGTTGATGTACTATCATCAAACATAGATTATGGCACCTACCCTCAGGTTAAGACGTACATCGCCGGATTAAACGTAACTTTTTAATAGCCTACATCATGAAAAAAATAAAACACCTTATCTATATAATCGTTGCGATCCTTTCATTTTCTTGCTCAGAAGATTTTTTAGAGTTTGTCCCTCCAAATGATATTGCGACTACTAATTTCTGGGCTACCCAGAACGATGCAGAGGCCGGAGTAATAGGCTGTTATGATGCCCTACAACCCGATAGTTATTATGGCTTTGATTATTTTGTGCTTGGCGATGTTCGCTCCGATAACAGCTTTGCCGGAGGGGACAACTCCAACAATTTTGCCATAGACAACTATACGGTGCGACCTACCAATCAGATACTGACTCGTTTTTGGAGACAGGTGTATACTGCAATTGGAAGGACAAATATTGCCATAGATAGAATAACACCTATGGATAATGGACTATTTGATGATGGGAGAAAGGATGCGCTTTTGGGTGAAGCGTATTTTTTAAGAGGATTACATTATTTCAACCTGGTACAATTGTTTGGAGGAGTACCCCTGGTGATAAACGAAACCTTGAGCTTAGATCCTGACGCAATTGAAGTGCCGCGAAGCGCTGAAAATCAAATTTATCAACAGATTATCAGTGACCTTCAAAATGCAATTTCACTTTTAGAGGGTAAAAACCAGGAAGCCGGAAGAGCGACGGTTGGCGCCGCAGAAGGTTTATTGGCCAAAGTGCAGTTAACCTTAGGGAATAACCAGGCAGTGATCTCCCTTACCTCCAGTGTTATGGAAAGAGGATTTTCCCTTCTGCCAGACTTTGAAACGCTTTTTGATCAGCAGAATAAGAATAATAGTGAGGTCCTCTTTGCTGTACAATACAATGGCGGCCAGGAGGGAAATGTTTTCCCGGAGCTTATTTTACCAGTTCCCGAAGCCTCTTTCGAATTTATAAAATTCAATACACCTACCCCAAACAGTGAGCAATTGTTTGAAGATGGTGACCTGCGTAAGGCATCTTCTCTGGTCAACAGAGATGCTATTTTATACGTCTTTAAATGGCGTGAAGGCGCTGCGTTCAACTCTTCAGATTACAGTATTGTACTTCGATACGCCGATGTACTTCTAATGCGTGCAGAGGCATTGAACCTGAACGGGAGCACAGGAGAGGCGATCATGCTGCTTAATCAAATACGAAATCGTGCCGGGCTATCGGATTATGCAGGGGCCACCAGTCCATCTGCGGTTGACCAGGCCATATTGAATGAACGGAGGTTAGAACTCATGTTTGAAGGGCAACGCTGGTTCGATATCAAAAGAAAAGGTTTCGAGACCGCGCGACAAGCCATACAAACGGCTAAAGGAATTGATATACAGTCTTTTCAACTGCTATTTCCAATCCCACAAGTGGAAATTGATATCAATGAAAGATTGGAGCAAAATCCCGGCTATTAAAACAATTAAAACAATAGGCAAAGGGTATGTATAAAGGCGCAACCATGATCACAATGCTGTGGCTTACTTTTTTTACGGTAGCCGGGTGTAGCAATGATAGCAATACCTCAAACAGGGAAGAAGAGGGGCCGGAACCCAATCCAACACCTGTGGTTGGGGAGGTTAGCGTAATACTCACTACTTCCGACCAAACGGCATTGCTAAATGAACTGCCTAACAAACTTCCGTTTAGTGATGAAGAAGGGGATCTAACCATAAGCCTGGATGACAATCAAAGCCTGCAGACCATAGATGGTTTTGGCGCCGCGCTAACGGGCAGTGCCGCTTCTTTGTTGCGCAACAATACGGAAGCGCTGAATATGCTTTTTGGAGACACCGGTATTGCGCTGAGTTATGTACGACTTACCGTAGGATCCTCCGATTTCAATACTAATGGAAGTTATACCTATAATGATATTTCCGGTGTGGAGGACCTGAATCTAAGTGCGTTTTCCATTGATGAAGATAAACAAGACAACAACCCCGTTATTCCAACGGCAAAAGCCATTTTAGGTATTAACGACGATATGGGTTTTATGGCCTCACCCTGGAGCCCTCCGGCATGGATGAAGCGCAACCGATCCCTTAATGGCGGGAGTCTCAATCCAGAGTATTATGAGGTATATGCGAATTACCTGATAAAATACCTTATGGCCTATCAGGAGGAAGGTATTCTGATAAATACTATTACTGTCCAAAATGAACCTATGCATGAAAGTCCGTCCTATCCCACAATGAAGATGGAAGCATCGGAACAGGCTGAATTCATTGGAGAATATTTTGGGCCGGTATTGGCCAGTTCAGGTTTGTCCACAAGCATTGTAGGGTATGACCATAATTTTAGAGTAGATGAAGATCCTGAGTATCCTATTACCCTTCTGGACCATCCGGAAGCTTCTAAGTATACGAATGCCATTGCGTATCATGCCTATGGGGGCACCCCAAATGATATTTCCAAAGTAACCCAACGCTTTCCCGAAGCGGAGATCCACTTTACAGAACAGTCCGGTATTCAGAACGAAGGAACCACTTTTGGAGGTGAGCTTGACTTTTTTATGAAAAACGTTTTCATGGGCACTTTACGCCGGGGAGCAAGGACGGTACTTTTATGGAATCTTGCTCTGGACGAAAATGCCGGTCCCCAAAACGGGGGATGTGAGGTGTGCAGAGGCGTATTGACCGTTACTAACGGAGGTACAATTACAAAAAATGTGGAATACTACATGTTGGGGCATTTTTCCAAATATGTACGCCCGGGAGCCCGGGTAATTGTAACCAATGAACTCACCGGAATTCTCGAAAATGTTGCCTTTAAAAATCCGGACGGATCTATAGTCCTGGTGGTGTATAATTCGTCCAATACCGAGGGCTCCCAGAAGCTTAAAGTTAATGTGGGCAATAAGGGTTTTACATACATGTTGCCAAAGGGCGCTTTGGTGACTTTTAAATGGAATTAACTAAAAAACAATACACTATGAAAATCATTAAAAAAATCAGTTGGTCCTGGGCGCTACTGTTGTCCGCACTGCTGCTGTTCACCAATTGTGAGGATGAAGAAAGCAATATAGATGCCATTTCGGATTTTGAGTTATCAAATCCTGCACTTATCACCCCAAATGAAGGATTTTCGCTGGTTTTAGATCGGGAAAGGAGAGAAGAAGTGCTACGATTTGAATGGGAAGCAGCCGATTCCGGAGAAAATTTCCTGATTACCTATAATGTGATGTTGGATTTGGAAAGTGGGGATTTTTCAGATCCTTTATTAAGAGTTCCTTCCGCGGATAATGGAGTGCAAACCTTTGTTGAAATCACGTATTTAGCGATGGACCTGGCGCTCTCCGAAGCAGGTTTTGAACCCAATGCCATTACTTCCTTAAAATGGGGGGTAGAAGCAGTTTCCATAGATCAAAGCAGTATAAGCACTTCCGGGTTAGTCTTGCAACGTTTTGACGTGCAGGGTCCACCCCAGGAATTGTTTATTGGCGGTGAAGCTACGGAAACAGGTCCGGCAATAAATGATGCCTTGCCAATGAACAGATTGAGCAGAGCCGACGGATCCAACACCAACATCTTTGAAGTATATACTACTTTGGAATCCGGTTTGGGATATAACTTTTTTTCTTCAAAAACCGATGATAGTACTACCTACACAGTCAATGGAGAAAGTGTAGAAATAGGGGACACACCCATTATTGCCCCTGAAACCGGGATTTACAGGGTTACTGTAGATTTTGATGCAGAAGCCCTTTCGCTTTTCAGAATAGAACAATGGAGTATAGTGGGTAATGTAATACTCAACGGATGGGGAGGTGATGAACCTTTGGAATACCAAGGGAATGGTGTTTGGCAATCCAGTATTGAGCTCATTGATGCAGATCCGGGAGATAGTAATAAACGATTTATTTTCAGGGCAAACGGGGACTGGGGGCTCATCTATAAAGAGATTCCAGGCACTTCGGGTGAATTAGCATTTGAAGGAACAGCAGGTGATCTGGGATTTGATACCATTAATGATATCGAAGTTTCTTCCCTGGGCACAAAATTGATTACGATCAATCTCAATGGGGAAGGTTATTTTTACACTTTGGAGTAATAGCCCCATACTGTAAGAACATCTTCTTACCGCATTAATAGTATGATAGTAAAAGAATAGTGATTTTTAAGTTGATCATTTGAGTTAGTTAGTTTTATTCACGAACAGATGGTGTACACCATCTGTTTGTTTTTTAACGTTTACCCATGAGCAAATCCCTTCGTTTTATATGCTATTGCTACACTTGTCTTGTGTTACTAAGTTGTATAAGTTGTAAGCAAAACGCCGATAAAGTCCCTATCGCAACACTTTATGTAACTACTCTGGATAAACAAAAGCTTTTAGAAGAAGAGCTGGTATATCCATTGAGAGGAACAAAAAAGGCCGATGCTACCATAATTATAGATACTTCCACTACGTATCAGGTAATGGACGGATTTGGATATACGCTTACCGGGGGTAGCGCTTTACATATCATGAATATGTCCTCTTCTTCAAGGGAAAAGCTGTTAAAAGAGCTTTTTGGAACTGGCAAAAATGCTATTGGTGTAAGTTATTTAAGGCTCAGTATCGGTAGTTCGGATTTGAATAAAAGGCCCTGGTCGTATAACGATTTGCCTAAGGGTGAGACGGATATCCCCCTTGAGCGGTTTTCCCTGGCGGAGGATACACTACATGTACTACCCATACTAAAGGAGATTCTAAAGATTGCCCCGGATATGAAATTGATGGGATCTCCCTGGTCACCCCCCCATTGGATGAAGGATAATGATGATACTCGTGGTGGCAGCCTTAAAGAAGAATACCACGATGTTTACGCACGATACTTTGTCAAGTACCTAAATGCAATGAAAGGCCATGGTATTACCATAGATGCCGTAACCGTACAAAATGAGCCATTACATCCGGGAAATAATCCGAGCTTACTTATGTTAGCAGAACAGCAGGCAGCGTTTGTAAAGAACCATCTTGGTCCTGCCTTTGAAAAAAAGGCCATAAAAACAAAAATCATTATATACGACCACAATGCGGATAGGCCCGACTATCCGATTACCATTTTGAATGATACTTTAGCGGCTAAATATGTTGATGGTTCTGCATTTCATCTCTATAATGGAAGCATAGGCGCACTGTCACTGGTACATGAAGCCCACCCCGATAAGCATCTTTACTTTACCGAACAATGGATTGGAGCGCCGGGAAATTTTGCAGAGGATATAACATGGCACACGGAAAATTTGATTATCGGTGCATCCCGAAATTGGTGTAAAACGGTTTTGGAATGGAATCTTGCTGCGGATGAAAACCAGAAACCGCATACGGACAGGGGGGGCTGTACATCCTGCTTGGGTGCCCTTACCATAACGGGGGATTCTGTAACCAGGAATCCAGCCTATTATATTATCGCTCATGCATCCAAATTTGTTCGTCCTGGATCCTTCAGAGTGGCCTCAAACATGGAAGGAAACATTCTAAATGTTGCTTTCAAAACCCCGGAAGGAAAGGTGGCAGCTATTTTTCTGAATAAGAATAACAAGGACAAGAGCATTACTGTAAAATTAGAAGAAAAAGTAATACACATAAGGTTGAAGGCTGGAGCTGTTGCCAGTTTACTATTTTAAATATCCTACTCAATACTTACTTCGCTAGAAAAACTTAGGCGGGTTGATCAATCCCCAGGGCGATCGGTCCATGGGGAGTTCATAGCGTATCGCAACAACCATAGGCATTTCTATCCCCGTACTACACTGCTCCAGCCTATACCTTCCCCATATTTCGGATTTTTCATTTTTTCAATAAAAATGATCCCAATTTTTTTTAGAATCGTTCTTAATTACCTCTTTTTTTAACGATTTCGCATTCTTAAAAGGGATCCATGATAAAAATCATATTTATAGGTAGGGTGTTTACATATTTTTACCCGCAGTTTGTATGTTTCCCTTACTAGATCAATACTAAAACAATCTTTTTTAATAGTAAAACTATCAATCATATGAAAAATCTAATGCTAATTCGATTGCTGATAGTAGTTGCCTTGGGCCTACTATTTGTTCAATGTACCAGCGATCCCATTCCCGGACCACCAGGAGCAGACGGAATGGATGGAATAGATGGAATAGATGGGGTTGACGGCGCTGATGGAATTGCCTCCTGCGTAAGCTGCCACTCCGATGCTACCAGGGACATCGTTGATGCTTCCTTTGAACTATCGGCCCATGGGTCGGGGTTCGTGTTCGGCTTTACAGGACCCAGGGAGGATTGTACTTTTTGCCATTCTAACCTCGGACATCAGGATTTCGTGGCTTTTGGAGAAGTGGATCCAGGCAGTTTAAGTAGTAATTCCCCGATTACCTGTGCTACCTGTCACGACAGCCATGATACATTCGACTTCGAGAACGACGGAATTGATTATGCCTTAAGGAGTATTGAACCTGTTGCCCTGGAGCTAGATCCGAATACGGTCATTGATTTTGGCGGCACCAGTAACAACTGTACCCTTTGCCACCAGCCGAGAGATAGTTATGTAATCCCCGCTGAAGATGGAACAGGTAAATATGTGGTGGCTACCACTCGTTTTGGACCCCACCACGGGCCACAATCTACCATGCTGGAAGGTATCATGGGTGCCAATATAGCAGGTTCTGTCGGGTATCCCGGAGTGGCCTCCGCAACGCATAGAACCGGGGCCTCCTGTGTGAGTTGCCATATGGGGGAATCTACCGATGTCAGTGAAGGGCTTCACTCATGGAACGTAACAGAAGCTTCCTGTGTGGCTTGCCATACCAATGGCATACCTTCAGAATTGGCCGGGTTTACCGAAGATATGGCCATCTTAAAACAGTTGTTGACCGAAGTTGTGGGTGAGGAATATGAAGAGGATTCAGAAGGCAATCCTGTTTTTGATATGGAGGGGAATCCGGTAGGAACAGGAGTACCCGTTGTAGGTCTTATCATAGACTTTCCTGACGGAAGCGACACGGACCGCTCCAACGAAGGCATTTTTACCACTGCAGAGGCCCAAGCTGCCTGGAACTACATGACCTTATTGGAAGATCAGAGTAGAGGAACTCATAATCCTGCTTACTCCAGGGCTTTGTTGACTAATTCCATTGAAGCCTTACAGAATTAATAGAGTATAAGGCTACCTACCCAACTGGGAATGGAGCCCATGCTTTGTTGCGATGTGTCTTGACATATATGGTTTGCCCATAACAGGTAACCAACTAATGATTGGGATTGCTTTCCCTGAAATATTGGAGTAAGATCATTTATATGAATAAAATGAAAAAACCACGTAAAACACTCTTAGTAGGCGTTCTTGGGTTATTATTATGCGTTTCCTGTTACTACGATCAGGAGGTAGAAGAAGTGATTCCGGATATCCCTATAGATGAGCCCATTTCTTTCCAGGAAGACATCCAACCGTTATTTGTGCTAGCGGGTCGGGACTGTACCACATGCCATGATGGAAGTATTGCCAATCCGGATTTACGGGAAGGAAATGCATATGATGCCATTGTCCCTGAACTTGTTGTTGCCGGAGATGCCGCAAGCAGTGCGTTCTTTACCGGGTTGCCGGGTAACGACCATCCTATTGAAGCAGGATTTAGGCTAACCGTAGACGAAATCGCATTAATAAGAAGCTGGATAGACCGAGGTGCGGAGGATAATTAAACACTAAGACATCAAATTATGAAAAATGTTAAATTAACGTGCATCACATTACTTTCGTTGTTCTCCCTTTGCCTGTTTTCCCAAAAAAAAGCTAAGGATTCCATTGAAGACAAACCGCAACGTCCGGCATTTGAAAGTTCCTTCATTATTGACAACCCCAACAATGTGCTCTTTCCCAAAAATACTTTGGAAGTACAAATGTCACATAGGTTTGGGCTGATCAACGGGGGAACCAACGATATGTTGGGATTTTGGGGTCCCTCAAACATTCGTATAGGCGTTGCCTATGCTGTACATGATCGTGTAACCCTCGGTTTTGGGACCACAAAGTTCGATCGTCTTCAGGATTTTAATTGGAAGGTGGGTATCCTAAACCAAACACGATCGGACAGGATGCCTGTAAGTGTTTCGTATTACGGCAATTTTACCATAGATGCCAGAAGAAGGGAGAATTTTAGACTAGACCAACACAGATACTCTTACTTTAACCAAGTAATCATTGCCCGTAGATTTAATCGCAGGCTTTCCATGCAAGTGGCGCCTAGTGTATCTCATTTTAATCTGGTCGAACAGCGGCAGCGAAACGATGTCGTTGCTGTTTCCTTTGGCGGACGCTTTAAAATAAGTGATCAGACCTCCATTCTATGGGATTATAGCCAGCCTTTCACCCATCATTTGGATGGGGTACGATTGGATTTTGATCCGGAGCCTGTATTCAGTTTAGGATTTGAGTTTGCTACCTCAGCACACGCTTTTCAACTGTTCATCTCCAATGCCAATGGTATTGTACCACAGCAGAACTACGTGAAAAATACCAACGATTTCTTTGCGGGGGATATTCTGTTCGGATTCAACATTACGAGAAACTATAATTTTTAATCCCGGTCAACGGATAACTTAAGTAACGGTTTCCTCAAAAGGGTCAATATATGAAAGACGATAAAACAACACCAAGCGGTACCAATAGACGCAAATTCCTGAAAATGGGATTACTGTCCGGTGCGACTACTGTAGCCGGAGCCAGCCTGCTAGCCAATTTAGCGTCGGAGGAAGAACTTAAGGCATCTGGTGAAAAGATAAGAGTACTTACCGCTGATGGAAAAATGGTTGAAGTGGATGCCGAGAGCATCAATAAGTATCCGGAAGCGCATATTACTCCTGAGGAATCGAGAATGGGTATACCTGGCCGTAAGTTTGTTATGGTGATTGATCTGGCCAAATGCAAAAATGCCAGGAACTGTGTTGAAAGTTGCCAAAAAGCGCATCAACTGGACCATAATGAAGAGTTTTTAAAAATCCATCTTATTCAAGACCATGAGGAAGCGGACCCTTATTGGTTTCCTAAGCCTTGTTATCATTGCGACGAGCCCCCCTGTGTAACCGTATGTCCAACCGGGGCTACTTTTAAACGCGACGATGGTATTGTTTTAGTGGATAATGATAGATGTATCGGTTGTAAATTCTGTATCACCAGTTGCCCCTATTCCGCTCGCCAGTTTAATTGGAGTCATAAACCTAAGTTCGACGATACAAGCCAACCGTATTCTCCGGAAACCAGTGTCCCAGGTACGGAAGGCACAGTCACGAAGTGCGTTTTTTGTCCGGACATGCTTCGGCAGGGCAAATTACCGCATTGTGTAACCGCTTGCCCAATGGGTGTTATCTATTTTGGGGACAAGAATGAGGATATGGTTACCAATGGCGAAGAAACCGTCCGGTTTTCAGAATTGATCAACGACAGGGGAGGATACAGACATTTAGAGCATTTAGGTACTAAACCCAGTGTGTATTACCTACCTCCGGTCAACAGGCAATTTCCATTGGAACGTGGCTTTGATGTGGATGAAGATATTATTGAACGGTATAGGGATGTCCCCTTTGTCCAGGATCTAAAAGAACAAGGCAAAATCTAAAGTAAACAGGGTGCTATGACAGATTTGGATGTAAGAAAGAAGGAATTAGCCAAAGAGTTTCTACCCATGCTTTTAAAGTCTACTAAATGGTCTAAGATATGGACTGGTGTTTTGGTCGGATTTATTTTATGGGGATTGATAGCTTTGGTTTTACAGATTATCAACGGACATGGAGTTACGGGAATGCGGGACAATGTGGTCTGGGGCATCTATATCATCAATTTTATCTTCTTTGTCTGTTTGAGCTATTCGGGCGCTTTTATTTCAGGGGTCTTGCATTTCTTTAATACCCCCTGGAAAAATTCAGTATCCAGAATAATTGAAATTGTTACCGTAGTCTCCTTGATTATTGGACCCGTTTTTATATTGCTGTGTATTGGCAGGTTGGATCGGTTGCACTATTTGTTTCTTTATCCCAGAATACAGTCACCAATCACCTGGGATGTCATAGCCATAATCACGGATTTAATCGGATGTTTTATCTATCTGTACCTCACCTTTATCCCTGATTTCGCCATACTTCGTGATAATAGTATAGGCGCACCAAGATGGAGGAAAAAGCTGTACAAATTTTTGGCGATTGGTTACTACGATACCCCAAAACAACGCAAAAGACTGCATAGCATAACGCGAATTATGTCTGCCATGATCATTGCCCTGGCGATAGTTGCCTATACTGTTTTGGCGTGGATCTTTAGTCTAACCCTGCAACCCGGGTGGAACAGTACCATTTTTGCGCCCTACTTTATTGTGGCCGGCCTTTATTCCGGTGTGGGGGTAATTATTATTATCATGTACCTGATTCGCAAGTATTTAAAATTAGAGCACTATATTCGAAAGGTCCATTTTATAGGTGCAGGAGTAATCTTATTGGTCATTTCATTATTGTTCGGATACTTTACGTTCAGTGAATATTTTGCACGATGGTTCAGTCATAAAACAACTGATGCCAATTTATTGGACACCCTATTCAATACGTATTTCTGGGAATTCATATTTGCAAACTATATAGGGGTATTGGTACCCATAGTAATTCTTTTCTTTAAAAGGTTCAGGACCATTAAATCGATCACCTTTGCGGCCGTTATTGCGGTACTGGGATTATGGTTAAATCGGTACTTAATCGTAGTGCCTACTTTGGAGACCCCTTATATTCCCATTCAAGATACCCGACCTGAATTCATCCATTATTCAGCAACGTGGATCGAATGGGCATTAAGTTTTGCAGGAATTGCAGCTTTTGTGCTCTTCTTTATGCTTCTTATACGACTGGTTCCAATAATCCCGATGTCAGGTATCATCAACTATGAAAGGGAAAAGAAAAAAAATTCCAAACCACTAGCCCAACAACAGTTACCATGAAAAGGCATCTATTGATATATTCCATCTATCTACTGTGCGGTTTGTTCTTAACCATCAATGTCCTGGCGCAAGAGCCAAACCTTCGTGATTACCGGATGAGGTTCCGTTTTAAGACCGTTAAGCTTCATGACAATTCCAGAATTCTTGAAGCACATTTTATTGCAGCCAACAAAAAGGATAGAAAAGACAGGGTTCCTATCTATGATGCCAGCATAGCGTTTTACAATGTTTTTGAAGATGGTGAAGTATTATTAGGGACAGCGAACACTTCAAAAGAAGGTTTTGCACAAATTACTTTACCGGAAAGTCATAGGTATCGAGTCGACAGCGACGGGAAAATCAATTTAAAAGCAGTTTTTAGCGGTACGGACGGCCTGGATGGAAAGGAAAGAGAAATCAGTATAAGAGATCTATATCTTGATCTGGATTTGGTGCAGGTGGATAGTATAAATACCGTCCTGGTTAGCGCTTATACCCTTGATAGTCTGGGAGCGGAAAGCCCTTTGGCTGAGGAAACCGATATTATCATTGCCATAGAAGGGATGCTTTCAAAAATGGTTTTGGACGAAGGCACCATTGAAGAAGGCAAATACGAATTTGAAATGCCCACAGACCTGCCCGGGGATATGGATGGGAATATAACGGTGTATTCAACTATTGAGGACCATGATGAATTTGGCGACGTGATTCAAAAGAAGACAGAAAAATGGGGTGTTGTCGATAACCACGTAAAAGAAGAGACCAATCATTTGTGGTCCGAAGCAGCACCCATTTGGATGTATGTGGTATTAAGCATTTTTTTGGTGGGCATTTGGGCAAATTTCTTATATACCGCCATAAACCTATTCTTAATAAAAAAGGAAGGGAAGCAATTGGAATTAGAAACGGAAAAGTAGCTATATTAAATTTTAAATGGATATTCTTTAAAAAGCACGAAATGACAAATCAAGAAAACCTCAAGAACATGAAAACGACGGTACTTTTAGCCGTTATCGCAGTGGTATCATTTGCATTATATTCTTTTACCTATGAAGTACAGGAGGAGTGGGTGGTACCAGAAGAATATGAAAATATGAAAAACCCAACAGATCCCACAGTTGACCTGGATATCGGAAAGTCTTTGTACAATAAGCATTGTAAGTCTTGCCACGGTAAGGAGGGATATGGGGACGGACCCAAAGCCGATGAAGTAGAAGGTGATTTGGGCGATTTTTCTTCCGAAGAATTTCATGCACAGTCAGACGGTGCCATATTTTATAAGAGCTATATCGGCCGGTACGATATGCCAAATTATGAAAAGAAAATTCCGGATGAAGAAGACATGTGGCTCGTGGTCAATTACATGAGAACAATGAAGGAATAAAGAACTATATAAGCTTGCGACTCCAAAAAAAAGGAGGGTAAGGTTACAATACCAATATGTGGGTGACGGCTATTGACAGAATTTAAGCTAATCGCATTCAATATGAATAAGTTACTTCGTTATATAAGCATTTCGCACAAAACGGCTTCCGTCGTCCAACGGGAAGTTTACCATATTCCCGAAGAAGAAAAGGAAAATCTGGTCTTAATGATTCGCGCTGCCTTTTCGGATATTGCAGGGCTGCTTCTTTTGGTTACCTGCAATAGGACGGAACTTTATTTTGAGTCTGTAGACACTACTGCCGTTTCTTTACGTGATTTTCTTATATCAAAAACAGTAGGGAAAGGTAAGACATCCGAGCAATTGTTCCGTTGTGGCGATACCACCGAGGAGACCGTAAAACATCTATTGAAAGTTTCCTCAGGACTTGATTCATCGGTCCTGGGTGACGTGGAAATCATACACCAAATAAAAAAGGCCTATCAGTTTTCCATTGGTTGTAATTTACAGGGTTCGCTATTGGAGAGGGCTATGCAGACCGTGTTCAAAAGCCACAAACGTATAAGTAATGAAACGCTTTTTAGGGATGGCACTACATCGGTGGCTTATAAAGCACTAAAAATGATCACCCATACGTACGATACATCTTCAGCTAAAGAAAAGAAGGTGTTATTCATAGGTGCAGGGGATATTGTGAAACAACTGTTTAAGTATAACGCAAAATTTAATTTTACCAATATTTACATCGCTAACAGAACGGAGGAAAAAGCAATGGCCCTGACAAAAAAATACCAGGCTAAGGTATATGGCTGGAAAAAAGTATTGGCCAATAACTTTATGAATTTTGATGTTATTATTGGTGCGGCCAGCAACTGTACCGACCTTGTAAAAAGCATCCCCACTTCGGGAACAGACCCGACGCTGCTGATAGATTTGGCCGTACCGTGCAACATTAATAAGGCCCTTTCCCATAATGGAAACGTCTTATTGTATGATTTGGATACCATTTCCATGGATTTGGAGGATACCAGGGAAAAAAGAATGGCCGCTATCGGAAAGGTAAAGGAAATTATCCAAGAGGAGCTTTCTGTGTATACGCAATGGCTCCAAAGCGCTCCCTTGAGGGCATTTTTGGCGGAATATAAGATTTTCGTAAATCAAAAGGTAATAGACCACTTGGAAACGGATGCAGAAGGATATGACCCTCAGACGGTCAAAACGGTTACAGATCGTATTATTCGGAAGGTAAAAAGACGGACAAACCCGGCAATGTCCCTTGAGGAAATGGATGCGGTAATTGCCGAACAAGTTTCTTTTTTATGAAGTAACTGCGTTAACAATGCGCAAGCGCTTTTCAATAAAAGTAAAATAATGGTCTTAAGGTTTAAATGCACACTATTTTTCACAGCGATTCTGGTCCTTACAGCTTGCCAAAACGGCCCAAAAGTTATTGAGCCTACTGCTATAACGGAAAGTTCCCAGGATACATCTGCTCAGTCCAACAGCAATATAGAAGTATCGTCTAATACCAAATTCCATTCCGTGGTGGTAACCGAAGTACTTCCTACCTCAAAGTATGTATATCTTAAAGTTAGAGAAGGGCAAGAGGAATTTTGGATTGCTACGGGGAAAATGGAGGTAAAAAAGGGGGAGACTTATTTTTATAACGATGGATTGTTGAAGACCGACTTCAGAAGCGAAGAGCATAATAGGGTATTCGAAAAGATTTACCTGGTCTCAAAACTAATTTCCAAGGGAGATCACACCAACTTGACAAAGAGCGAATCCAGGAGCAATTCGGTTGCCGATAGGAGTGTGACACAAAAAGAGAATATTCCTACTCACACTGAAAAGGAGATCCAACACATGGGAGCTATTACAATTGCCGAATTGGTTAAGGATACTGAGAAGTACGAAGGACATTCCGTAGAGGTCAGCGGTACTTGTGTAAAAGTAAACTCTAATATTATGGGTCGAAACTGGATACATCTTCAGGATGGAACTCAAGACGACTTTGACCTTGTGGTAACCTCCAATGCACGTATCACCGAAGGCTCAACTATTACCATTCGTGCCGTTGTTGCCCTTAACAGAGATTTTGGCTCGGGGTATTCCTATGATCTTATTCTGGAAAATGGCACCTTGATAGAGTAAAACATCAGTTATCATGGAACAGGCCTATTGGTAATTCCCGTTTCCCATTTGGATTACTTAACCAAAGACCCTAGTATTACTTCATACCACGGGTAGTTCCCCATGCATACCATCGTCAATGGCTTCGGGAACGAAACAACTCCTACCTTCCACACATTGCATGGGGGATACCAAACCATTATCGGGCCCAACGGCTCCCGCAGAAGTAATGCACCAACAAATGGTATTGGCATCATCCAGTAAGAGCCAGGGATTGTCCCCTCCTTCCATCATACCATATGGATTTCTGGCCCTAAGGAATTTACAGATGGTTTTTTTGTTCGAATTGCTGTTTTCCATATCTAGGAAATTTCTAAAATGGTTTGCGTAATAGTGGATACAAATAGCGGTACTTTATAATCGTTCTTAGAAAGAGGGCGTGCCTTTGCCATTGCGGCTTTTGCCGCAGCCGTGGCATTTTCACTATTTATGGTCTTGTTTTCTATGGCCTGCTGGGCTTCAACAGAACGATACGGCACCGGAGCTGCAGCCCCAAGGACAATACTTGCTGATTTGCAGGTATTTCCTGAAACTTCCATAACTACCGCCACATCTGCAAGGGACCAATCATAGGATTCCCTAGCTACCTGTTTAATATAGGAGCTTTTGGTATTTTTTGAAGGTGGGGGGAGCAAGATTTCCGTAATGATCTCTTTCGCCTGAAGGATGTTTTCCATAGCCATATCCTCGCCTGCAGACACAAAGAAATCATCCATTGGGACGGTTTTCTGCTTCCCTTCGGCATTTGCAATAACCACACTGGCATTAAAAGCCATAAGGGCAGTAGCTATGGAGGAAGCATGAACACTTACGCAAGAACCATTATCCAGTACGGCGTGATTTTCATTTTCGCCGGTTTTGGAATGGCGTGCAAAACAGCGGTCCCCTCCTTTACGGAAGCAATTGTGATCGGC
>JANQHL010000254.1 GCA_028277085.1 Flavobacteriaceae bacterium
CTATCATAATTGGGCCAATTGAATCTGCATTATTAAGGCCTTTCAGCAATTTATAAGTAATGTTGGCCGCGTCTAAATTGGGAAAAATAAATGCGTTTACTTTTTTTCCGGCCAACTTGGAAAACGGAAAGTTATTAAGACACAATTCCTGGCTTAACGCAAAATCTGTTTGTATTTCTCCGTCTACCACCAGTTCTGGATTGCGTTCATGCAATAAACGCACTGCTTCCCGAACTTTTTGTGCTTCTTTATGGCTGGAGGACCCAAAATTCGCATAGGACAGTAGTGCCATTACAGGATCGAAGCCAAAGGTCTTTGCCACATTTGCCGTCATTTGTGCTATTTCGGCCAACTCTTCAGCATTGGGATCAATATTGATAGAAGTGTCTGCCAAAAACAAGGGGCCCCTTTCGGTAATCATGATGTTTACCGTAGAAGCGTTACCCACTCCCTTGGCTCTTCCGATCACCTCAAAAACCGGACGCAATACTTTGGGGTATGCTCTGGAATACCCGGAGATCATCCCATCCGCAGCGCCGTCCAATAACATCATCGCACCAAAATAGTTCCGCTTGCCCATATTAACGCGAGCACTATACTCCGTCTCCCCTTTGCGTTTGCGTAATTCCCATAACTTGTGGGCATATCGTGTTCGCATTTCGCCAAATTCATCAGCACGCGGATCAATAATGGTTACCTCTGAGTCAAAGTCCAGTTCTTTTTTGAGGCGCTTTATAGTTTCTTTATCCCCCAACAAGATCGGTTGGGCAATCCCTTCTTCGTGAACAATTTGCGCTGCTTTGAGGACATCCAACAATTCCGCCTCCGCGAAAACAATACGTTTTGGATTTACCTTGGCCCGGTTGTGCAGCATACGAACCACTTTGTTGTCGTTACCGGAACGCTGCATCAATTGTTCTTCGTAGCCTTTCCAGTTCTTAATTGGCGCTTTAGCGACCCCACTCTCCATGGCGGCTCTGGCGACCGCCGGGGGGATCCGTGCGATGAGGCGTGGATCAAAAGGTTTTGGTATGATGTATTCTTTCCCAAATGTTAGCCGGGTGGTATCATAAGTAATGTTCACCTGTTCTGGGACGGGTTCCCGGGTAAGATCGGCCAGGGCGCGAACAGCAGCCATTTTCATGGCTTCATTGATCTTTGTGGCCCGCACATCCAGCGCCCCCCGGAAGATAAAAGGAAATCCTAGTACATTATTCACCTGATTAGGATGGTCCGAGCGGCCGGTCGCCATAATGATATCTTGCCGAGTGGCACAAGCCAGGTTGTAATCAATTTCCGGATCCGGGTTGGCCATAGCAAATACAATAGGATGCTTGGCCATAGCGGTAAGCATCTCCGGAGAGACGATGTTAGCCGTGGAAAGCCCTATAAAAACATCGGCATCCCTCATGGCTTCTTCCAGCGTATTTATCGCCCTATCGGTCGCAAATTCTTCTTTTTGCGGAGTAAGGTGCTTCCGGTCTTTTCGGATGACCCCTTTACTATCTAACATTACAATGTTTTCCTTTTTTGCCCCAAAAGATTGGTACAAACGGGTACAGGAAATTGCGGCAGCTCCCGCACCGCTGACCACAATGCTAACTTCCCCCATGGTTTTTCCCGCGAGTTCCAGGGCATTTAATAAGGCCGCGGCCGAAATAATAGCTGTCCCGTGCTGATCGTCATGCATTACCGGGATATCCAGCTCTTCCTTCAAACGTTGCTCGATCTCAAAAGCTTCCGGCGCCTTAATGTCCTCTAAATTGATCCCCCCGAAAGTAGGAGCAATTATTTTTACGGTCTCTATAAATTTATCTACGTCTTCGGTATCCAGTTCCAGGTCAATCCCGTCAATATCTGCAAATATTTTAAAAAGTAAGCTTTTTCCCTCCATAACCGGTTTGGATGCCTCAGGACCAATATTACCTAATCCCAATACGGCTGTACCGTTAGAAATCACGGCAACGGTATTTCCCTTAGCGGTGTAGCGGTAGACTTCTTCTTTGTTCTTTTCGATCTCCAGGCAGGGTTCTGCCACCCCTGGTGAATAGGCCAAGGCAAGATCCCTTTGGGTAGCATACGGTTTTGTAGGTACTACTTTTATCTTACCCGGTTGTGGCTTTGCATGATAAATCAAAGCCTCACGGCGTTGTTTTTCTTTGCTCATGAGTTGCTGGATTAGGGGTAAAGGTAAGGGTATTCCTCCTGATCCCCGAAACACCTTTTTTAAAAAATCTTTCCGGGTCTAGCGGTTTTCCTTACCCCATTCCAAGGGGTATGGTAGTGATTCCCACAAGAAACTACTGGGTATCCAGTTTATCCTTGGGTAAATTCAACCGCATTGCCAACAACCCGGCAATAATAAAGAACACCCCGGCAAAAAGGATGGCATTTATGGCTTCATTGTTTAAAACGTTTTTAATCACCGGTCCAAAACTCACCGTTTGGATTAACATAGGAATTACGATCATCATATTGACTATTCCCATATAGACGCCTCGCCGTTCTTCCGGGATTACCTTGGAAACCATGGCATAGGGTATTCCCATCATAGCGGCCCAGCCGATACCAAATAAAATCATGGGGGCCAGCAAAAGCCATTTATTCGCAATAAGCGGTAGACTTAACATAGCCACTCCAGTTAGGAAAAGACAGACCACATATACCAGTTTTGAACCTATTCTGGCCGCCATAGGAACCAGAGCGAGTGCCACCATCATGGTCACAAAATTATACGTCGCATTCATCAACCCGGCATGACCCAACGCCTGTTCAGCCAGCGATTGTATTTGTTCGGCAAAGGACTGATCCTGTGCGCTGATCTGGGCCCCTTCCCGAAACGAGGTCATGATCCCTTCGAAGCGTTCATTATCTTCATTTGTTATGCCATATAAGCTGCTCCGTAGCATGGGCGGCATAAATTGCCAGTATACAAAAAGCGCATACCATTGAAACAAATACACGGCAGCTAGTTTCCACAAAAACCCTGGCATTTCTCCAATAGCTTCAGCGGCTTCCAACAAAGGATCCAGGGTATCCCCTAATTTCTGGATGGTACGGTTGGTTTTATTTCGCTTAATCAAACGATATAAATAGAACAACCAAAAGAAGGCATAGACCAGCATAACAACCACTAAAAGGTTGGTGTTTTCCCAAAGCGGCGGGTACAATTGTGCGGTAAAGTACCCCAATAACAAGGGCACAGAAAAAATAACAAAAAGTACGCTCAATATCTGAATTAGAGGTGCCGGAGTACCCGCATTGTGTTCTTGGATCTCTTTAAGCTCTTCATCAGAAGGTGGAATTTCGGGGGTCTTCCAAACCGACCACATCACGGTTCCAATAGAGGCTATGGCCCCTAAAAAGAAAGAGTAATACACCCAGGTAGGAATGGAAGAAACACTCTCATCTGCCCCGTTAAACAGGCCTCCCCCCTCTGCAGGTGTACTAAACCAATGCTGAAACATGAAAAGCGATAAGTTGGCCAGTGTAATCCCTGCCCCCACAAACAAACTCTGCATCTGGTAACCGTAGGTCAATTGATCATCCGGTAATTTGTCTCCAACAAAAGCACGGTAGGGTTCCATAGCCGTATTGTTACCCGCATCTAAAATCCAAAGTAGTCCCACAGCAAACCAGAGTTCCGGACTAAACGGAAAAGCAAACAGACACAAACTGGCCAGGATAGCCCCGATCAAGAAAAACGGCTTTCGTCGTCCTCCCCATTTGGGTGACCAGGTCTTGTCCGAAATAGCCCCGATGATAGGTTGGATCAACAAACCCGTTACCGGGCCCGCCAGATTTAGTAAAGGCAATTCATCGTGATGCGCTCCAAGAAATGAAAAAATGGGACTTACCGCGGTCTGTTGCAGACCAAAACTAAACTGGATCCCAAAGAATCCAACGTTCATATTCCAGATTTGCCAAAAGTTCAATCTGGGTTTGACCAGTTTTACCATGATTTAGTTAGTTAGTTGGTTTCTTGCAATGAAAAAACTCTTGCCTTTCAAGATACTATTTTTAGTAAAGGGTACCCCAAAAATTTAACCAAAAACAGGTCAAATTGACAACGAAAACGTTTGCGTAAACCCGTTATTCTAAGAAATTGATATTTCGTTTCAGTCCTGAAAATTTTGTCCTTTTCACCGCAGAACCCTTGAAAACCTTTTGGAATACTGACTCTGTGAGCTCCAGCCAATCTTTTTTGGCCATGGACAACAATTCCGGATGAGGATGGAACAGGGGTTCTGCATGGGGTTTAGAGAAACGGTTCCATGGGCAGACATCCTGGCAAATGTCGCAGCCAAACATCCAATCCTCAAACCTTCCTTTAAAATCCCCAGGAATTTCGTTTTTTAGTTCAATGGTAAAGTAGGAAATACATTTACTGCCATCCACCACGTAGGGGCCAACAATAGCTTCAGTGGGACAGGCATCTATGCAGGCGGTACAGGTGCCACAATGATCTGTTACCGGAGAATCGTACTCCAGTTCTATATCTACAATAAGCTCAGCGATAAAGTAGAAGGAACCTACTTCCTTTGTGAGCAGATTGCTATGCTTGCCCAGCCAGCCTAAGCCACTTCTGGCTGCCCAGGCTTTATCTAAAACAGGGGCCGAATCCACAAAGGCCCTTCCATGGACCTCTCCAATTTCTTTACCTATGAAATGCAACAATTGTTTTAGCTTGTCCTTAATTACAAAATGGTAATCCTTTCCATAGGCGTACTTGGAGATTTTGTACGACTCCGGATGTTGTTGCTGGGAAGGATAATAGTTTAATAGCAGGGAAATCACCGATTTTGCACCATCTACCAATTTCGTAGGGTCCAAGCGTTTGTCAAAATGATTTTCCATATACCGCATTTCCCCATGCCTATTCTGGTTGAGCCATTTTTCCAATCGAGGCGCTTCTTCCTCCAAAAATTCCGCTTTGGAAATACCACAAGACAAAAAACCGAGGCGTTGGGCTTCGGTTTTGATAAGATGCGTATGCTTACCCGCGTTCACTTCTCGAAGGTAAACGAAAAATAATTCTTAGGGAAGTTTCCTAATTTGATGGCGGTTGATAGGCCGGAACAACATTATCAATAGGTGTAATGGTTTTCAAATAGCTAAAAATGGCTTCAATATCCCTATCTGTCAAATACCCATAATGTCGTGGCATGGGTGGCATCACAGGCCTGGTATTGTCAAGCCCTTTGAATTTGCCCTCGCGTAACGATTTGGTAAACTGTTCCAACGACCACGTACCAATACCGGTTTCATGTGGGGTAAGGTTAGCTGCATACGAGCTGCCCCATGGCCCAACTGCTGCTGTAAGATCCCCCTTGAACAATACCCATGGCCCCAGAGGAACATTTTCAGGAATTGGCGGAAGCCCTTCGGAAGTGTCAAAGCCCATTAAGTATCTATCCATGTCATTGACAGGGCCTTGTTCTGTCATTCTTTTAGGTGTATGACAATCTGCGCAACCCAAAATAGCAACCAAATATTTACCGTGGTTCGCCAAATCTTGTTTCAGGGCAATTCCCTCAACCTTTTTTATCTCAGCAGCTTTTTTTTCGTTGCAGGCAATAAAGGTTACTACCAAGAGGACTATCACCAGATGTAATTCTAGTTTCATATTTTGGCTTTACAGTTGTAGCGTTGTTCTGATTTCTTTTAGCGCAGCTTAATCATCTTTCTGTCTCAGTGGTATTTCCATATCAAAATCTGATGCGGTTTCCAGAACTTTTTCAATGATTTCCGGATGTAGCGATTTTGCTATCGCATTGTCTTCATTTTCCGGGATACCATAAGATTTAAAAAATGATGAAAATCCCTTGGGACTATGAATATTCACCCAGATGCAGGAAATATCGCTTTTGTTGTTAAAGGTATGCAGTGTCCCTAGGGCCACATCTATCGATTCTCCGGCTTTGCAGATTTTGGTTTCACCATTTATAACAAATTCCAGTTCGCCTTCGATCACCAGAAAAGTTTCCTTGTATTTGCTGTGGATATGAGGAGGTGGCCCCTGCGCTCCCGAAGGAGATTCACACATTACCAAATCATAATCACCACTGGTAGGATAGAGTGTCACTTTTTGGCCTAGTACCCATCTGGAGCGATTGTTATTCATTTTATGAGATTTTTGTCTCACAAACCTAAGAACAAATTTTAAGAATTCAAAATTTTATAAGACATTTGTCTCATGAAAGAGCATTTGGAATTTGGAAGAACGGAACAAAAACAAAATACGCGAAGTAGAATCCTCATGGCTGCGCATCGTCTTTTGGAGTCTGGCAACCCCTTGACCATGGAGGATATCGCAAAAGAAGCCGGGGTCTCTAGGGCAACCATCTATCGTTACTATTCAAATATCGATTCCTTGTCTACGGAGCTCGTACTTCACCTCAACCTCCCCAATCCCGACACGCTTATAACCAAATACAAAAATGAACCATTGGACACCGCGCTCCTTGGTATCCAGCAACACTATCTTAACTTCATCTTAGCCAATGAAAATGCCTCGAGAAAATTCCTGGAGGCCTTTTTATCTTCTTCGGATCCCCAACTGGAACGCGGGCAGAATAGAATCTCCACAGTACGACAGTACCTGGCTTCAAAAGAAACTCTACTGGACCCAACAATTGAGGAGAAAGTGGTACATATTGCAGTACTTTTAATGGGCATTGAAGCAATTATTGCCACCAAGGATGTATGTGG
>JANQHL010000049.1 GCA_028277085.1 Flavobacteriaceae bacterium
GGCAAGCTGAATCTTGAAATCCAGCCCAACACATCTACCCTAATTCATGGTCCGTCGGGTTGTGGTAAATCAACGCTCATCAAGCTTTTGTTGAAGACCGTCTCTGCCCAAAAGGGCAAATTGAGTGTGAACGGCATCTCATACACTTCACTTTCCGAAAAAACCATTCGGAAAAACATCGCAGTGATTTCCAATGATTACCCGCTCTACGGAAAGGATGTGTACGAGGCCTTAGTATATAGCCGAAATACGGAACGAAAGAAAAAGGCAGAAGCGTTGTTGGAGTATTTGCAGCAACATGAAAAACCCAAAGACCAACTACAATTAAGCGACCGAATCGGCGATTTGGGATGCAACCTGAACCTGGGCCAGACCAAGCTGCTCCAATACTGCCGCGCTTTGCTGACCAATAAACCGATACTCATTCTGGAAGAGCCATTTGAATGCTTAAATCCCAAGACAGCACAATTAATTTCAGATAAGCTAAGTACATTACAGAATGATAAGACCTTGGTCATTATCTCCCAATCCAAAGAGCAAATTCTAAATTCAGATAAAACCTTCTGTTTGGGTTCTGAGCTTAATGTTTCTAAATTTTCGTTTGTCTCTTAAAACGAACAAACGTTGAGACTTATCTAAATGGAAGTTTAAATCACCCCCCACCCCGGGACTTAGTTACTCTCTCAGATACATTCTAAAATAGCACCGGGTTAGGTGGGCAGCACGAATTTCGGCCAGCGGTAAAGTACCTCGGATAGGTTGTACTTTTAGCCTGCTATTTACAAATGATCCGTTTTTATTGGGTAATTACCTTCCCCAAATCAAAAAAATAAAAGTTCTTTTCCTCATTCATAGCCACAAATAGCCCATTTTTAAAAGTAGCATTTAAGGGGGTGGCCACCACTTCACAACCGTCCGTACCATAGGTACTTAAATTCACCGCTTTGATGAAGCTATTCTCCTTGCGAGAGAAAATATTGAACTCCCCCAACTGTTGATTGGAAACAATGATATGCCCGCTTCCATTTGGGTAAGCGGCTATGGCGATTCCTTCAATATCTTCCAGAAAATATTCCCCCCCAAAACAAGAAACCTCTTCGTTCCCCCTGTCAGGTTCAGCGTAATACTTACGAATGCATACACCTTCATCAGCATAATAAACATAGCCATATTCGTCATCCACGGCTATGGCCTCAATTTCTTTTTGCCCACTAAACTGTCCGAACTTCCGTACCAATTGACTAGTAACCCCTAGACTATCTGCTAGCAATTCATATTGGTACAAATAGTCCTGGGAAGGACCCGCCTTTCTCCCCACAATTGCATAGATATTCCCATTTTCCGGGGATTTGTAGAGTGCAATTCCCATTGGCAGATTGTGTTCAGCCCCCTTAGCATCCTCAAAAACGGGAAATCCCCCGCCATCCAATGGCTTCATTTCCGGAACAGCGAATACTCTAATTTGTTGTCGTTCCCGCTCCGTAAAAGCCAAAATATCCACTGTGGTTGAATCATTTAATTGAAAACCATATTCAATGTCAACATTATTGGGTCGTTGTATGTTTTTTACACTCTTTTCTGGCAGGATTCGTCCCTCCAGATTGAAAGCATAAATTCCACCATTAGTCTCCTTGTCCGTACCAAAAACAATACTTTCAGCCGGGTTATTACTATTGATCCAGATGGCAGGGTCATCCGTATCGTTCGGTGTTTTTTCAGTAATGATATCCGGAGGTATTGGTGGGAGTTTACTCTGACTACAAGAAAAGAATATCGCACTAAACAGCAATGCTGCTACAGTATAGATTCGCATAGAAAACAATTTAAGTGAAGTCCCTATCCATTACAGGTAATGGATAGGGAAAAGTTGGATTATTTATTGTCGCTGGAATATATCGTACTTCAGACCAAAAGTCAGCCGTAATCCATAGTACTCTGCTTGTTGGGTGCGCTCACTTACGCCCTGGAAAAAACGCAAAGGCTGATTGGTGATGTTGTTCAGATCTGCATAGATCCTAAGCTTGTTATTAATGGCATAGCTGGAATTAAAATCAAGGAAAAATTGCTGATCATAGTAACGGTCTTCAAAAGCGTTCCCTCCCAATTCATCAATATAGGAGTCCGAAAAGTTGGCCGATAGCCGGGCGCTAAACCTTTTCCCGGCGTACCCTAAAGAAGCGTTGAACATATTCGATGCAGTATTGGGAAGCTCCAGGTCATCTTCACGCTCGTCCCCGTCTTCATTACGTATACCATTGGCATCTGATGTTAGGAAGGTATAGTTCAGATAGATATTGAAATTCCGTAAAAATCCGGGTAAGAAATCCAGTTGACGTTGAAATGCAAACTCTGCTCCCAGAATAGACGCATCGTCTCCGTTTAAAGGCTGAAAGACATCAAAACCTTCGGTGCCTGGCCCAAAAGAATCATCGGGTGCTTCGGAAATAAATGTATAGATAAAGTCGTTAATACGTTTGTAAAATACTCCTCCGGAAATAAGACCAATACTTTCAAAGTAGTGCTCGCCCAACAGATCAAAGTTCATAGAAGTAGTAGGGTCAAGTGTTGCATTTCCAAGGATCACTTCGTTATCTGCATTAACAATTTCGGCTCTGGGGATCAGGTCTTCATAATTGGGGCGCGCCAAGGTATTACTCCAGGCAAAGCGTAGTATGGTTCTATCCGTCAGGTCATATTTAAAATGCACCCCAGGTAAAATATTGGTATAGGAGTTGTCTCCTCTCACCTCTTCAACAAGAATCTGTTCTTCAATACCATTTTCTTCGTCTTCCTCAATAAAGGTCAAACTAAAACCGTCGGATTCCAGTTGCGTATGTTCTACCCGTACTCCTGCAAGTACACTCAATTTATCCGATAGTTTCTGATTCGCCATGATATAACCCGCCCAAACGTCTTCACTGATATCGAAGTTACCCGGTAAGAACTCCTCTAAAACGGGAGTGCCGTTGTCCTCGTTTAGATCCAGTGTGCCTAACCAATCCTGATCGGGATAGAATCCAGCTGCATATTGACTACCAGCTAGAAAATCAGGATCTGTCAAGTTTACGGTTGGGATATCTGCCATGGTAGGAAAAGTATCCTCCAAATCATATTCAAAGAAGTTGTTGTCCCTTTCTTTGTTCTTAAATCGTCCCCGCAGACCGAATTGGAAAGTCCCATCCCCATTGCCAAAGAGATCCGCTGGGAATTCGGCATTTAGAAATATATTAATGTCTTCTTCGTCGGTATATTGCGTTTCATTAGTGATCTCATCAAACTCAAAAGCACTTAGATCATCGGTATTTGCAGGGTCTTCTGCCGTCATGATGGGAAACTCCGGATCGCTATTGTCATTATTGACAATGTAGTCCGTTTTGTATTGCGCATAACGCTCATCAAGTCGTTCTTCGGAGGCTTTGGCATATGAAGCCATCCAATCTACTTTTACCTTACCCCATAAATGGTCTCCCCCCAAGGTGTAGTTCTGCATACGCTGGTCTTCCAGACGCGTATTCTGGTTTCGGTCGTTGTCTATCCCACCTTTAGTTTCCCTGGCCACTTCTGCAGGAAAACGGGTGGGAGTACCATTGGTTATTGTGAAATCTCCTTCTGCAATGTCTTCTGCGTCTAAAACCTCAGACGCTACCACAAAACGATTCTCCCGATCGTCCCTCCAACTGTACATGGTCTTTAAATAAATGGAGTTATTCACATCAAACTGATAATCCAGATTCACGGAAAAACTCCTTCTTACTCTTTGTATCAGGTAGGTACGCTGCTCAAAAACGTCGGTATATGGATTTACGTCAATATCCTCTTCTTCCCCATCACCATTGGTAAATGAGAATTCATTATTCCATTCTGCTTCAATATTGTCAGAACCAAAATCGTTATCCTGAATTACGGCGGCAAGCATCCATCCAAATTTACCATCCTTGGTACGGTCGCCTAACAAGAAGGAAGCATTCAGGTTTCTTCGGTCTGTAATAAAATTCAATCCGGATCCTAAGGTCGTGGAAAGTCGGAAACCCTGAGGAGCAGAACGTGTGACCAAATTGACCGATCCTCCCAATGCATCTCCATCCATATCCGGGGTAACCGCCTTATTCACTTCAATAGTCTGGATCATATCGGAAGGAATGAGGTCCATCTGAATATTCCGGTTATCCCCTTCTGCCGAGGGGATCCGACTTCCATTCAAAGTAACGGAGTTGAGTTGTGGCGAAAGTCCCCGTACAATGATATCCCGGGCCTCACCCTGGTCTACCTGCATTGTTATCCCTGGAATACGCTTTACGGCATCTCCAATATTAGCATCCGGAAATTTTCCTATTTGGTCAGTGGAAACTACGTTAGTGATGTTCAGGTTTGTACGTTGGGTGTTCAAGGCTTTTGCCTGGCCACTTAGTCCCTGAGCGGCAACTTCCACCTCATCCAACTGATAATTGGTAGGGTTCAAAGCTATTGTTAAACCTGTTGTTTCCCCATCGGTTACAGCAACATCCTGTTCTACATCACCATAACCGATATAGGTGATCTTTATGCTATGACTGCCTTCCGGGATGCCTACAAGGGTAAAGCGGCCGTCAAAATCTGAAATGGTCCCCTTGTTAAGGTCGGCGATGATGATGTTGGCGCCGGATACATAGATACCGTTCTCATCCGAAATTGTTCCCGTAATGTTTCCTGTTTGTGCGTAGCTATGTAGTATCCCTAAAAAAGAGAAAAGCGTTACAAAAACTACTTTAGTTAAGTGAATTGGCCTCATGGTTTTATTGTATAGGTTCTTATCCAAAGCTATCACTATCAGTTGATTACAATATGAATTTGATGGCAACAAATAGGAAACAAAAAGGCTTTTGAGGGGAAACAATAAGGCAACAATCACATTTTGTTTACATTGGAATAACGATTCCTAAAATATCAAGGGATTACAGGTCTACCATAAAGTTTACCAACTCTTCTTTTTGATCAATAGGAAGCTTTTTTCGCAACCGATACCGAGCTACCCGCACACTATCCGGAGTTACCCTTAAAATTGAAGCAATTTCTTTTGATGACAGGTTAAGCCGTAAGAGCATTCCTAAACGCATTTCAGCCGGAGAAAGGCTACTTTGTGAAAGCGCGGATAGCTTTTTAATGAAGTCCGGATGAATCTCTCTAAAGAAGTTCATAAATTCATCCCATTCCCCTTCTTGCTGCAAATTAAAATCGATTTCCTTGGCCAATTCTTTCATCTTAAAACTGGCATCCATATTCTGGCGGGAAACGATGTTTTTTAGGGTCTTGGACAGGTCCAGGAGAATCTTATTCTTTTGTGACAAATGAAGGCTATACCTGGACAATGCCGCTGTTTTGAGTTGTATTTGTTGCTGTAAATTCTCTTCTTCAAAGGCCTTCCGTTCTAATTCTGCCTTTAGAATCCTTTGTTCGTATTCTTGAATTTTCAGTTTGGCCTGTCGCTTTCTACCCCGGTATGTAAAGGCTACAATTAGTATTGCCGCAACAGCAAATAAGGCTACCCAAAGTAACTTTTGGTTGGCGCTGCTCACTTTGTTCTGTTCCTGTAACAGCTGTATTTGCGCTTCTTTTTTATTCGTATCATAAATGGTCTGCAACACATTGAGCTGTCTTGTATTTTGATTTTCCAACCATTCTCTATTGTACCGCTCTGCTTCCGATAAGTAGTAATGCGCCTGTTTAAAATCGCCAAGTAAGACATACGCCTTGGAAAGATCTTTATTCGCACTTTCCAACTGATGGTTATCCTGTATTGCACCCGCCACTTGCATGGCCTTACCTGTGTAAATCAGGGCATTTGGAT
>JANQHL010000079.1 GCA_028277085.1 Flavobacteriaceae bacterium
CCCAGAAGATTCAAGAGTCTTTCAACGCTGCTAGGGTTCCTCCTCTGAGCAACGCCAAAGACATCCAACCCTATAAACTGTCGCACTTTTCTGCCTCTACGGATGTAGGTGATGTGAGCTACGTGGTACCTACGGTAGGTTTGGGTACTGCAACCTGGGTGCCAGGTACAGCAGCACATACCTGGCAAGCAGTGGCGGCCGATGGGATGTCAATAGGCTTTAAGGGGATGATGGCGGCGGCCAAGACAATGGCACTGACGGGTAAAGATCTCATACTGAACCCATCGTTGATCCAGGAGGCCCAAAATGAATTTAAGGAAAGGCTGGGTAGCTTGGTTTATGAGCCACTGGTTGGGGACATGATGCCACCCTTGGAGTATCGAAAAGATCAAAACAAAGTGCGATAAATACTGGCACTAACAAGGGTTATAATTTAGCTTTTCTCCACAAAAGAAACCCCGGTGACTCACTGGGGTTTTATATTTCAATTCGAATAGGCCAAGAATCTTCTCCTTGAACAGGGATTGCTACTGTGCTCACATCTTATTCTTAACAAAACAGAATGCTAAAAAACGTAGTGAAATTAGCAGCAATACATCTTTAGGATATACCATCCTGGGAACTTTATTGGAACTTTTAGTAAAAATAATGGGGTTCTTATCTTTTTGTTTTTCAGATGTAACCTTTTCTAATTCGGTGTGTCCTTAGTAGAAAAAGTATCATGAATGTGCACACATTGCCTATTGCCTTGTTCCTTTCGGTTTTTTCCGTTACGTCCTTTGCCCAAACCATTGAACCGAAACCCTTTGAGTATCCTTATAATGTGCTTGTCTATGATTTACCTACATCAACAAATGGGGTAAATTATAGAATATATGTAAGGGAGCCACTAAGAAATCCGGAAAATGGTGAAAAGGCTTCTGCATTCTATTTTCTTGATCCTTTAAGTTTATTCGTGCCGTCGGCGGTAATGAGCGCTAACTATGAATATTTTAACTATACGCCGCCTGCTTATTTCATCGGCATAGGGTATAGCAATGAGGAGGATGGTATCCCAAAACGGGAAAACCGAACAAGAGATTACACGCCAACCAATTTTACTCCTCCTGATAGTACACATTTTCTATCATCAAGTCCAGCGGATTATATCGGATCAGGTGGTTCGGACAAATTTTTAGAGGTTCTTGAAGATGAGATCATCCCCTTTGTTGAAGAACGCTTTAACGTAAGTGAATCTGATAGAGTTCTGATCGGAAAATCCTTAAGTGGTTTAGCGGCAACCCATACCCTCTTAACCCAACCAGAATTGTTCAATCGTTATCTTATCGTCAGTCCATCCCTTTGGTGGGACGACTGGAATTATGCAAGGCATGAAAGATATTTTATGAAACAGGTTGCAGCTATAAAAACGGATGCATTCAAAAATGAAACCAGAGTATATTTTGCAGTGGGTGAAGAGGAAGAGCGTTATGGGATGGTTACCGATTTATATCTATTGGTCAATACACTAAATAGAAAAGGGATAAGCGGTTTGAAATTACATTTGGATGTACTTGAGGGAGAAATACACGAGGGTGTTTTTCCTTCTGCCTTCATGAAAGGAATTATTGGATTATATAGCAATGAAGAAAAGAGGAGAAGCGCTCCGTCAACAATAAAATGGGCTAATTGATATGTATTTTATCAAAGGTGATATGAATTTGAATTACTTTGTCAAGTCTAGGAATACCTGTTAAAATTTAGTTGAACCGGTGTCCCGATCAGTATCAATAGATATCCAGACCTCATAAAACTCCCGAAAAACAGTCGAATCATCTAATTTCAAAAGAGCCCTTTCCCCTTTAAACTCAGTACTTATAAGGTTTTTTTGTTTTAGTTGACAATCTGGCTTACAATTTATCCATAACCATTAAGTCATAGCGTTTCTCCCTAAATATTGCCTTGTACTGCTCTGGCATATCACTATAAAAGGTGTTCCCTTTTAGAAGAAATTCAAAAAAAATCTTCTCAATTCAATAAAGCCTTCTCCCCATTGTTGCCTTGAAAATGTGCTATCTCCGATCGTGCCGTTTTAATTATTACATTATGTCCTTTAATGAAATCTCCAAGTTCAAGAAAAGTAGGAGTCATGTTATACAGGATCGAATTGAAAAACCTGATTGTAATCTTATGTACTACAGGCTTTTTCCTCACTTCCTATGCTCAGGAAGCTGAAATATTCAGTCCCGATTCTGTAAAATTAGAGGTGAAAGCCATTGAAACGAAATCAGCAATAAAAATAGACGGTGTTTTAGATGAATCTGCTTGGCTGAGAGCACCAAAATCTCCGTCATTCACACAAGTGGACCCCAATCAAAAGGCAAAGCCTTCTCAAGATACCGATGTAAAAGTACTCTTTGATGACAAGTTCCTGTATTTCGGTATTTTCTGCAGCGATACGCTGGGCAAATCAGCTATAAGGGCAACCGATTTTAAACGTGATTTTAATCATACAACCCACGATTTAATCAACATCAATTTTGATGCTTTCAATTCTGAACGTAATGCCATGTCCTTTGCGGTCAACCCATACGGAGTGCAACGAGATTATCTATCATTTGATGCTTTGTATTATGACATCGAATGGGATGCAATTTGGCAAGTACGAACTTCAATCAAAAAAAATGGTTGGGTAGCAGAAATTGCAATTCCATGGAAAACGCTTCGTTATCCGCATGCTACTATTGAAAACCAAGAATGGGGAATTCAGATCTATAGAAATCGGCGTATCATAAATGAAATATCCGCCTTTTCTCCTTTTCCACAAACATACCCTTCGGCTAGAATGGAGTATGCTGGGGTATTGCGGGGCATTCGGCCCCCACCGCCCTCAAAAACAAATATTAGAATTCAACCTTATGCGCTCACATCAATAGAAAACTACAGTAGTTCAGATTCTTCGGAAGATAGGGAAGCTTCTGATTTCAAGATCGGGGGTGAAATTAAATGGGCTGTTTCATCAAACGATGTATTAGACTTAACTTTCAATACCGATTTTGCCCAGGCAGATGTCGATAGACTAATTAACAATACCAGTCGATTCTCTGTTTTTTTCCCAGAAAGAAGACAATTTTTTCTAGAAAATGCCTCGTTGTTTGGGATTAATGTAAACAGAAGGTCAGGTGATGAAGGTGCCATCCATATTCAACCCTTTTTTAGCCGTAGAATAGGGTTAGATGAAGAAAGTAAACCAATTCCAATTGTCGCAGGAGCACGATTTGTCCATAGTTCTTCTAAAACCAATTACGGTGGAATTGTTATTAGGCAAGAAGGAGATTCCCTTACTGCTGCTACCAATTTTTTTGTGGGCAGATATTCTAAAAACTTCGGAAAACAAAACAGGGTTGGTGGACTATTGACGATCAAAAACCAACCGGAAGAATCAAATATCACGGCAACCGTGGATGGCTTTTTTAGATTTGGCGAAGAGCATTCCTTAAACACATTGGTCAGTTATTCACAAGATTCCGGTTCTGATGAAAAGGGACTTTCGGCCATTGCTCAATACTATTACAATTCAAACAAATGGATTGGTTGGTGGACCCAATCGATAATTACTGAAAGCTACAATCCTGAAATGGGTTTTATTTCCAGGCAAGATGTAATCGGTACAACACCGGGGATAATACGTAACTTCAGGGGTGAAAAATTACCCTTTAAAAAATGGATCCGCGCATTTGAACCAAGTGTCGCTGCACAATTTTATCATCAAGCATCGACAAGTGATTTGATAGAACGAATTTTTATTGTCAATCCCTTTTATTTGAATTTACAAAATGGTGGATACATCGGTTATGGACTAAATTCCAACTACCAAAACCTAAAAGAATCATTTATTCCTCTAAATATAGAAATAGCACCCGGTGAGTATGATTATCTGAGACATTTTGTCCTGGCAAGTACCGATCCATCAAAAAAGATAAGCGCATCCGGATTTCTAGAGTGGGGAAACTATTTTAATGGCGATCTATCTTTATTAGACATTACATTTAAATTTGTACCCATACCCCACATCTCATTATCTGCCAGGTTTAATCGAAATGATTTTTCTAATGTTGGGATTGACCAAACATCTAAAAAAGTCGATCTGTATGCTATCGAGGGACAATTTGCCATAAACCCAAGAATTCGCCTGGCGGGAATCTATCAAAAAAACTCTGAAAACGATTTAGAAAATAGTAATATCCGGTTTTCATGGGAGTACAAACCCATGTCTTATATCTATTTGGTGTATAACGAGCGTAGTTTTTTTGATAGCCCTCAGCTAAAACAACTGGAACAACAAGGGATTTTTAAGGTAAGCTATGTAAAGCAGTTTTAGATACACGGTAGATCTTCTCTATTCGAAAAAGACGCTCTTCCTCTGTAAAAGAAAGCCCGGCTGTTACCGGGGTTTTTATTTTCTATCTTTAATATTGTTCAATAGGAACGGTCCTGCTTTCATCATTGGCTTCTTTTACCGCTTCCAACATCGCATCTAACTGGGCTCTGGTGTAATACTTACCATTGATTACCAAAGCGTTAATGCTTTTTGTGTTTTGAATAGCTTCAAGTGGGTTTTTATCCAGAACCAACAGATTTGCTTTTGCCCCCTCCTTAATACTGCCTGTGTTGTTCCCAAGCCATTCCCCTGGAATTTGTGTTGTCGATCGCAGCACTTCCACAGGTGTCATTCCCGCTTCGTTCAAACTTATCATTTCATCATGCAACGAAAAGCCAGGCACTGCAACCGGTACATTGGCATCTGTTCCTACCACTATTTTTACCCCGCTGGCCCTTAAGTTTCTTAGCACCACTTTACAACCCTCTGCATACGCCTTCCAAAAGACACGTAGTCCTTCTAACTCCTCTGGAGTACTATCCGGGTCGACACGATTCCCATACCGGTTCACTTTAGGAAGCCATCCAAGACCTGGAATATTTTCATTCCATTCACTGATACCCGGGTTTTCGTATACCAGTGCTACTTTGCCAAGTACAGCATCCAATTCAAACTTTTGAGGCACAAAAGTTTCCATGAGCCATAGTGTGGTAGTTACCACAATGTCCTGCTCTGCTAATTTTGGGGCTAGCTTCTGCATTCGGGTATCCAAAAGCCCTAAGAATCGATCAGCATCTTCCTCGTTCCAGATACCTTTATATCCACCGATATCCCATAAAGTACGCTTCATCAATTCTTCTAAATGCGCCACTTCCTCCTGGTTAGATGCTAAAAACTGTTCATCGCTTATGGTAAAAGGGATATGTCCCACCACATCTAATCCCTTAGTAGGGGCTAGTTTGCTGATTGCATTATAGGCCTCCACATTTAACTCGCTGTATACTTTGATTGCATCATAGCCTTTTTCAGCCATCTCATCAATAAATTGCTGAGCATCCTCTTCGTCATTAATGGATCGAAGCCCCTGGGTCCAATTCAAGAACCACCCTTCTATCTTTCCATAACTACCTGTCCTTGGCGAAGTAATATAGATCTCCGGTCCTACTCTAACCCCATCCTCGATCTCTTTTCGCCAGCTTATATGCTCTTTGCGACCATCCATTTCACGTATTCCCGTTACCCCATTCGCCAAATACAGGAGTAGGTCGTTTGGACTTTTGAATAAATGCACATGGGAGTCAATAAGACCGGGAATTAAAAACTTGTCCTTCCCATTAACCAACTTTACCCCTTTCGGAGGTTTTGCTGCAGTATCAATTAATGATATCAAACCATCTTTGAGGAGCACGGATTGATTTGGCTTAAATCCAGTCCCATCTTGAACTAGAACGTTGATGTTTTCAATAAATATTGGTTCAGCATTAGCAAGAAATTTTTCTGGAGCAACTTCTTGGGTAAGCCCACCAAATATCTTAGTTATTTCACGTTCCGCTAAAATCCACCCAACGATGGTTAAAAGCGTAATCAGCAGAACAAGGTATCTAAGGAGCTTCCTCCAGTTCATATCCCGGTTATTTTAAATGTACTTTGCAAAGATGGTATCACCATCCGATTGCTATCTGACACATTTGTGACAAAATTCATTTAGCAGCTATTTTTTTTCTGATCCTACTTAACGACTGCCGTTCAATCCCAAGGAGAGAAGACAAGTGAGTAAGACTGATTCGATTGACCAAATCGGGATTTTCAGTAATGAATTTAAGATATCGTTCTTCCGCAGTATTAAATAGAAAACCTTCTATTCTATCGTTAAGGGTGGTAAGGGTTTGCTCGGCCATTAACCTGCCATACAACTGTCCGTTATCAAATTTTTCGTAGGTCTCCTGGATTACTTCATAAGGCAAGCAAACTACTATGGAAGGTTCAAGGCATTGCATAAAATACTTTGTTGGCTTTTGTCGGATAAAGGAAGGATAATCGGTAATGTATTCCTTTTCTTTGTTGAAGCCTGTGGTTATTTCATTGCCCTTTTCATTGATGTAAAACCGGCGAATCAGGCCTACCGAAATAAATCCCATTTCATTTTGGATTTCTCCCCTTTTCAAAAAAAAGTCCTTTTTCTGCAACGAAATTATCTTAAGCTTAGCACTAAAAGATGCTATTTCCTCAGAAGTCATAGGATGTAGTTGATCCAAGTAGGAACGGATATGGTCTTCTTGATAACTATTGTCCACTTCTTTTCGAATATACTGGTAAAATTAGGCGAAAAATGCGCTGTAGACCCTATAGCTGTTTACAACCTGACCGTAAAGAATATTATTTAGACGTTTATTTTGTCCTTGTTGTAGGTCCGTTTTCTGCTTGGAATGGTATAAAAATGGAACATAAAAAAAGGGTCTTCTATTGCTAAACGGTAAAATAGCCCTAACGAAAGAATGGCAACCAAATGCCTCTTTGCCTAGGTTTTTTGCTGTATATCAGCAATTTAAGATCTTGCTGAATCCTCGCTGAAAGGACGCATTTCATCGATAACTGACAAAACCTATGAATTTTTCATAGGGGGGAGGTCGAAAGAGTTTGTGCAAATTTGTAAGTGTAAACGTCCAAAATCTTACATTATGATACGAATTGCTACAATTTTTATGTTATGGGCATTTCTGATGTGTGGTGGGGTTGCAAAAGTTGTAGCCCAGGGAAACGCTGCCGGCCCTAATCCTTTATTTGGTGACGAAGAAGCTACCAAACGTATAGATGATTACCTACAACTGCTTAATGAGGGATATTCAGAATTGGAGATCTTCCAGGACCTGGGTAATGCCAACCTGTTAAGCGAAAACTATGAGACCGCTGCGTTTTGGTTTGAAAAGCTAATTACCAACAGCTCCAACCCGCATATTAAAGAGCGGTATCAGGAGCGATATGAATTTGCTTCAACACAGGCAAATACTACCGCAGACAATCGGGTTAAAAAGGATTGGACCCAGGTGGTAATGCAAGATTACCGTGAAGCTCCAAAGCCCTACTTATATGACAATGCCGCCTTAACCGTTGAAGGAGACGGTTCATTAAAACCTGCTAAAGCTGCTGCTGTAACAGTGGAACGTGCTTACGAGCCTAAATTAGCGATATCTTCCAATGGTAAAGTAGCGTTCTTTAGTCGGGCCGAAGCACAAAAGCCTGAAACCGGGATCTTTTCTAAAAAAGAAGTAGTTCACGTTTTGTACCGTGCAGAAAATGTTAATGGGAAATGGAAAAATATTAAGAAGGTTGCGGTTTGTCCAAAATACTATTCTGCCATGCACCCCACCCTATCAGCCGATGGAACGCGACTGTTTTTTGCGTCCAATATGCCCGGATCGTTCGGAAAGTATGACATCTATGTATCCGAGATCGGTTCCGACGGTACGCTTGGCATTGCTAAGAATCTAGGCCCTAAGGTGAATACCAAAAAGAATGAATTGTATCCGAGTGTTATGGGCGGTACAACACTTCTATTTGCCTCTGAAGGTAGAAAAGGATTGGGTGGATTGGATTTATTTGCAGTTAAGGTTAAAGGCAATAGGCTGGGAAATTCAAAAAATCTGGGAAATCGTGTAAACAGTCGTTTCGACGATTTTGCCATAGCCTTGTCTCCCAGAAAAGGTATGGGATTTGTCGTATCCAACCGTGGAAACAAGCATTCGGTAAGTCAATACGCGATTGCTGCCCCTAAAACATCGGAAGCATCACTACTGGCAGAAAAAGATGAGGATCAATTGTTGCGGAGCCTGAATGAAGGCTCACAGATTGAAGTTTCCTCTACCACTTTTGAGGATGAATAAGGTACAGTATTGTAACTGAAAACCATGTGGAAGCCGCCCTATAGCATGGGTACGCTTACCTAAAGAACCCCTTACACGATTCGAAGAATCGCTGCTAACAAATTCTAATAACGTTTCACTTTAACCCCGAAAAGATGAACTGTTTAATAAAAATAATAAAAGACAAGATATTACTGCCTGCAGTATTCCTCTTGATCGCAGCCCCCACTTTTGCACAAGAAGTGCAACAGACCCCAACGCGCCGAAGCCCGTTTCACAATCAGTTGTTTTTCAACAGGTTTATGATCAATCCTACATTTTCCTTAGTCCGTGAAAACAAGTCCTACCTCAATGTGCTCCTACGGAATCAATATGCCGCCTTTGAGGATAACAATCAGAACTATTTTCTCGGTTTTAGCAACAAACTGGATGAAAACACCGCATTAGGATTGGGTGTTTACGGGCAGTGGTCCGGAGTTATTCAAGAATTTGGCTTCAACGCCAATTACGCTACCGGGGTAAAACTAGGGGAGCGCAGTGCACTTACTTTTGGGGCTAATGTTTCGTACAGAAGTGAGGGTTTAGATAGAAACAGGGTAGTGGTCAATGAGGCAGACCCTACTTTGGACGAAATAGAAAAGATCAATACCGTAGCTATTGAACCTGGAATGAATTTATCGCTCGGAAAATGGGACTTGGGGGTGTATTTCACGAATCTGGTACAGTACAATCAAACGCAGGACAATATCGCAACCAACTTTGGCCTGGATCATATGGTATCTACCCTGCAATATACCCACACCTTTAAAAACGCTTCGGGTTTGTTTGAAGACGGAAGACTTATGCCCTTGGCACAAGCAGGAAGGGATCAGAACGGGGAATTGTCCTTTACCGGTTCCATGTTAGTCGATCTTCCCAGAATGGGTTGGTTACAAGCAAGTTACGACCAGCGCTACGGTATTTCTTCCGGATTAGGCTTCAATCTTAACAAAAAACTATCACTGGGGTATTTGATGGAGAAAGAGCTAACCGAAGAGGGGGAAAACCTGGGGTGGAATCATGAATTATCTCTGGCATACACTTTCAACGACGAGCTTAGGGGTATGGGTATTAATGTAAACATCGCCAGTGCAGAGCAAGAGCGTATTGATGCGATTGTACATAATTATGAAGAACAATTGCACGACTTGCGCGAACAAATGAACAACACCACACCCGAGATGGCAACTTTGGACGAGACTTCTATGGCCTATCAGAATCGTTTGCTTATTGATGAGCTAATTCTTAGACAGGATTCCATAGAACAAATGCGAAACCAAATGTTTGAGCAGCGGTTTGAAACCATGGTTCGTCTAATAAAAAGTGAGTTACAGCGGGAGAAAGAAGATACTACACCTCAGAAAAAGAAAAAGTTTTTTGGCTATCAAACCGGAATAGCACAAACAGAAACGAAAACAATACAAACTACGAAAAAGGAAAAACGAGATGAACGATTCAATGAAATTCCAATAAGAGCTAAAAATCGGTCAGATGCAATCGGGGTTAATTCTGGTTTCTATTTAATTGTTAATGTCTTTAAAAACAAATCTTACCTAAAGTCATTTATGGAGGACTTAACCAAGCAAGGTTTGAAAGCTGGGCAATTCTACAACAAGGAAAACGGGTTACATTATGTCTATCTGGCCGATTTTGAATCAAAAAATGATGCTGACACTGCTATAGTTTCCAATTTGGATGGGGCATATAAAGAAGACAAATGGATCATGGAGGTCTATGATACTGCCCAGACTGTAGATATCAGTTTTGAAATGGAATAATATCACATATCCCATACTACGGGAAAAGATAACTTGATGTTGTGCTAACTATATTTGGACGCCAGGTATTGCCTTGAAGAGGCGTACCTCGGCGTCCAATGTTTTTGAAAAAACCCGCTACAAGAGTACAACTATCTCCGGGTATTGGAAAGGTAGTACAGCTGATTTGTACTTCAAAAACCTGTTTTAACAGATGTGCATTTGGACGAAAAAACTTACAATGATTGTTCTGCAATCCAAAAAACTGCTATATTTCAATCATATAATAGAAGTAACCCCGAAAATTCCATTATATGATAACCTACTACACTCAATTTCGCGGGCATTGCCCAAATGCTGGAAACAAGAAACCTTTTCGTTATCGTTTCATCTCAGATGACCTCCCGGATCCGTTGCTTAGCGGATTCCATTAAGTTTCCATCTCCATTTAATAGTATAACAACGGTATAGCGTGCCGGGCGAGGCCCTATGCACCACAATCTGGTATTTCCTGTTTCGGATACTACGGTTGAAGGTATTCCATACATTGGAACTACCCGGCCGCCCCTACCCTTGTTTCATGTTGTAATAATAACCCCAAATCAGACATATTATGAAAACAACACCTATGAATGTAATGTTGGTAGACCACGACCCGTTTACCGAAAAATTATGCAATTCCTTTTTTACTCAAACTTTCGATTATCAATTGATTGGCGTGTGCCGTTCGTTTCGAGAAGCGCTGTTCAATTTTTCAAAGTACAAGCCAGATCTAATCATATCGGAGACCCGTATTGATGGGGCTTCGGGCTTAAATACCGTGGATTTGTTCCTGCAAAAGGAACCCACATTGAAAGTGCTGATCGCCAGTTCGGAAAACGATTTTGAGCGCATCAAACAAGCCTTCAAAGTCGGGGTCACCGGTTACTTAACGAAACCTCTAACCGAGGAACGATTGAAAGCAGCCTTAAAGACCATTCAGGAAGATGGCACGCCACTCAGTCACGATGTTTCTAACAAAATAGTTTCTGCCTTCCGGAAAAAGCAGTACCTGCAGCTTTCTGCTCGGGAGAATGAGATTGTAGCTTACCTGGAACAAGGGGCAACCTACAAAGACATCGCCAGAAAACTTTTTATTACCCCCAGCACCGTAAATTTTCATATTCAAAACATTTATCTTAAGCTCAATGTCAATTCCAAATCCGAAGCATTGACCAAACTCAAACAATGGAAAATGCTTGCCGCATAAAGAAAAGAGGCTGTCTAAAAAGTCTGTATTATTGTCATTTCGAGCGCAGTCGAGAAAAATAGACCTTTGAATATCAATGCATTTCGACTGCGCTCAATGTGACATTTCAGTGTTATTTCGACTTTTTAGACAGCCGCTTTTGGATATATCTCAAAATCGTTTCTGGAGATGGATCCCCACTGCCCGGTCAGAATAGGACGGCAACAAAACAAAATCATTTTTCTTTTTAAATGGATTCCATGGAATAAGATAATCAAAGTGGTAGACGAGTTTGGTGACCATAATGCCCAGGGCTGCTCCCACAAAGATATCGGAAACCCAATGCTTGTTGTTCATCACCCTTAAGGCGCCTGTGGCTGTTGCAAAGCCATAGCCACTGTAGGCCAAAAAAGGACTGGTTTCTTTAAATTCTTCATACAATACGGTGGCATTGGCAAACGCGTTTGAGGTGTGGCCGGAAGGAAACGCTTCAGCGTTGAATTGATTGGGTCGCTCTTTATAGATCGCTTTTTTAAGACCAGAGGTAATTAATTGGGTCAATCCGGCAGAGATTACGAGATTTTTCGTTTGGTCAAACCAATGATTCTTTGCCTGTACCCCGGCAATATCCGCGATATATAGTTGCGCTATGGGCACGTATCGGGTATAATCATCCAAAGAGGTGTTAAAGTCATTGCCCAACCCTTCACGTAGATCTTCCTGAAATTCTTTTTCAAAATCGGTATCGGTTAAAAGTAAGCTTACCAGCAACAAGGATCCAGGTAATATGGCCTTTTTCGCCAAATCGTTTTTGGGTGGTCTTTCCAAAGGAACTTCACCTAACTGCCCAAAACTGTTAGTGGTGCACAGTAATAGACTTAAAAAGCAACCGATTTTTAGTGTAGTATTTTTAAAACAAAGAGGCATGGGGCAGTTACAAAACAGCGAAACAGGACAAAATATTGTAGTGGTTCGTTTTTTGATAGGGGTATTGGTTGCCAATCTCAAAGCAAAAGAAGACGGTTTACACTAAGGTTTAAAAGCCTGTCCAGGCATCTTTTTAGATCAAAGATCCTCGCAGTGACCAAACGCAAACAGCGGAAAAATAGCTGTGGCATAAAAAAGAAGGACTCAGCTATTTTAATCCTTTGTAGAGTGTTTTGAGCCCTTGCTTATAATTCCTATTTTGGTTCATTTTTGCCAAAGCGTTGATTGTAGTATTAATTCCGGAAAAACAGTAATGAACTTAAAAAATAACCTTCGCACCACTACCCAATGGGAGATCATTGAAAATACTTTTGATCCCGACCAATTGGTGACCACAGGAAGTAACTTTATGATTGGCAACGGATACTTGGGTTACAGGGGCACGTTTGAGGAATGGGAAGCCAAAGACTATGTGGCCTGCATTGTTACAGATACCTGGGATAAAGCGGAGGGAAGCCAGTGGAGCGAACTTTGCAACGTGCCCAACGGGCTTTTTACCCAATTGTTTGTGAACGACCAACTTGTTACTGTTTTTGATGGGGAAATCACCGATTACTACCGCGCTCTGGACCTGCGTCATGGCCTGAATCAAAGAAAGATGCACTGGAGATCATCTGAGGGGGACGGGGTGCAACTTGAAGTAGAGAAGTTCGCCAGCAAAACCAATCACCATGTACTGGCAATGCGTTACAGTTTTACAGCCTTACAAGATGGAACCTATCGCCTGAATACCGGTATAGATGGCAAGGTTTGGAGTATTAAAGGAGAGCATTTCAAATCGTACACGCCCTTTGAGGAAGAGGGTTTACTAGGGCTATCCCTAAAGACCTATGAACAGGACACTGAGATCGCAGTAGTAGAAGGAATCGCATTTTTAGAAAACACCCCAGAAAAATCAGAAATTACAATAACGAACAAAGGTTGCTTTCGTGAGCTGGAGTTCACCTTGAAAAAGGGTGAGACAGTAACCTTTCAAAAAGTAGTTTCCATAACGCATAGCAACGAGGTACAACACCCCATTAAATTGGCTAAAGAAGAGGTGTCTCAGGGATTACAATACGGGTACGATACCTTGAAAAAAGAACACCAGCAGTCCTGGGATAGCTTTTGGGAGCGTTCGGACATCCAAATACAAGGAAATCCGGAAGCCCAGGTGTTAACGCGATTTAATATTTACCAGGCCTTTATTGCAACGCCAACCCACGCCAATCTTCCCATTGGGGCCAGAGGCTTGTCCTGTCAGGTGTATCAGGGGG
>JANQHL010000103.1 GCA_028277085.1 Flavobacteriaceae bacterium
AGTATCAATTCCTTCCAGACCAACCTGGAACGGGAACAGCTGTTAAATGACGGGTTACCCCCTATAAATGCGGAAACCGGAAATGTACAACCGGAAAACATCATCAATAACGTAGTGCTTACCGATGAATTCAACCCACTGATGCGCCTGGACTTTGAAATGAAAAACTCCCTGAGTGTATTGGCCGAGGTACGAACGGATCGTACCCTTTCCCTGAGCTTTGATAATAGCTTGCTTACCGAGATCAACGGTCAGGAATATACCTTGGGATTGGGCTATCGCATTAAGGATGTGAAGTTCGTTACCAACATTGGTGGGGAACGTACCCGCTTAAAAGGAGATCTGAATTTAAAGGCCGATCTATCGCTACGGGACAATATTACCATCATTAGAAATCTGAATATCGATAACAACCAGATCACGGCCGGGCAGGAGTTATGGTCGATCAAGTTTACGGCGGATTATGCGCTAAGCAAGAGCCTAAATGCCCTCTTCTTTTACGATCATTCCTTCTCCCAATTCAAGGTGTCCACGGCCTTCCCACAAACTACCATCAATGCCGGCTTTACCATCCGTTACAACTTTGGCAATTAACGGTTGCGAGGCCATTGAAGTTAGTTGAAGAAAAGGGGAAAATTCCTTTGATAGCAGTGAGATTCCGTTAACTTTGCCCATAGCGTAAAACCAGAAAAAATGAACATTCCTTCAGAACTAAAATACACCAAAGACCACGAGTGGGTGCGCCTTGAAGGTGATATTGCCACAGTAGGTATCACAGACTTCGCACAGGGAGAACTGGGCGATATTGTCTATGTGGAGGTAGAAACCCTGGATGAGACCTTGGACAAGGACGAGGTCTTTGGAACAGTGGAAGCGGTGAAAACGGTTTCAGACTTGTTTCTGCCTTTAAGTGGGCAAATTGTGGAGTTCAACGAAGCTCTTGAAGATGAACCGGAAAAAGTGAATGCCGATCCCTATGGAGAAGGCTGGATGATCAAAGTGAAGGTGTCCGATCCCGAAGAGGTTGCCGCCTTACTGGAAGATGCAGATTACAAGGCGTTAATTGGTGGGTAAAAACTACAAGTTTACCCTGTTGTATGTAAGCTGGATGGTGTTCATAACACTGCTCAGCTTATTTTCTTTTTCGGGGATCGATACCGAAGGTTGGGAGCTTCCGCATGAGGACAAACTGGTCCATTTTGTATTCTACTTTTTTGCGGTGGTTTTAGGGGTCTTGTGTCTCACGGAACGAAGCCGAGAAAGACGTAACAGTAAAGGGTTGATCGTTCCCGTAATTGTGTTTTCTATTATTTATGGAATAGTTGTTGAGGGCTTACAGTGGATAATGCCCTTTGGCCGGGAGGCCGATTTCTGGGATATTTTAGCCAATTCCCTTGGCGCTATTTTGGGCGGTTTACTCATTGAAAAGTACGGTTCCCTCAATACCGGGGGAAATTGAAGCCCGAAATTGCGGGAGTTTTAAATATTTAGTTAAATTAGCGAATAACAAATTCAAAGAGACATGGAACCAAAAAAGAACCCAAAAGCAGATGTTGGAAGGAACAGCGGGCTGTACTTTGTCATTGGTCTGGCTTTGGTGATGTTGATCGTATGGAGAGGATTGGAATGGAAGAAATATGATAAAACCAACGATTACGACATTGCCCTAAGTGTAGAAGACCAATTGGATGAAGAAGTGCCCATGACGGAACAGATAAAGACGCCACCACCACCACCACCACCTGCTGCTCCCGAAGTGATTGAAGTAGTGGAAGACGAGGAAGAAGTGGAGGAAACTGTAATCGAATCTACGGAAACCAGCCAGGAAGAAGAAGTTATGGAAATTGAAGAAGTGGAAGTAGAGGAAGTGGAAGAGGATATTTCCGTACCCTTTGCGGTCATTGAAGATGTACCGGTTTTTCCCGGTTGCGAAGGCGCAAGCAACAAAAAGCAGTGCTTCCAGGAAATGATGCAGAAGCATATCCGTAAAAATTTCCGCTATCCTGAGATTGCCCAGGAAATGGGAATCCAGGGAAGGGTAGCTGTGATGTTTACCATTCAAAAGGACGGAAGCATTGGGGATATCAGGATGCGTGGCCCGGATAAGAACTTAGAGGCAGAAGCGTTGCGGATTATCCAGAAACTACCCAAAATGACCCCTGGAAAACAACGTGGTAGACCGGTTAAGGTTCCATTCAGTATACCGATTACCTTTAAGTTGCAGTAAGCGCAACAGCCTATAAAATATAAACCCAGCATTCCTGCTGGGTTTTTTTGTGATCATTGAGGCCTTCTTTTTGACACTTTTGTTAGCTGTAGGGATCACCTCTTCTTTTTACTATTTCTATAGGTTTGATCTACCATAGGCCCAAGCGGCATCCCGCCTATAAGGTGCATATGAATATGAAACACAGACTGCCCGGAGTCTTCATTGGTGTTGATCGCCAATCGGTAGCCGGAGGCGGCAATATCGTGTTCTTCCGCGAGTTGTTTCGCTACCAGGAATAATTTGCCCATAACGGCAGCATCTTCTTCTTCCACATCGTTAATGGTGTAGATCTCTTTTTTGGGCACAATCAGAAAGTGCACTGGCGCTTGTGGTCGTAAAGGGACAAAAGCGATTACGTCGGCATCCTCATACACAATCGTGGCCGGGGCCTCCCGCTTAATGATCCTGGTAAAAACAGAGCCCTCCGCGATCTTGGCTTCTTTTTGGGCTTCATATTCCGCGCTTTGCCCAAAAGAAAGTGTTGGCGCGGTTAAAAAAATCAAGAAGAGGGCTGGCAAAACGAATTGTGGCTTCATGTGCTGTGTTGATTTGTTTTCGTAAAGTACCATAAGATTTTTGGAATTGAAAAGGAGGAGGAGCTAAGATTCCAAATGACGCACCTTGCTCAGTTGTTAGATTTCTCACATCCGTTCGAAATGACTTGTCGTTTGTAAATCGTAAAACATGCTAAAAAATGCTAGGACAAGCCCCCAGTACCCTCAAAAAGCCGCTACCGGCACTTTTGCCAAATGCAATAGTAGAGCAAGGCATACCGTTGCGCTTCCGTTAGACGGATTTCAGGTTTCCGGACGGCATCGGTTGCAGATAATACCGTTCAGCCCTATCTTTGCAGGCCAATAGGGAAAACGGATGAAATCTGCCGCGGGAACGCTTACAAAATCTTGGAACTTAGTGCTTTCGGATCTCAAGGAATTGACCAAAGTACGCCTGGCGGCCAGTGTGGTCTTTTCCTCCCTGGCAGGATATTTACTTGGCGCGTACACTTTGGACCTTTTGTCTATTGTTCTACTCGCTTTTGGCGGCTATTGTATGGTGGGTGCCTCCAATGCCTATAACCAGGTGATAGAACGGGACCTGGACAGCTTGATGAAACGTACCCGTAATCGCCCTATTCCGGCAGGGCGCATGTCGGTACCCCTGGCGATGACGGTAGCGATTGCCATGACACTACTAGGTGTAGTAGCGCTCTACCTATTAAATCCGAAAACGGCCATTTTTGGTGCCATTTCCATCTTTCTCTATACCAGTGTCTATACCCCTCTAAAAACGATAACCCCCTTGTCCGTATTTGTAGGGGCTATTCCGGGCGCTATTCCCTTTATGTTGGGCTGGGTAGCAGCTACTAACGATTTTGGCATTGAACCTGGTACCTTATTCATGATTCAGTTTTTCTGGCAGTTTCCGCATTTCTGGGCTTTAGGATGGTTACTGGATGACGATTACCAACGCGGAGGATTTAAGATGTTGCCCACCGGTAAGAAAGATACGGGCACCGCATTGCAGATCATCTTGTATACCATTTGGATGATCGTGATCTCCATTATGCCGGTCTTTGGATTTACAGGCAGGCTTATTTTATCTGTCCCCGCGGCAATAATCATATTTTTAATGGGAGTAGGAATGCTGCTCTTCGCCTTCAGATTATTTGAAAAACGAAACAACCAATCCGCCAGGAAACTCATGTTGGCCAGCGTTTCCTATATTACTTTGATGCAGATCGTTTATGTAATTGATAAGTTTCTATAACTATGAGTGTGGATCTAACAGAGGGTACCGCAAAAGAAAAACATATCCGGGCAAAAAAGATGATGCTTTGGTTTGGCATTGTCAGCTTAATCATGGGTTTTGCCGGATGGACCAGTGCCTATATTGTGAGTAGTAAGCGAAAGGATTGGCTGGACAATATTGAACTACCCCAGGCTTTTTATATCAGTACGGCCATAATAATTGTCAGTAGTCTAACCTACATCCTCGCAAAACGCGCGGTAAAAAAAGATCAGCAAAAACAAGCAACACAATGGCTGGGAATTACTTTACTATTGGGGATCACCTTTATTGGATTGCAATTTTTTGGATTTTCCCAAATGATCGGCAGCGGCTATTATTTTACCGGCCCTACGAGCAATATCAAAATGTCTTACATTTTTTTGATCGCCGCTGTCCACATCCTGCATGTGGTCGCTGGGTTGATTTCGTTATCAGTAGTGTTGGTACAACAAGTACGAAGAAAATATACGCCTGAAAATTTACTGGGCCTGGAACTAGGCGCCACTTTTTGGCATTTTTTAGACCTGCTTTGGGTGTATTTAATCGTATTTATGTTGTTTGTGTGATGGAATTCAAGGTCGATTGAAAAAGATTCACGGGGTTCTTTGAATTTTCGCTTTTTCAAATAGGCAAAAGGTGTAAATTTGCTAAAGTTTTATTAAAACGCTATTTATGGATACAACGGTTACGACCGGCGAAGAAGAAAATGTTTGGGGAGGAGGCAACCGACCTCTGGGAGCCAGCTATGGTAAGTTGATGATGTGGTTTTTTATTGTTTCGGATGCGCTGACCTTCTCCGGGTTTTTGGCCTCCTATGGTTTTTCAAGATTTAAGTTTATTGAAACCTGGCCCATTGCCGATGAGGTGTTTACCCACGTACCGTTTTTCCATGGGAACTACCCTATGATCTATGTGGCCTTTATGACCTTTATCCTGATCATGTCTTCCGTAACTATGGTGTTGGCGGTAGATGCAGGGCATCGGATGATGCAGAATAAGGTCATCCTCTATATGTTCCTCACTATTATTGGCGGCGCCATCTTCGTGGGCTCTCAAGCCTGGGAATGGGCAACCTTTATCAAAGGGGATTACGGAGCGCTGGAAACCAAAGGAGGGCGTGTCCTTCAATTTGTTAAGGCGGATACCGGGGAACGGGCGGCGCTAGCCGATTTCTCTAAAACCCTCCCGGAAGAACGGGTAAAGCATACCAAGAGTGAGGGCGTATGGTACCAGCAAGAAGGGTACCAAACCTCCTATTCCCTGAACGAAGTAATTGCGGGCTTCCAGGCAAATCCTAACATTTTGATCCGCACGGAAAAGATCAATGAAGAAGGGGAGAAAACGGTATTGGACCGAAAAGCATCCCTGGGGAGGCTAAAGGATGCGGTTAGGGTAGTAGAAGGGGCTAATTTGGTCCGAAACGAATACGGAAGTCGATTATTTGCCGACTTTTTCTTCTTCATTACCGGATTTCACGGATTTCACGTATTCTCCGGGGTGGTGATCAATATTATTATTTTCTTCAATATAATTATTGGGACATACGAACGCAGAGGACATTATGAGATGGTAGAGAAAGTGGGCTTGTACTGGCACTTTGTCGACCTGGTATGGGTATTTGTATTTACCTTTTTCTATCTCGTCTAAATTCTAACGTCTAAAAGTCTAGTAGCTAAAGTCATGGGACACGAACATATATTAAAAATATTCAGATGGGCAGGAGGGATCAACTTTAAATCCAACACCCGAAAGATCTGGGCGGTGTTAATTTTCCTATCCATTGTTACTGCAATTGAAGTAATCCTTGGGATCTATAAACCTGAGATCTTGGTTAGCAACTACTTTTTGGATATGAAATTGCTGAACTGGATCTTCATTATCCTTACCCTGGTAAAAGCGTACTACATTACCTGGGATTTTATGCATATGCGGGATGAACGAAGTTCCCTGCGCCGTGCCGTGGTTTGGACTCCAATTTTCCTGGTATCCTACCTGATCTTCATTTTGTTGTTCGAAGCCACCTATGTCTTTGATATATTTAAGGAAGGTTTCCTGGCCTGGGATTTTTAACGCAATTGTTTAAGAGTTTATTAGGCGGTTGTACGACCGCCTTTTTTTATTTTTGCATACTGAAATTTCAGCCGTGAAAAAGACCTTTGTTTTAGTGGTGCTTTTTATCTTTCCTTTAGTGGCCTATTTGTTTTTTGCTTCAGGGGTCAACAATTTTGGAAGGCTACCCGTGCTCCAGGAAAACATTACCGATGTAGCCTTTATTGACCAGGCACACACCCTTAGGGGTAAGATTACCATTCTGGGTTTTTTGGGGAGGGAGATCGAGCAGCAGAAGGGGATCGCCTTTAACCTGAATCAAAAGATCTACAAGCGCTTTTACGAATTCAAGGATTTCCAGTTTGTAATGCTGGTCCCCGAAGGAAAACAGGAGCAGGCTTTGGCGATCAAAGAAGAGTTAGGGCAACTCGCTGATAACCAAAATTGGAATTTTGTTTTTGCCGAAGATGAGGCTATTCAAACCGTTTTTAACAGTCTTGGGACGAACCTGGAATTGGATAACGCCCTGGGAAGCCCTTATGTGTTTATTGTGGACAAGGAGGGTAACTTACGCGGAAGGAACGATGATGAGGACGAAGGGATCAAGTACGGCTACAACGCCACTTCTGTGGCCGAACTGAACAATAAAATGGAGGACGACGTCAAAATAATTCTCGCCGAATACCGGCTGGCTTTAAAGAAGAACAATGCCCAAAGGAGCAAGTAGTAAAAAGAAATATACCTATATCTGGGTGTCAGCTGTGGTGCTGCTCTTTGGTATTTTTGCTGTTCTGGAAATTACCCGGCGTATTGAAAAAGGCACCGTAGTGGATAATGACCGATTGGCAGGGGTAACAGGTGTTCAGGAACTGACGTATATTGTAAATAACGGGCAAAAACGGAAAGTGCCGAGCTTCTCCTTTTTAGACCAGGACAGTGTGTTGGTTACCGATAAGGATTATTTGGGCAAAGTATATGTGGTCGACTTCTTTTTTACGACTTGTCCTACTATCTGTCCAATCATGACGCAGAACCTGGTAGAGCTTCAAAATACATTTCCGGATATCAGGGACTTTGGGGTGGTATCCTTTACCATCAACCCGAGGTACGATAGCCCGGGAGTGTTAAAGAAGTATGCTAATAAATATGGGATCACCCATCCGAACTGGCATTTGCTCACCGGGGATCGGGACAGCATTTATACTTTGGCCAGGGAAGGATTTTATGTGTTTGCCAATGAGAATGCTGATGCCCCTGGCGGATTTGAGCATTCCGGAATGTTTGCCTTAGTGGATAAACAAGGGTATTTGCGTTCCCGGACGGATGCCTTCGGGAATCCTATGATCTATTATCGCGGTACAATCACTGAAGAACAAGGGGTGAACAATGAAGGGGAATCACAGCAGATCACTATGCTAAAGGAAGATATTCAAAAATTGCTTTCGGAATAAATGGAAACGACGCTCAAACAGGAAAAAAAAGTAAAGGTTTGGATTACGATATTGTCGATCGTCATACCCGTGGTAGTGGCCGTATTGTTTGGATACAAGATCCCCAATGCCAAACCCTTGACCTTCCTTCCTCCCATCTACGCTACCATCAACGGTAGTACCGCACTACTGCTGATCGTTGCAGTAATGGCTATTAAGAATGGCAAACAACGCCTGCATCAAAGAGTAATGACTACCTGTATTGTGTTGTCTGTCCTTTTTTTGGTGATGTATGTGGCCTATCATATGACTTCGGATTCCACCCCCTACGGAGGAGAAGGATTCCTCAGAGGAGTGTACTTTTTCATTCTTATTTCTCACATCTTGTTATCCATTGCGGTCATCCCGCTGGTATTGATCACCTATAGTAAAACCTACTTAAAAGATTTTAAGGCGCACAAGGCCTGGGCAAAGTATACCTTTCCCATTTGGCTATATGTAGCGGTCACCGGTGTTATAGTGTATTTAATGATATCCCCGTATTATGTCCACTAAAAAGATCATCCTTACTTTTCTTGTGGTTAGTGCATTACTCGGCCCTTCGGTGCTGGAAGCACAATGTGCCATGTGCAGGGCGGCATTGGAAAGCGAAGCGGATAACAGCCAGGCAGAGGGGATCAACAATGGCATTGTCTATTTGATGGCCATTCCCTACATTTTGGTAGGCGGGGTATTCTATTTGGTTTACCGAAAAATTAAGGGCTAAGGTCACCGAACCAAAAAAATTAAAGAAAACTGTAACATTTTAGCCTGCTGATAGTCTTATTAAAAGTACGTTAACGTATTTCATCAATCATTAAAACCAACCCAATGTTTGACATCGAAAGGTGGCAAGAGATCTTTGATACTATTCGCAAAAATAAACTGCGCACTTTTCTTACGGGTCTCTCCGTCGCATCAGGGATATTTATCTTGGTTATTTTATTAGGTTTTGGGCAGGGTATGCGCAATGGTATAGAGCAGGAATTTAAACAAGATGCCTCGACCAGTATAGAAGTCTGGCCAGGGGTTACCTCCAAAGAATACAAGGGAATGAATCCTGGGCGTTCCATACAGTTTGTAAATGAAAACTTCGAATCTTCCAACGCCTTATTTGATGAACTTATCGAGCACGAATCCAGTAGGATGTTTGTGCGTGATGTTAACGTAAATTACGGAAAAGAAAGTCTAGTTTATAGCATTCAAGGGGTATCTCATAAATATCAATTTATTGAAAATGCCGGAATGATCGAAGGACGTTTTTTAAACTATCCGGATCAGAACACAGCCGCTAAGGTGGCGGTAATAGGTAAAAAAATACGAACAGATGTCTTTACTGAAGTGGATTCCCCAGTGGGGGAGTATATAGAAATATCGGGTATTCCATTCAAGATAGTAGGGGTTTTAAAAGATAACAACGAGCGTGAAGAGGAACGCATTTATATCCCGGTCACCACAGCACAACGGGTGTTCAATGGGGGTAACCGGATAAACAATATGTTTTTTACCCTTAATCCGGTGAAAAACTTTGATCTGGCCGTCGCTCAGGCCATTGATTTTAAAGAAAATCTAAAAGCCCACCTGCAGGAGCAACACACGGTAGCCCCGGATGATACTTCGGCAGTTAACGTTTGGAGTGCAATGGAGGAGGCAAAGCGCTATTACGGTTTAACCAATAACATTAAATTGTTCTTTTGGTTTGTTGGCGTTTGTACCATTATTGCTGGCGTGGTGGGTGTTAGCAACATTATGCTAATCGTGGTTAAAGAGCGCACCCGGGAAATAGGGATCCGAAAAGCGCTTGGCGCGAAACCCTGGTCCATCGTAGCTATGATTTTACATGAAGCCATTTTTGTAACCGCGATTTCCGGGTTTGGGGGACTAATATTCAGTATGGCACTCCTGGAAGTTATAGGACCTCATATTGAAATTGATTATGTGGTTAATCCATCAGTTAGTTTTAATGTGGCTTTTACTACTGTTATAGTCTTGATCTTTGCTGGAACTTTAGCCGGATTTTTTCCGGCATGGCGGGCCGCAAGGGTACATACTATTGAAGCATTAAGAGACGAATAATATGTTCAATAGAGATCGTTGGAAAGAGATTCTGGAAGTATTGACCACCAATTGGTTCAGGACACTACTCACTGCCTTTGGTGTTTTCTGGGGGATATTCATTTTGATAGTGCTGCTGGCTGCTGGTAAAGGGTTGGAAAATGGAATTAATGCCGATTTTGGAGATATTGCTACCAATACGATGTTTATGTGGACCCGTAGAACCACTAAACCCTATCAAGGTCTTCCAAAAGATCGGAGTTTTGAATTTCAACGGGAGGATGTACAGAGTATTTGGGATAATGTACCCAATCTTCGATTTATTTCGCCAAGGAATCAGTTAAACGGCTTCCGTTCAGGCGGAAACAACGTAGTACGTGGATTAAACACAGGAGCCTATAATATTTACGGAGACTATCCGGAAATCATCAACCAGGACCCCATGACCGTTACCTCAGGACGGTTTATCAATTACAATGACATAAACGAGAAACGGAAAATTGCCATTATTGGACTAGGCGTACGAAACGATTTGTACGAGCAAGGGGAGGAACCGCTAGGAACCTACATTAAGATACAAGGGGTAAATTTCCTGGTGGTAGGGACCTACAAAAAGAATACTAATGATGGGGGAGAAGAGGGGCAAAAAGAGATATTCGTGCCCTTTACCGCTTTTTCCCAGGCCTTTAACAGGGGAGAGGACGTGGGATGGATGGCAATCACGGCAAAGGATGGCAGTTCCATTTCGGTACTGAAGGAAAAGATCGTTGATGTGATGAAGAAAAAGCATAAAGTGCATCCGGAAGACAATCGGGCAATCGGGTACTTCGATCTTTACGAACGATACAATCGGGTAGAAAGTTTGTTTGCCGGCATTCGATGGATTGCCATTATTGTGGGGACCTTCGTACTGATCTCCGGAATAATCGGAGTGAGTAATATTATGCTTATCGTGGTGAAAGAGCGTACCAAGGAAATAGGGATACGAAGAGCACTGGGAGAATCCCCCTGGTCAATTAAAAAACAGATCCTTATGGAATCTATTTTCCTAACTATTATTTCCGGAATGACAGGCATCATTTTCGGCGCATTGACTATTTATGGTATTAACAGTTTGTTGGATAGCGTGGGGCCCGTAGACATGTTTATCAACCCAAGTGTGAGTATTGGGGTAGTTGCCAGCGCATTGACGGTACTTATATTTTCCGGACTTTTAGCCGGATTTATCCCAGCAAACAGCGCCATTAAGGTTAGGCCCATTGAAGCATTGCGCACTGAATAATCATAAAAATATCAATCAAAAATCATAATCATGAAAAAGTCGGTAACCATTATCATTTTATTGTTTATCGTAGTTTCTTTTACCGGGGCGATGTACTATTTGTACCAAAAAAATTCGGAAGACCCTGTGGTATATGAAACAGCAATTCCCACAAAACAGACTATTGTAAAAAAAGCGGTAGCTACCGGTAGTATTTTGCCCTTGGAAGAAGTATTAATAAAGCCCAATATTTCCGGGGTGATAGAAGAGGTGTATGTGGAAGGAGGAGATTATGTAAAAACCGGGGATCTTTTGGCAAAGATTACTGTAGTTCCTAACCTAACTGCCCTTAACGATGCCCGGGATGCAATAGATCAGGCTAAGATCACCCTAAACGATTCCAAACGAAATTATGACCGGCAACTGGAATTGTTTGATAAAGGGGTGATTTCTCAGGCAGATCTGGAGCAGGCCGAAGTAGCTTTTGATCAGGCAAGACAGTCCTATGGTGCGGCTACCAAGCGGTATGACATCATAAAAACCGGGACCGCTTCAGGATATGGCAATCAGGCCCTTACCTTGATCCGTTCTACGGTAAGCGGAATGGTACTGGATGTTCCTGTGGAAAAAGGGAATCAGGTAATAGAGAGTAATAACTTTAATGAGGGTACTACGATTGCTGCCATTGCCGATGTGGAACGCATGATCTTTGAAGGGAAAGTAGATGAATCTGAAGTTGGGAAAATATACGAGGACCTGCCTTTGGAAATTACCGTAGGTGCCATAGAAGACCAGGTATTTGATGCGGTACTGGACTACATTGCACCCAAAGGCGTAGAGGAAAACGGGGCCATACAATTTGAGATCAAAGGCACACTTACTAAACGTGACTCTACATTTATCCGGGCAGGCTTGAGTGCCAATGCCTCCATCATTTTGGCACGGGCAGATAGCGTCTTGGCCTTAAAAGAAGCACTGGTACAGTTTGACGATGATACCAAAGCGCCATTTGTGGAAATAGAGGTGGGCGATCAGCAGTTTGAGCGGAAAGAAGTGGAACTGGGGATCAGTGATGGCATTTTTGTGGAAGTTAAATCCGGGATTTCCGAAAACGACAAGATCAAGGTGTGGAATAATGTTGAGGATGAGGCGGGCAGTCGATAATCATTTAACAAAAATTTTATACAAATCTTGTAACAATTTAACAACTTGTCAGTCCTATATCGGGATGTCGGATAGCTAAGAAACCAATCATGATAGAAATTAAAGATCTTCACAAGTCTTACCAAATGGGAAGCAATTCGCTTCATGTCCTAAAAGGAATCAACTTATCTGTGGAAGACGGGGAGTTGGTAGCGATCATGGGATCTTCGGGTTCCGGAAAATCTACATTGCTGAATATTCTGGGGATGTTGGATGGTGCGGATAGCGGAGAATATATTCTGGATGGTGTACCCATTAAGAATTTGAGTGAGACAAAAGCGGCACAATACCGCAATAAATTTTTAGGCTTCATATTTCAGTCATTCAATCTGATCAATTATAAAAATGCCCTTGAGAATGTAGCCTTACCCTTGTATTATCAGCGGATGCCTAGAAAGCAGCGACAGGAGAAGGCGCTCAAGTATTTGGAACAGGTGGGATTAAAGGAATGGGCGCACCACTTGCCCAGCGAGCTTTCCGGGGGTCAAAAACAACGGGTAGCCATAGCCCGCGCTATGGCAGCCGAACCTAAGGTACTCCTGGCCGATGAGCTTACCGGAGCTTTGGACAGTGTTACCTCTTATGAGATTATGGAACTTATCCAAAAGATCAACGATCAGGGGAATACTATTCTGGTAGTGACCCATGAAGATGATATTGCCCATATGTGTAAGCGTATTGTGTACTTGAAAGATGGAATAATAGAGAAGGACGAAAAAATTGAACAAGTAAGAGCCGAATCCTATGTTTAGTAGGGATGCCTGGAAAGAAATATTCGAAGCCATTGGCAAGAACAAACTGAGAACCTTTTTAACAGGGTTTACCGTAGCCCTGGGAATCCTCATTTTTGTGACCCTTTTTGGGATGGGAAACGGCCTGAATAATACCTTTGAGAAGTTTTTTGGCGACGATGCCACCAATATCCTACGACTTTTCCCCAGCCAAACTACAATTCCTTACGGGGGGTATAAAGCCAAGCGGCAAATTGAATTTGAAAACGGGGATCTGGAAGATATCGAGAAGAATTTTACGGCTTTAATCGATTATATCACCCCGCGCATTTCCAGGAACGCCCTGGTGACCTATAAGGAGGAATCCGATAATTACAACACCCGTGCGGTGGCTCCCGGACATCAGTTTGCGGAAAAGACGATCATTATGAAAGGACGTTACATCAATGAAACGGACCTGGCAGAAAAAGCAAAATATGCTGTGATCGGGCGTTTGGTGGAGATCGACCTATTTGATGATGATGATGCGATGGGTAAATATATAGATATTGGTGGAAGTGCTTTTAAAGTGGTTGGGGTATTCCAGGACGATGGAGGAGACAATGAAGAACGCTACATCTATATCCCTTATACAACACGACAGTTACTGGAAGGTAACAATGATAAAGTGGATCAGATCATTGTAGCCTTTAACCAGTCCATCGGATATGCCGGGGCCTTGCAATTTGAGACCAAGCTAGACGAATTCATGCGGAAAAAGAAGGTGATCAGCCCGGAAGATCCCAGAGGCATTTTTATTCAAAATGTAGCCGATGACCTGAAAAGAAATCAGCAGTTTGCCGGCGCACTGCAGTTGATCATATCCGGGATTGCTTTTGCCGTGATCATTTCCGGGGTAATCGGCATTAGTAATATCATGTTGTTTGTAGTAAAAGAACGCACCAAAGAGATTGGCATTCGGAAGGCGATGGGGGCAACTCCACGAAAGATTACAGGAACCATCATGTTCGAATCTATTTTTATCACGGCCATTTTTGGTTTTCTGGGTATGATTTTGGGTATTGTCATACTGAATATCATTCAAGGAGAAACCCTGGAAGAGAACTATTTTATTACTAATCCAGCTATCAATACAGGAACTGCTGTTTTTGTAACGATTCTGCTTATCGTTTGCGGAGCAATTGCAGCCTACGTACCGGCTCGCCGGGCGGCACGAATAAAACCCATTGTAGCATTACGAGACGAATGATATGAGACAGTTAGTAGACAGAGATACCTGGATTGAGATCTTCCAGTCTATTCGTAAGAACCGCTTGCGCACCTTTTTGACCATGATTGGAGTTTTTATCGGGATCTATATTTATATCGGTCTTTCCGGTGCTTCAAAAGGATTGGACAATGGCTTTGAAAAAGAATTTGAGAGTGTAGCGCGGAATAGCATGTTCATCTGGGCGCAGACTACAAGCCTGCCCTATAGTGGATTTAAGACAGGGCGACAAATTCAACTAAAGTTACCTGACGCCGAGGTATTGCGCAAACAGATCCCTGAGATCATGGCAATTGCCCCGAGAAATGTTCGAGGAATTTTTGGATCCAGCCCGGGATTGATTACCAGAGGCCTGAAATCCGGAAACTATTCGGTGTTTGGGGACTTTCCAGACTTCACTAAAATTGCCACCAAACGAATTTATGACGGCGGCCGCTTTATTAATGACGATGATATTGAACAGGAACGTAAAGTATGCGTGATTGGGGAACGAACACAAAGAGAGTTGTTTGATGAAGAAGAGGATCCGTTAGGAGGGTATATTAATATTGATGGGATCAGTTTTCAGGTAGTAGGGGTGCACAAATTTGCCGGAGGTGGGCCTTTCGATAACGATAGCGATATTTTTATTCCCTTTTCTACCTATCGGAAACTATACAACACGGGACAGGATGTTTCGTGGTTCACCATAGCCGCTTATGATGATGCTGATGTGGTAAAGGTAGAAGAAGACATAAAAGCCACCTTACGGAGAATACACAGAATAGATCCAAGAGATGAACGCGCTATAGGATCTTTTAACTTAGGAGAGGCCTTCAATCGCATCTTTGGTTTTTCTGCAGGATTAACCTTCTTATCGCTTATCGTTGGAGTGGCCACTATTTTGGCTGGCGTCATTGGTATCGGTAATATTCTTTTGATTTCGGTAAAAGAGCGAACCAAAGAATTGGGGGTGAGACGGGCCATGGGCGCTACTCCCGGGGAAATTCGGAACCAAATCATCATAGAATCTTTGGTGCTTACCATGCTGGCAGGGATTATTGGGATAATTGCGGGAGCAGCTACATTAGCGCTTATCGGATTTTGGGTGGAACAAGCTGGAGGTGACTTTCCCTACACCAATCCCACGGTTCCTATCCCATATGTGGTAGGGTCCCTGTTTTTAATGGTGATACTGGGAATTCTAATTGGGTTGATACCTGCACAACGTGCGGTGAGCATACGCCCTATTGATGCCCTTCGGGAAGAATAAAAAGCGAACCAAAAATTGAACTAAATAATCAAAGAAGATGAAGAAAATTTTAAAATGGGTAGGTATCGGAGTCCTGGTTTTAGGTGGCCTTTGGGCAGCTACCTTTTTTATCAAATCCAATAGCAAAGGCACCGTTGAATTTGAGACCCACAACCCTTTTGTTTCCAGTATTGAAAAGAAAACGGTGGCTACGGGTAAGGTAATTCCCCAGGAGGAGGTGGAAATAAAGCCCCAGATTACGGGAATCATAGACAAAATATTCGTAGAGGAAGGTACTCAGGTTAAAGCTGGGGAACTGATTGCGGTGATCAAGGTAGTACCCAACGAGCAGGCGCTATTTCAGGCCAGAGGAAGGGTAAACAATGCCAAGGTAGCCCTGCGTAACGCTGAATTGCTATTCAATCGAAATAAAGAACTATTTGAAAAAGGAGTGGTTTCAGAACAGGATTTTCAAGATATCGAGCTTTCTTTTGAGCAAGCCAAGCTTGAATTGGAGAATGCTCAAAACGACTACCAGATTATCCTGAAGGGTTCTGCAGGAGGTTCTATGAGCGCTAATACCGATATCCGGGCTACTGTGGACGGTACTATTTTGGAGATCCCGGTGGAAGAAGGAGACCAGGTCATCCAAAGCAACAATTTTAATGATGGAACCACAATTGCAGCAGTAGCGGATTTGGCCAAAATGATCTTTGAAGGAAAAGTAGATGAAGGCGAAGTGGCGAAATTGGAAATCGGTATGCCATTGACCATTACGCTGGGAGCAGTAGAGGATAAGGAGTTGGAAGCCCAACTAAAGTTTATTGCTCCTAAAGGGGTGGAGGAAGCCGGTGCCGTACAATTTAAAATAGAAGGGGATGTTGCCGTAAGTGATGATCTGTTTATCCGTGCGGGTTATAGCGCCAATGCTTCGCTTGTCCTTGAAAAGAAAGATAGCGTTCTGGTAATTCCGGAGGCCTTGCTTCAATTTGATAAGTCTACCAACAAACCTTACGTAGAAGTGTCTACGGGAGAGCAGGAATTTGAGCGAAGGGATATCGAGATTGGGATTTCTGATGGGATCAACGTAGAAATTGTTTCTGGTTTGACCGAAGAAGACAACGTGAAACAGTGGAATAAGACAGAGCCTGTTAAAAAAGGCACAGAGGACGAAGAAGAAGGAGAGGAAGATGAAGAAAGTGCAGAATAGCCAATAACAAACCAAAAATCAAAATCAAAAAACGAATGAAGTTAAAAGTAATAGTACTGGTCTTTTCTTGTGCCGTTTTTTCTGTGAATGCACAAGTAAAAAAGTGGACACTGGAAGAATGTGTGCTCTTTGCGGTTGATAACAACCTTTCTATAGAGCAGTTTGAACTGGACCTGGAAACCGCTGAAATTGATAAACTGGATGCACTTGGAGGCTTATTGCCCGATTTGAATGCCAACACAAGTGCTTCTAATGCAGTGGGTTTCTCCATTGTACCGGGTAGTAATGCACCAACCACGGAAACCACATTTCGGGTGAATGGGGGGTTTAGCTCCAACCTTACGCTTTTTGATGGATTGCGAAATTTTCGCCGGCTTAACAGGGCCAGGATGAATGCTATTTCGAACCAATATCGTGTGGATGATTTGAAGGATGATATTCGGCTAAATGTAGCTAATTTCTATTTGCAGGTACTTTCTAACAAGGAGCAACTAAAAGTGTCTCAGGCCCAGTATGCCGTCACAGAACAAGATGTAAAACGTACCCGGGAGTTGGTGGAATCCGGAGTGGTGCCAAGAGGCGATTTATTGGATATTGAGGCCACTGCCGCCACACAAGAGCAACAGATAGTACAAAATGAGGCTATGGTGACCATTTCTCTGATCAACTTGGCGCAGCTCTTACAGATCACAGATTATGACAATTTTGACATCGCTGAGGAAACCTTTGAAATTCCTCCTTCGGAAATCACAAATAATTCGGCGAAGGTCATCTTTGATAAGGCTCTGAGCTTTCGTAATGATATCAAGTTGGCGGAAGCCAATATTGACATAGCCGAGAAGGATGTTCAAATTGCTAGGGGCGCCTATTATCCAACCTTAACAGGCTTCCTTCAATACAATTTTAATTATTCGAATAGAAACCAGATCCCGGATGCAAATGGTGAGTTATTTATCCCCTCTTTTACCGATCAGCTTTGGATCTTTGATGGGATAGCCTATGGGGCTCAGTTAAATGTGCCCGTTTTTAACGGATGGACGGCAAGGAACAATGTAAAACGTGCGAAAATAGACCTGAAACGATCTGAACTGCAATTGGAACAGACCAAATTGGAGTTGGAAACCGACATTAATCAGGCCTATGTTGATGTGAGAACCTTTTCCAAGGCCTATGAAGCGGCAGAAAAGACCCGGGAAGCGAGAGAGTTAGCGTATCAATATGCTAAGGATCGTTTTGAGGTCGGTTTATTGAACGCGTTTGATTTTGGACAATCCCAGGCACGATTGGATGACGCCCGGGCGAATGTGATACGGACAAAGTACGACTATATCTTCCGCCTGAAGATTCTGGAGTTTTACTTTGGCCTTCCCATTCGATTGGAGTAAAAGCAAAAGGTAGACCCCTTTCCTTTTTGGAAAGGGGGTATCTTTGCCCCATGGTTAAAGTCCTTTGTTTAGAAACCGCAACGACCAACTGTTCAGTAGCCGTTGGCGTGAATGGTACGGTGGCTACACTGGTAGAAGAAAATACGCCCAATTACTCTCACGGGGAACAATTACATGTTTTTATCACGAAAGCCCTAAAAAAGGCCGGATTATCGCTTTCGGAGCTGGATGCGATTGCCGTTAGCAAGGGGCCCGGTTCCTACACTGGGCTGCGAATTGGGGTGGCTGCCGCCAAAGGCTTGTGCTTTACGCTGGATATCCCCTTGATTGCGGTTCCTACGCTGGCAAGTATGGCTCACCAGTTAACCGTTGAACCAGGGGAATTGATAATTCCGTTGCTGGATGCCCGGCGGATGGAAGTCTACTCCGAGGTATACAATGCTCAATTTGAGGCTATACGGGAAACCCGGGCAGAAATCATTGATGAAAACGCATTCCTGGAGTTTCGGAGCGCCAAACAACTGCACCTTATCGGTAGCGGTGCGGAAAAATGCAGGGAAGTGCTTAAAGGGGAAAAGATCACCTATTACCCGAGGGTTGTTCCTTCAGCCCGGGAAATGGTGGCCCTGGCCCAGACGAATTATGAAAAAAATGAGTTTGAGAACGTGGCCTATTTTGAACCTTTTTATCTCAAAGACTTTATCCTCCAGGGAAAAAAGTCTTAATCATCCGTAGTGTGAACCACCCGTTGTGGGAATGGAATTTCGATACCTGCAGCATCAAAACGGAATTTAGATTGCTCAATGAGATGAAAACGAGCGGGCCAGAACTCTTCATTTTTCGCCCAAAACCGGAGCGTGAGATCTACCGAACTATCCCCTAAACTATTTACATAAACTTCGGGTGCGGGATCTTTTAAAATACGCTCGTCCTCCGAGCATATTGCCAAGAGAATATCTTTCGCTTTTTTGATATTGGAACCGTAACCAATACCTACAATGTAATTTTCTCGCCGGATAGGTTCCGCATTGTAATTCACAATATTACCGTTGGCGAGTTGCCCGTTCGGGATAATAGCAATTTGGTTGCCAAAGGTGGTTAATTTGGTATTGAAAATAGTAATTTCCTTCACCGCGCCATCTACTCCCTGTGCTGAGATCCAATCGCCAACCCGAAACGGTTTAAACAGCAGGATAAGTACCCCACCGGCAAAATTGGCCAAAGATCCCTGTAAAGCCAGACCGATGGCTAAACCCGCTGCACCAACCATGGCAATAAGGGAAGAGGTTTTAACCCCCAGTTGTGTAACCACCAATACCGCTAACAAGACTTTAAGGGCAATTTTTATAAAGCTCTGAAGAAAAGATTCCAGCGCAGGATCGTAATCTTTGTGTTGAAAGAACCGGGCCACCAATTTATTGATCATTTTAATGACCCATAACCCCACCAGGAGTATGATGATTGCAGTGATCAAACTGGGGATCATGTTCCACAACCAATCCAGGGCTTTTTCAATATAGGCGCCGTAATTGTTAATCTCTTCCATTATATTTTAGGGTTTTAAGCAATGTAATTATCCCGGCAGGCAATAACAAATAAAGGAATTTAAGCTTAGGTTAATGTTTGCGATCTTATAATTGTTGTAATACACTTTCCGTATCAGTAACCGGTAATTTGCAGGCGCCCTCTATACAAACATAGATCAACGTGCGGCCGGGATCATAGCGGTTTTTTAATAATTCCAGGGAGCCTTCCTCTTGTGATCCAACTAAAACACTATTAGGGATGTAATGGGCGGCCAGTGCCGCCCCTATTTCCTTAAAATCTTTACCAACAATAGCAATCTCGTAGAAATTCTTGTTTTCAAAGAGCACGAGGTGTAACCAATTGGCAAAACCCTGCCCATTTTCAAGGAAATTTTCCTGAACATTGCCAAGCATTTGTGTTACCCGTTCGCCGTAGCCTTCATCCGGAAAGATCTTATGCAACCTGAGCAAATTTTTTGCCAGGATTGAATTAGAGGCAGAAATGACATTGTCATTCACTTCAACGGACCGGCGAATCAAAGCATCGTCCTGATCCGATGTGAAATAGAACATTCCGGTGGAGGTATCACCAAAATGAGCTATGGCGTAATCTGTCAGTGCTTTTGCATGTAACAGCCATTTTTCGTCAAAGGTAACTTCGTAAAGGGAAATAAGTCCCTCTGAGACGGTAGCATAGTCCTCTAAAAATGCGTTGATGGTACTTTCCCCGTTTTTGTGATTACGGTATAGGGAACCATCCGATTTGATCATATTCTCTTCAAGAAACGCTGCGTTCTTCAGTGCTAAATCAATGTAATCTTCGTTTTGTAGATAACGATACCCATCCACAAGTCCTTGAAGCATTAATCCGTTCCATGAGCTTAAGATCTTATCATCCAGGCGTGGTTTTTTGCGGGTATCACGAACTTGTTTTAATAGGTCCAGAGATTGACGGATGTTCTCCTTCAGTTGGGTTGCCGTAATACCGTGTTTAGAGGCAATGGTATTATCCGATTTGTCACGGATCAATACGTATTTCCCTTCCTCCCAAAGGCCATAAGCATTGATATTGTAGTAGTCCTTAAAGAGGGGAAAATTGTCTCCTAAAAGGGAATCCAATTCCTGTGCTCCCCAAACATAGAAGGCACCTTCTTCCAATTCTCCCATTTCATTCAGGCTGTCGGCGTCCAGGGAAGAATAAAATCCACCATTTTCGTCTAAAAATTCTGCTTCCACAAAGGCAATCGTCTGCTCTACAACCTCTTTGTATAATGGATTTCTGGTGGTGGCATAGGCCTTGGCGTAGAGACTTGCTAATTGCCCGTTGTCATATAGCATTTTTTCAAAATGAGGGACATGCCATTTAGCATCCACCGAATATCGCGAAAATCCCCCGTCAATAGGATCAAAAATACCCCCATACGCCATGCGTGTTAAGGTAGTATCTACATAGGCCATGATTGCTTCCTCTTTTTCAGAAACGGCATAGTGAAGTAGAAAATCCAGATTATTGGGCATCATAAACTTTGGGGCACGTTTGTACCCTCCCAAATAGGTATCGAAATAGGTAGCCCATTTGGTTGTTGCGGCTTTCAGGTCTTCCAGCGAGTAATGATCATCGTTTGTTTTTGCTTCCACCAGATTAATGGCCTGAATGCCCTTTTCGAGCTTGGAAGCATATTCTTCTACCTTTTTGTGATCTGTGGTATACAGGTTAACCAATTGATCCAGGGATTTTACCCAATTTTCTTTGGGTAAATAGGTAGCCCCCCAAAAGGGACGCCCATCGGGTAAAGCCACAATATTTAAGGGCCAACCGCCACTACCGGTCATCATTTGTATAGCGTCCATATAGATCTGGTCCACATCCGGGCGTTCTTCGCGGTCTATTTTAATGTTTATGAAGTTTTCATTCATCATTTGGGCTACTTCCTCATCTTCAAAGCATTCTTTTTCCATGACATGGCACCAATGGCAGGAGGCATACCCAATACTAATCAAAAGCGGTTTGTTTTCCTTTTTCGCACGTTCCAGGACCTCCGGCCTCCAGGCCTCCCAGTTTACCGGGTTATGGGCGTGTTGTAACAAATACGGACTGGTTTCATGAACCAGTGCATTGGTGAATTTATGCTCCATAGTGGGTTTCCTTTGGGAACATCCCAAGAATAATAGTACAAATGTGAAAAGATAGAGCCTCATGTAGACAGCATCAAATAAAAAGGCGCCAAAAAGGCGCCGAATTCTAGCATTGTTTTCCGTTAATTAACCTCGAAAGTGATCTTTACGTTCACCCGGTATTCTGTTATTTTGCCATCGGAAACCGTAGCACTTTGCTCATTGATATACACCGAACGAATATTCTTGACAGACTTTGCAGCTTGTTCCACCGCTTTTGCCGTTGCATCTTCCCAACTCGTATCCGAATTGGCCAATACTTCAATTACTTTTAATACAGCCATGGTTACTATTTTTAAATTTCTTCAAGATAACAAATTAAGCCCAGCTTATCCATTAAGCGCTACGACTTCCTGTACTTTATCTCCCAGCATGTTTTTGAGTATGGTTTCAATCCCGTTTTTAAGCGTAAAAGTGGAGGAAGGGCAGCCGCTACACGCCCCTTGAAGAATAACATTGACGGTCTTGCTTTCTTCTTCGTACGATTTAAAGAGAATGTTCCCTCCATCGCTCGCTACGGCGGGTTTTACGTATTCTTCTAAAATATTTATGATCTGAATTGAGGTTTCATCCTGAGGTGTCGGCTCAGCTTGTGCCGCCCGAACCGTCGTCTTATCGGCTTTAATTTTTTCCGTAGCTACAACCTCATTCCCCTCGGTTAA
>JANQHL010000115.1 GCA_028277085.1 Flavobacteriaceae bacterium
AAATAAGGGAGGACAGAGTGCGTTTTGGTGCAGATGCCGCCTTGCTAAAACAGAAAAACGGAGATATCCATAGGGTCAATTTCATTGAAAAGATGCTGGCCTCAGTCCTCGCCAAGATTTCCAATTTTATACCGGAAGGTGGGATATGGATGAATACGCAACGGCCTGAATGGAATGATGCGAATAATGCCCTGGTGGGAAATGGTGTTTCCATGGTAACCTTGTATTATTTGAGAAGGTACCTGCACTTTTTTGATGGACTATTGGATGCCCTGGGAGAGCGAAAAATTTCGTTGTCCAAAGAAGTATTCGAGTTGTATAAAGGAGTTTATCAAACCCTTACAGATAATGAGAAGCTACTGAAAGCTACTATTTCTGACCGCGATCGAAGATTGGTTTTGGATGGCTTGGGGAATGCAGCAAGTGAATACCGTTTAAAAGTATACAAGAGCTCCTTCTCAGGCAAGAAACAACGCGTATCGCTTCAAAGCGTAAAAGAGTTTTTCAAACTCGCGTTGCGATTTCTGGAGCATTCCATTGCAGCAAACAAAAGAAAGGACAATCTCTATCATGCCTATAACCTGATGACGGTAGAAAAAGAAGGGGGAATTTCCATTTCATATCTGAGTGAAATGCTGGAGGGGCAAGTAGCGATCTTAAGTTCCGGATTTTTGAGTGCGAGTGAAGCGTTGGCGGTACTGGACGGTTTAAAAGCCAGTGCATTGTTTCGCGACGATCAGTACAGCTATATTTTATATCCTAACAAAGATTTGCCACGGTTTTTGGAAAAGAACACCATCCCGAAAGCTGCCGTAAACAAATCTAACCTTCTTTCAACGCTAATTGCCAGGGGCAATACACAAATTTTGGAGGTAGACATAAAGGGGCAATTTCATTTTAACGGGAATTTCAAGAACGCCAATGACCTTAGCGCCGCCCTGGAACAACTGCGTTTGGAGGGGTATCCTTTGAAAGATAAAGATATAGAGGAAGTTCTCAGTGTCTTCGAGGAGGTTTTTGACCATAAAGCGTTTACCGGAAGATCGGGAACCTTCTTTGGATATGAAGGATTGGGCTCTATTTACTGGCATATGGTCTCAAAACTGTTGTTGGCAGTTCAAGAATGCTGCCTTAGGGCCATTGAACAAGAAGAAAGCCCTGAAACCATAGGAAAGCTTATGGAACATTATTATGAAATCAATGAAGGGATAGGCGTGCACAAATCCCCGGAATTGTATGGCGCTTTTCCTACGGATCCCTACTCCCATACCCCGGCAGGAAAAGGAGCACAACAACCCGGAATGACAGGGCAGGTCAAGGAGGATATCTTAAGCAGGTTTGGCGAATTGGGGGTCGAAATAAACGAAGGACAAATCACTTTTGTGCCCAGGCTTCTTCGAAAAGAAGAATTTCTAAGGGAAAAGAAAACGTTTCGGTTTGTTGATCTGCATTCAGAACCTCAGGAATTATTGTTGCAACCCAACTCTTTGGGTTTCACCTATTGCCAGGTCCCTGTAGTGTATACCTTGGCTAATGGGAGTACCATTGAAATACTACGAAAAGATGGCTCAAGGGCGGTGATCGAGGGGAATACCTTAGGTGAAACTATGAGTAAAAGTATCTTTCATAGAAAAGGGGAGGTGTTACAAGTAAATGTATCAGTTGACAAAACCAAACTAAGATGAAATCAACGATTTTTTACTAATAATTAGGTTTGGTTATTGACTTTTTCGGAGGTAGAACAACATGAATAAGAAAAAAGTACTATCGGCTTCAGAACTATTGGGCAATCCAGATTATTTAGCAATTTCCTACGGAGGATATAGGGAAAAGTCTAGAGATGTTCAGCCAACGATTGCACAGCTTAAAGAAGATGTAAAGATCTTACATGCGATGGGGATCAGAATATTGCGCACCTATAATGTGCAGTTGCCACAGGCATCCAATATATTACAAGCTATAACCGAGTTGAAAAAGCAAGATCCTTCTTTCGAAATGTATGTGATGCTCGGAGCATGGATTGATTGTAAAAACGCCTGGACAGGGCAGGAACCCGATCATGATGTCGAAAGCGAAAATAACGCCGGAGAGATTGACAGGGCAGTTGCCCTGGCAAAAGAATTCAAAGACATTGTTAAGATCATAGCAGTAGGAAATGAGGCTATGGTGCATTGGGCAACAAATTATTTTGTACGCCCGGGTGTTATCTTAAAATGGGTGAATCATTTACAGGAGCTAAAAAAGAAGGGAGAACTTCCAAAGGATCTGTGGATCACGAGCTCAGATGATTTTGCGTCTTGGGGAGGTGGTGATCCTCGGTATCATTGTGAGGATTTAACTAACCTCATTAAGGCGGTTGATTATATATCCATGCACACCTATCCCATGCATAATTCTCATTATAACCCGGCATTTTGGGTAGTTCCTGAGAGCGAATTGGAGTTGTCAAATAAAGAAAAAATTGAATCAGGAATGCAACGCGCTCTTGAATTTGCAACCAGGCAATACGAAGGCGTTTTAAACTATGTCCAAAGCCTGGGAGTAGATAAACCTGTACATATAGGAGAAACGGGTTGGGCAACAATGTCTAATGGCCCATACGGAGCAGATGGTTCCAAAGCTGCGGATGAGTATAAATCGGGAAAATACTATCGGTTAATAAGGAAATGGAGCAATGCAGTAAAAGTCTCTTGTTTCTATTTCGAAGCATTTGATGAACAATGGAAAGATGCTGACAATCCATTGGGTTCTGAGAATCATTTTGGACTAATAAATCTTAAGGGAGAAGCAAAATATGCGATTTGGGATTTGGTGGATGAAGGTAAGTTTGACGGATTAACGAGAGATGGAATGCCTATAACAAAAACCTTCGGCGGTCAACAAGAAGATCTATTGCTGGAAGCCCTTATACCGCCATTGGCAATACGATAAAATTGAATGTAAGGTTATGAAGAACTGTTTTTCTATCATAAGAAATAGCTTGCTGGTTTTAGTAGTCAGTTGTATATATTCTTGTGCAAAAGTTAAAAAGAACAAAGTGAACGAAGTTGCAACGACAGAAGTTTCAGCAAAAGATATCTTAGGAAATCCCAACTATTTGGCCATGTCCTATGGTGGTTATAGGCATGCCGATCATAGTATTGAGCCTACCGCAGATGAACTGAAAGAAGATATGAAAATTCTTTCTGCGATGGGGGTAAAACTGATTCGCACCTACAAGCTTCTGAAACCACAAGCTGCTAATCTGGTAAAAGTGATTAGCGAAATGAAAAAAGAAGACCCAAATTTTGAGATGTATGTGATGTTAGGTGCCTGGGTCGATTGCAAGAACTCTTTTTTTTCGGGAAATGGGGAGCCGGATCACAACCAGGAGAATGAAGAGAATCCTTTGGAAATAGCCAGGGCGGTCGCACTTGCAAACGAATATCCGGATATTATCAAAATTATTGCCGTAGGTAACGAGGCCATGGTTAAATGGGCGGAAACCTATTATGTACAACCTGATGTTATCTTAAAATGGGTCGACCATCTTCAAAACTTAAAGCAAGAGGGAAAATTACCTAAGGATTTATGGGTCACAAGCTCCGATAATTTTGCTTCATGGGGCGGCGGCGGTGAAGAATACTATGTGGAAGATTTAAATGAACTAATTAAGGCTGTTGATTTTATTTCTATGCATACCTACCCGATGCATGATTCGCATTATCAACCGGAATTTTGGTTAGATCAAACTGGTCTTGAAGGGAAGACGGATCTGGAAAAAATAGAGATCGCGATGTTACGATCTAAAGAATATGCTATGAAGCAATACGAAAATGTAAAGGCATATATGGAAAGTCTTGGTGTTAATAAACCCATTCATATTGGTGAGACAGGATGGGCAAGTTTTTCTTCAGGACACTATGGCGCAGAGGGATCCAGAGCCTGTGATGAGTATAAGGAAGCCCTGTATTACAAGCATATGCGCGATTGGACTAACGCAGCAGGATTGTCTTGTTTTTATTTTGAAGGATTTGATGAGCCCTGGAAAGGAGGTAACAACCCTGGTGACTCGGAAAAACACTTTGGATTATTTACGGTAGACGGGAAAGCCAAATATGCCATTTGGGACCTGGTGGATAAAGGAGTATTCGAAGGATTGACAAGAAATGGAAACCCAATTACAAAAACATTTAATGGAAGTAAAGAAGAAGTAATGAAAACGGTCTTGGTACCGCCAAAACCACAAGAAGTTGCAGCCCACTGACAGACAGTACCAAAATTAGTAACATGACCACCTTTAAAAAACTGATGTGTTTCTTTTTAACCCTAGTTGCTTTTAGCTGCGAAGAAAAACCTGAACAATTAAAAGTCGAAGTCTTCGAAACTTCCGCTAATGGAAATAAGTTGACTCCGATTACGGAATTTTCAACTGGGGAAAAGGTTGTCAAAATAAAACTACTACCTGAAGAAAAATTCCAGACGATAACGGGGTTTGGTGGTGCCTTTACGGAATCTTCTGCGTACTTACTTAATACCCTCGGGAAAGAGAATCGAAAGAAGATCATTGACGCCTATTTTGGTCAAGATGGGGCACACTACTCCTTGACACGAACGCACATGAACTCCTGTGATTTTTCCATATCAAATTATTCTTATGCAGCTGTTGCGGGAGATAAAGAATTAGAACATTTTTCTATTGAAGAAGATAAAGATGATCTAATCCCTTTTATAAAGGACGCCTTGACGGCCTCGAAGGATGGTTTCAAAATTTTTGCTCCCCCCTGGACAGCACCACCATGGATGAAGGATAATAATAGCTATGTGGGCGGCAAATTGCTCCCGGAATATTATGATACATGGGCCTTGTTTTTCTCAAAATATGTAGATGCCTACAAAGAAGAAGGAATTGATATCTGGGGTTTTACAGTTGAAAATGAACCCTTGGGCAATGGGAACAATTGGGAAAGTATGCACTACACCCCCGATGAAATGACAAACTTTGTTCAAAATCATCTGGGTCCTAAACTAGAAGCAGATGGCAAAGGTGATTTGAAAATTCTAGGCTATGATCAAAACAGGGAACATCTAAAAGAATGGGTAGATTCACAATATAGAAATGAAGCAACTTCCAAATATTTTGATGGTACGGCTATTCATTGGTATGCCAGTACTTTTGAAGTTTTTCCTGATGAGTTGCAGTATGCACATCAAAAAGCCCCCGACAAACACCTGATTCAATCAGAAGCCTGTGTCGATGCAGAAGTACCAAAGTGGCAGGAGGACCAATGGTACTGGTCTAAAGAGGCCACAGATTGGGGCTGGGATTGGGCTCCTGCAGAAGACAAAAAATACCATCCCAAATATGTGCCTGTTTATCGCTATGCCAGGGATATTATAGGATGTCTGAACAATTGGGTTGATGGCTGGGTAGACTGGAATATGGTGTTGGATCGTCAGGGAGGCCCAAACTGGTTTAAAAACTGGTGTGTGGCACCTGTGATTGTAGATCCTGAAAAGGATGAGGTGTATTTTACGCCCTTGTATTACACCCTTTCTCATTTTAGTAAATATATCCGACCAGGTGCCGTGCGTATTGGTCTGGAAAACAACGAAAGTGACTTACTAACTACTGCCGCGCAAAATCCGGATGGATCCATAGTGGTGGTAGTTTTAAATCAAGGAACCGAACCTAGAAGCTTTTCCCTTGTTTTGGGAGAACGAGCGACAGCCATACTTATTGATGGACAGGCCTTACAAACCATTTTGATTGATGGTATCACAGAATAACTAACCAATTGTAAACCTTAAATGCAAAAAAATGTCTGAGCATAAAACCGCAGCAAAAGATATCGTCCCATTGGGTCAGAAAGCAGCCTTCGGAGCGGGCCATTTAGTTTTAAACCTCTATCCGGGAGCCCTGGGTTTCTTTATGTTCTTCTTATTGACCGCATTTGGTATGGACCCATTTTTAGCAGGCTTGCTAGGAGGCTTACCTCGATTTTTTGATGCGGTTACCGATCCTATTATGGGATTTGTTTCTGATAATACCAGTTCAAAATGGGGTAGAAGGAGACCCTACATTTTTGTTGGGGGTATATTAAGTGCCATTACATTTGTGCTGCTTTGGCAACTTGACGAAAACAATTCTTCAAATTTTAATTTTTGGTACTTTCTGATCATGTCCATGGTTTTCCTTATTGGAAATACCATGTTTGCTACACCCTTGGTCGGTTTGGGCTATGAGATGACCTCAGATTATAACGAACGGACCCGTTTGATGGCCTTTTCACAGACGGTTGGGCTAATCGCATGGGTGATTGTACCCTGGTTTTGGGTAATTATTGCTGACCCGGATATTTTTAGTAATCAGGCCGAAGGGGTACGGACCATGGCAATTTATGTAGGGGTAGCATGTTTACTACTTGGATTGTTACCGGCAATTTTTTGTAGAGGTATTGATGCCTCGCAAATGGGAAATAGAAAGAAACTAACCCTTTCTTCCATATTCAGCAATCTAAAAGACCTATTCAAAAGTATTGGTGAAGCCATAAAGAACAAGCCATTTATGAAGTTATGTGGGGCTACTTTTTTGGTGTTTAACGGGTATCAAATTGTCGCTTCCTTCAGTTTCTTTATTTTCGTTTTTTACATTTTTAATGGAAGCTATGAAGCTACCGCAACATGGCCGGCTTGGTTTAGCTCTATCGGAGCATTGGTTTCAGCATTTCTGGTGATTCCAATTGTATCGAAAATGGCTGAAAAACTGGGTAAAAGGAAGGCTTTCTTAATTTCAACAGCTATTTCTATTGTTGGTTATGCTATGAAGTGGTGGGCGTTTACTCCGGACAATGTTTGGCTTTCATTTATTCCAATACCGTTGATGTCATTTGGATTGGGTAGCTTATTCACCTTAATGATGAGTATGACAGCCGATGTTTGTGACCTGGATGAGCTGGAAAACGGAATGCCCAGGAAAGAGGGTACTTTTGGTGCATTGTACTGGTGGGTGGTAAAATTGGGACAAGGACTGGCTTTGGTTTTGGGAGGCTTAGTATTAAAAATGATTGGGTTTGATGGTAATGCAGCCACACAGACGGTAGATACCTTGACAAAATTGAGAATTGCAGATATAATTATTCCCGTACTGACAGCTGCATTGGCTATTTGGGTGATGTGGAAATACAGCCTTTCTGAAGAAAGAGCAAAAGAGATAAAAGCGCTGCTTGAAGAAAGAAGGGGCGTATTATAATCGTGTTGAATAGATAAGTAGATAATAGAAGTTAAAAAAGGAAGATGTCAACAAAAATAGTTATCCTCGTAATTGGTGCAGTACTTACAGTAATTGCAATACTTGGCAGTAGTAAAGGGGGCTCCGGCAAAAAGTTGCTTAACAGCACAATCGCCGTACTTTTTGGAGTTACCGGCCTGTTAATGATGATTTTTGGCAGCTATTCGTCGGATTTAGTCAATTACAATACCCAAATGGAACAGGTGTCTATAGGTACCAAGTTAAAGATCACCGGTCCAGTGGACGCCGTAAAAGTGGTGTATCCGATAGATCAAGACTCTGTGGACTGTCGCATTTTAACCATGGGGGTGTATCCCGAAACCCATGAAAAAGACATTTGGGTACTTATTAGACCTACCGATGATAGGTATTATCCCCAATCTGATCATACCAATACTTCCTACAAAAGAGATGGTGAATGGCAGGTGGTTACCCGTTTCGGTGGAGATAAGGGAGAGGCCTATGATCTTATCATTTATGAAGCAGATTCCACTGCCTCAACCTTCTTCAGCGCAACCATAGCAAAATGGAAGGAAGCGGATGATTATCCCGGGCTACAACTGGAAGAGATGCCTTCTGGGGCTAAAGAAGTAGAGCGCCTTGTGATTTATACAAGGAAAAACTGCAGAGGAGTTTTTTAGTAGCGATAACCATAGATGATTCGGATAGATGTTTAACAAATGCCTTAGCTCATAATAATGCTCGCAGCGCATAAAGATGCAGTTCCTTTTGGTCAAAAGTTAGCGTTTGGTGTTGGAATGTTTGCCAACCAAATGTTCCCTGCCATTCTTACAATTTTTATGGTAGTTCTTGTTGAAGATCTGGGATTTCCAGGGTGGATGTGGTCGCTCATCTATTTTTTTCCAAGGATCTTCGACGCAATAACTGATCCTATTATGGGCTTTATCTCAGATAATACCAAATCGAAATGGGGAAGGCGAAAGCAATATGTTTTTATCGGTGGACTGTTAATGGGGGTGGGCTTTATCTTTATGTGGCAGCTCTATGCAGAGGATTCGTTACAATACAATTTTTGGTATTTCTTTCTTTGGTCCATCGTCTTTTATCTGGGGCTGACCTTTTTTAGCGTTCCCTATGTAGCTATGGGGTATGAAATGAGTGACGATTTTCACGAACGGACCAATATTATGGCCATAGCGCAATGGATAGGACAATGGGCTTGGGTGATTGCGCCTTGGTTTTGGGTTATTATGTATGATCCGGAATGGTTTCCTTCAGCTGATGTTGCTGTCCGCGAACTAGCCATTTGGGTGGCTATTCCCTGTGCCATTTGTGCTTTGGTCCCAGCTATTTTTATTAAAAGTAAATCGACACTTCATGAAAATTATGAGCCGTTAAATGCGGCGAATATTGGCAATAGTTTAAAGAAAATAGTTGAGAGTTTTAAGGAGGCTTTTAAAATCAAACAGTTTAGAAAACTATGTATTGCGACCTTCTTGATCTTTAACGCATTTAATACTGTTGCGGCACTTACATTTTTCGTTGTTGTATACAAATTATTTAATGGTGATGCTGACGCTTCAGGAATCTGGGTGTCTTTATTCGGTTGTTTGGGCGCCTTAGGTACTACGTTCATTGTGATTCCAACAATTGCCTGGATGGCTAAGGTTATGGGCAAGAAAAAAGCATTTATGGTGGCGCAAGCCATTTCAATTGTAGGCTATATTATGTTGTACTTTCTCTTCATTCCGGGGAAACCCTGGATGTATATAATAGGCCTACCTTTCTTTTCTTTTGGAATAGGGAGTTTGTTCACCATAATGATGTCTATGACAGCAGATGTTATAGACATTGATGAATTGAATTCCGGGAAACGACGAGAAGGTATTTTTGGCGCTATTTACTGGTGGATGGTTAAAGTGGGTTTTGCCATAGCTGGTGCGCTAAGTGGTCTTATAATTGCCATAGTTGGCTTTAACCCGGATCTCGCTACTACTGAACAACAACCTGCTGTAGACGGATTACTTGCTTTCTTTTGCTTTTTCCCTATGGCCGGAACAATTGTAGCTATGCTCGTTATGAGGAAGTATGATGTGTCGGAAAAGCGTGCAAATGAAATACGAATGGAACTTGAGAAAAGAAAGGCAGTAGCAGCTTAATTTTAAGTATTGCAATTAAGGAAATTGAATAACCAATAATACTCGAAGTATAAATTATGTCTTACAAAGCAGAGCGATTTCTTACCCTGGCTTCTTTGGATTATGCCGGAAAAACAGAAAAAGAACTAAAAAGTTTATGTCGGGATATGCTGAAAGGGGGAATGCACGGCTTGTGCTTCAGCCCTTATATGGAAGGGCAACAACCTGGAGATCAAATCTCAGAAGATCAGATTCGAAGACGCATGGAGATCATTGCTCCCTATACCCGATGGATCCGATCCTTTTCCTGTACCGATGGGAATGAAAGTATACCTAAAATCGCCAGAGAATTTGGTATAAAAACACTGGTAGGGGCCTGGTTGGGAGATGACCCCGACATCAACGAGCGGGAAGTAGAAGGTCTTATTGAATTGGCCAATGAAGGCTATGTGGATATTGCCGCCGTAGGCAACGAGGTGATGTATCGCGGAGACCTTACCGAAGAAGAACTATTAGGGTTTATCCATAGAGCCAAGGAGTCCATCACCGAAGTACCTGTTGGCTATGTGGATGCTTACTATGAGTTTAGTGAACGTCCCAGGATTACAGAGATCTGTGATGTGATTTTAGCCAATTGCTATCCTTTTTGGGAGGGATGTGACCTGGATTACTCCTTATTATATATGAAAGATATGTATCACAAGGCTGCTCGGGCAGGTAATGGTAAAAAGGTAATTATCTCGGAAACGGGCTGGCCCAGTCAAGGCACAAATTTGGAAGGCGCATATCCTTCGTTAGAAAACTTTCTGAAATACTTTATGAACACCCAAAAATGGTCCCAGGAAGAGGATATTGAAATCTTTTATTTTTCTTCTTTTGATGAATCATGGAAGGTGGGAGCAGAAGGAGATGTTGGGGCATTTTGGGGCTTATGGGATAGCAAGGAGAAGCTCAAATTCTAGAGTTCCCATTGGTTTTTAGATTTGGAGGTGCAAAACATCTTTTGAACAATAGCCGGAAGGTTGTATTTCAATAGGTTTGCATTAGATGAAAAAGGGCTGAGTATCCCCGGAATGCAGCTGATCTTGGGATGCATAAACTTCAATTTTCTTTACCCTAACAATTCTTTTACCTTTCATTTGTTTGTCCGCAGGCTTTTCAACTAATTTTGCAGCAACTGCATTTGGCAGCATAACCAACCGAACTCCGCAGATGAGTGAGTTTTTCAAAGCCGAACTCAAAGACAAGTTTTTGCAATACGCCTCAGAACGTGACGATTATTTTGAGACAGGATTGCTTTATGATGAGTTTTTGAGGCCAAACTATAGTTTGCAATATGTGGAAAAACGTATTCAGGAGATCATAGAGTTTGATCCTAACCTCCTGGACATCATGAGTGGGAACGGTATGAAGATTTTCATGTTATCTTCAACGGCCTACACACCCGAGTTTTTGGAAGAAGGAGGTTTTACCAACCTTTATATTCAGGAAGAGGAAAAATGGGACACTTTTCTGGAACAACTTGCTAGTACGCGCAAGCTCTCGGCACAAGAAAAATCAGGTCTTGATAAAACAAAGAAAAAGGCGTATCGCAGGGAACGGATTTTACTATTCAGTTTAATAGGAGCTGTGGCTACGAGTTTCTTGTTTACAATTTTTAGCCTTTTAACACCACTTTTCACAGACAAAACCTATTTAAGCGTACGGGAATTCGAAACGAGAATGCAAACCCTGGAAGCGGAAAACAGGTATCTTCGGGAGCAGCTTGAGGCTATTCAAAACGAGCTGAGCAAGAAGGATAGTGTGCAGTAATAACTTCTTGCTGACTTTTGGAGACTAACGAGCAACACTCCACAGATCTTACCTACTATTGTCAATACACTCAAGACATTACCATTAGTGTGCGATCGCAATAGGGCAGGGACCATACCCTCAATGAAAAGGGTGCCATAAAATGTCAGGGCACCGGTATTTATCGTAGAATTTAAGTTTTATTTAGTAGATTTCCATTGGCTATATATTTATATTGCCATCGAAATATTCGGGGTATCTAAACGGCAGGAGGAGCGAAATAGTGAAAAATTTCATAAATATAAAACATTGATACACCCATAAATCTAAGGTATGGAGATGATGCCTTGGATTAGTTGTTGATTTATAACTTTAAACAAAAATGACTGCAGATTTACTGGAAAAAGCGAACGAATTTGAAAACAGGACCCTTAGCCACATGTCTACTAGTGACAGGGTCGCGGCTTCCCGGGAGGCCAAACAACTTATTTTAGCCATTAACGAAATATATAAAAAGACCAAAGATGGCAACTTAATGGATATCATGAAGCGCCTCACCGTGAAAAAGCGAAAGATTGAAAAACGGTTAAAAGGTAATCCGTTGACCTAATAAAACTGACAAAGCCCGTCTTTAATAAGCGGGCTTTTTTTACTTTTATAGAAGGTAGTGTATAACCTAACCGAACTACGTCCTTTTTTACTAACCGAATTAACTTTGATTGTATGAGTACCAGGATACACAACTGCTTTGTAGCTTTAACCATGATCTTTTCAACAACGATAATAATGGGTCAGGGAAGGCTTGGAGGGCTGGCCCTCTACACTGTTAGGGATGATATGGCTAAAGATGCGGTAGCAACCTTGGAGGCAGTGGCTGCCACCGGATATTCTTATATCGAAGCTGCGGGATATGAAAAAGGCAAATACTATGGTATGACGCCCTCAGAATTCAAGGAAACGGTTGCGCGACTTGGTTTAAAACCCGTTAGCACGCATCAAAGTTCCATTACCTTAAAAAATGCAGAGGAACAGCTAGCTGCAGCAAAGAAGGTAGGCTTTACCTTTTTTGTGGTGCCCATTCCGCCTATGGGCATGTTCACTTATGATCGATCCACGATGACTATGGGTATGAAAGGGACCGTAGAGGATTTAGCCAAAATTCTTAATGAGCTTGGGGAAAAGGCTGCGGCAAATGGATTGCAGCTTTTATACCACAATCACGATTTTGAGTTTAAGCCCAATGAAGATGGGATTATTCCTATAGACTATTTACTTGAACATACCAACCCGGATTACGTAAATTTCGAAATTGATCTGTTTTGGGCGGTCAAAGCAGGTGCGGATCCATTAGCCTACTTTGAGAAATATCCGGGCCGTTTTAAAGCCTGGCATGTAAAGGATATGGGTGAAAATGACTTGTTCGCTCCAGTAGGAGAAGGGACCATAGATTTTGGGAGGATCCTTCAACAAAAGGGACTGTCCGGCATGCAGTACTACTTTGTGGAGCAGGATATGACATTTGATCAAACCCCTATGGAAGTGATTAAAATAAGTCACCAGGGCTTAAAGGATATCGGGTTTGATTAGTCTTGGGATTGACCAGGTTGCTGCTTAAATAATTAATGTGCCGGGATATTGGTGCATCTAGATTTCTCCATCCCTGGAAAGACTATTAGCATGAATTTTGCGCCAATCAATTGGTAAAGCCAATGAAGATCAGCTTATGGGATACAATGTACTTATTGTTGACGATGAACGCGAAGCTTTAAACAGATTGCAACTTCATCTTGAAAAGTTTTCGGACTTGGATACCATTACTACCTGTACAAATGGAAGAGAGGCATTAACCCATATTGCGACGCAAAGCCCTGATATAGTGTTTCTGGATATCGAGATGCCTAAATTAAATGGTATTGAAGTGGTGCAGCAATGTACCCCGCCCTATCCCTATTTTGTATTTGTAACTGCGTACAATACCTATGCTATTGAAGCCTTCGAACAGAATGCGATAGATTATATCCTAAAACCTTATGACCCGGAACGCATTACCAAAGCCCTTCATAAGACCTTTCAAATATTAAGGAAAGACGAATTGGCAGACACCGCTACGCAATATCAGCAATTGATAAGTGCCTTTGCTGGGAACGCAGTCCATGCTCCGGAGAGAGCATACATCAGACGGATTGCGGTAAAATCTATTGGGAAAACAGTCTTTATCAATGTGGACCATATCCTGCAAATTGAAGGCGCTGATCAGTATGTAGAGGTTACTACGGAAGAAAAGCGATTCACGGTACGGGAATCTATGGACAAATTGGAAAAAACACTGGATCCTGAAAAGTTTTTTCGTACCCATAGATCCTGTATTGTCAATATTGAGATGGTATCGGCTATTGAAAATGTAGATAAGCATAGCAGTTTGGTGGTATTGAAAAACGGTAAAAAAGTAAAACTTGCTAACAGTAGAAAATCCGATTTCCAAAAATGGATGTACGGTGATTTTACGGCAAGCAACTAAAGCAGGCACATAGAGTGAAATTTTTTCCCTCTTGATTTTCCGCTTTTTACAACACCGCTTCCTGAACTACCCACTTCCCGCTTTTATGGTGCTGTTCCTCTAGGTAAGTTCGCCTAACATTAAAATTAAAATCATGAGGATCAAAAATTTTTTAAGCGTATTGCTGTTCAGCCTATTCGCTTTCGGAGCGGTCAAAGCGCAGGATGCCAAGAAAGACATTAAAAAGGTTGCCGCCAATTTTGTCAAAGGAGCTGATGTTCAAAACCCGGAATTGTTAAAAGCCGTAATGGAAGAGAATTCGCTTCAGTACGTGCTCATCGGGGGGAAGTTCAACACCTTTTCTGCCGAGCAGTACATTACTATGGTGGAAGAAAAGAAACTGGGAGGTAAACCCAGAAAGATCACCTATAAACACGTCGAGTTACTGAGTGAGAACCTTGCAGTAGTGGTCTTGAACGCAGTAAGTTCCGAGTACGACTTTTTGTACCAGCTTTCCATGGCAAAATCGAATACAGGCAAATGGGAAATTGTTGGGGTAACTACGGAAATTAAGGGCGTCTAACATGAGGAGCATAATATCTTTTTGCTGTATTGCCATATGCTGTTTCTTATCTGCTGGTCTTTACGGCCAGCAGGTAATTAGCGCCCAGGGAATGTCATTTACTTATCGTATGGAAAAGGATATGCTTCGGTGTACATTACAGGCAAAAACCAAGGGCTGGGTTGGTGTTGGGTTTAATACCAAAAACAGTATTGTGGGTAGTGATTTATACCTTTTTAATATCATTAACAATAAGGCTTCAGGCGTGGATCTCTATGTAAAGAGCGCAGGAAATCCATTAAAAGACATGGAGTTAGGCGGGAAAAGCACTTTCAGGATCCTGGAAGCTACGGAAGGGGAAAATACCACCAGGGTGCAATTCACAATTCCGTTAAATTCCGGGGATTCCTATGATTTTGTCCATAAAGTAGGAGAACAGTACTGGATCATTCTTGCCTATTCTGTAGCGGATGATTTTGGACATCACTCCAGGGTACGAAAACATCTACCCTTTACCCTTGAAGCTATACACTGAAGTGTTCATTTTTGTACCTTTTGATAGTGTTGAGTAAACAAAGGAAGAGAAATATAGCGATCCACGTGATCTGGGTTATTGCAGCGCTATTTACAAGTACGCAGCTCTACCTAAAAACCGTGGATGCGGGAGGCAAAGAGAGCTGGGGGCAACTCTTTTTTGTTCAGTTACTGGTTTGGAGCATCTGGGGGTTTCTTAGCCCTTTGATCTTCTGGTTGGGGAAACGTTTCCGAATAGATCGGCAAACGTATTATAGTGGCGCATTGCTTCATATTGCCTTCGCCGTCATTTTAGTGCTGTTGTATTTGGCAGTATACTCCGTGATCTGGAATCTTTTAGGTATTGGAGCCTTGAGGTGGGAAGTCTTCTGGCAATACTTTAAGATCTTTTTTCTCAATCTCTTTCATTGGCATTTCTTTATTTATATGGCCATAATTGGAATGGCACATGCTATAGTATTCCAAAAAGAATCCAGGGAGCGACAAGATGCAGCGGTTGCTTTGGAAAAACAACTCCTGCTAAGCGAATTAAATACCCTAAAGTCCCAGTTGTCCCCGCATTTTTTGTTTAACACTTTAAACAATGTGATTAGCACGGTTGAACAGGGCAAAACCCAGGTCGCCTCGGGCATGCTTTCCCGGCTTGGGAATTTTCTGAGATGTATTTTAGAGGAATCCAAACACCAACTCATTCCATTGGAGAAAGAAATAGAATACATTAACCAGTATTTGGAAATTGAACGATTTAGGAATAAACAACTGGAGGTGCTCGTTCATAAAAAACCAGAGCTCCTGCAACAGAAGGTCCCTAATTTTATCTTACAGCCAATTGTAGAGAATGCCATTAAGCATGGCATTTCAAAATCTGAAAGTGCCAACTGTATAGAAATAGGGATGGATGCCGAAGATGGCTTTTTGAAGCTTTGGGTCTATAATGAAGGAGCGATGCTCGACAACAAAAACAGGTTTCGCAACGAAGGAGTAGGCCTTCAAAACACCAAATATAGATTAGCCTCTGTATACGGCGATAAAGCGTCTTTTGAATTGATTCCGGTCAATAATGGGGTGGTCGCGGAAATTAAAATTCCACTATCCCATCGGACCATACCCTAACGCTTTGTCCCCAGCCTGCATCAAACTACAACTTTGGTTAAAACAACTACTTTTAACTGGAAGGTAAACCTCAGAACCGATTCGTAGGGTTTTGAGGGAATAGGCGGCCACCGGTAGAGGAGATCCAATTCCGTGATCCGAAGGTCGATCCGTCTTACGATGGCATATTCCCCATTAAAAATCTGTTTACCCATTTGTAGACTCGATTAAGAAACCTTGCAAAATATATGTTTTGCAAGATTTTGTACTTGTTTGGATTTTTTCTCAGGAGATGGTACTGGATTCATACCTACTTTTGAGTGACCCTGCCTTTGCCGGCAGACAGGCTCCGCAGATTACCTTCGGTGATCCTGACAAAGCTCCGTTTTGAAAATCGAAAAGCCACAAAATCAAAAAAGCAAGCTTTATGATTTTGTGGCTTTTCGATTTATTCGTGACCTCCGCAGGATTCAAACCTGCAACCTCTTGAGCCGTAATCAAGTGCTCTATTCAGTTGAGCTAGGAGGCCTATTGTTTTCTTTTCTCCAACGTCTGCCCGCGGCAGATTTGAGATATTTTTCCCGTTTTCTTGCCACGATTCTTGTTTCAAAAGTCTCTGTATGGACAATGATCCAAGGTTTACCCTTTTTTGTTGAAGTAGTCGTACCGTTGTTATGTTCGTTTAACCTTCTGCCCAGGTCAGAGGTCAAACCGATATAATAACTTTTCGCGGACACACTGTAAAGAACGTAAACAAAAAACATCGCTGTTTCTGTTGAGCCCCGCCCGAACGTACCGTTCGGGTAGGAGGCCTATTTCATAAGGGCTGCAAATATATTTCTTTTTAAATTTACCACAAAACCGGCGAATTAAAAACCTATGGATTTTGAGGCTTTTATCAGGGACATTCAGGACTTCCCAAAACCTGGGGTTGTTTTTAAAGACATTACCCCCTTACTGAACAACCCGCTGGCATTAAGCCAGGCCAGGGATACCTTATTAGGGTTTTTAAACGGAGATGCAGTGGATAAGGTGGTAGGGGTAGGTAGTCGTGGTTTTATTTTTGCCCCTATGCTTGCCGAAAAACTGGGTGCGGGTTTTGTGCCGGTACGCAAAAAAGGAAAACTCCCTTATAACACCTTAAGGGAAAGCTATGCCCTGGAATATGGATCGGATACTTTGGAAATTCATGTAGATGCTATTGAAAAAGGGCAGCGCGTCTTGGTACATGATGATGTGCTTGCCACGGGCGGTACCTCATCCGCTGTATGTAAGCTGGTGGAAAAATTGGGAGGAGAAGTCGTGCAATGCAATTTTTTGATCCATCTTAGCTTTTTAAATGGCGCACAAAAACTAAACGGCTACGCCATTAAATCCTTACTTACCTATTAATCTATCGCGTTTTTAGTGACGTAATAGCGCCAGCCTATTACCGCGAGTTGCCATTTTTTAGCTTTGGCCAAATCCAGTTGTTTTCTGGTCATAGAAGGAAGGAGGGCTTTGTTGATCTTCGCCAAAAGTTGAAATAGCGTTTTTTTCACGGTAGATGTATCTGCGGGAAAGGTACAAAATAAAGCCTGGCATTTGCCAGGCTTTATGCATTCGGGAAAGTGGAGGCGCTATTTCTGATTAGCCGCCATCATTTTCTTGGCCAGTTCAGCACCAATTAAGGACTCCAGCAGATTGCCGTCACCGGTTTTGCCATTATTTCCTTCCATGTAGATTTCAGGAAGATTGAGGCTTTTCAATTGACCGGCGACCCCAACAGCGGTTTTGTATTCCCACTCGGCACGCTCCTGTGGGGTAAGCCCCGCGCTTACCAGTTTGGCATTTTGATACGCTTCGGCATCAGCAGCCACCTTCTTACTTTGGGCTTTATATTTCTCCACTTCAAACTGTTTTTTCTCCTTGACGAGATTAAACTCTGCCACCTTAGCTTCGGTCTCGGCCGCTATGGTTTTTTGGATCTGCTCTTTCTCCAATCGGGCACGCTCAGCTGCTTTTTCCGCTTCCCCACGCGCTTTCTCTTTTTGGGCGCGATAGAACTCTCGTTCGGCCTGCTGCTTTTCCAATTGGGTTTGGGCAACTTCCTCCTTTTGTAACTGCAGTCGTTTATCAAAGGTCGCTTCCCAGTCAATCTCGGTCACTACTGCCTGCACTACCGTCAAGCCATAAGCTTTAAGGGAGTTGCCTTTTTCCCGTACCGGAAGGCCATCCTTATGCTTTATCCGGAAACGCTTTTGTTTGGTCTCGTTATTGACCACAGTTCGCACCGTAGCTGAATCCCCGATAATCTCTTTTGCCTGATTATCCGAGTACTCCTCAAGCACATACATGCCGTTTTCCAATTGATCTTTGAAATACCGATCAAAATCCGAAGCCTGACCGGAAATATAATCCTGGGCATCCATTAGCTTGCAGGTATTTTTAATACTCTGATCAATATTGGGGATGATCCTGGAACGGATGAGGTTGCGCTCGGTTTTGTTCCTGTCTGCTACGGAAAGGAATTGTACTTCGTCTTCAGTATTGATACTGATGACTACCGAAGTGGCAATCCGTGCCTTCACCGCATCGCTGAACGCCCAATATTTGGCCCGGTCCACATTGGCATATTCGCTTTGCTCTCCCAATTCCCCATCAGCGGTTGGGATCACGTATTTTATGGGCAATTCAAACTGAATCGGGATAAGTCTGCCCCACATTTTGGTGTGAATTCCCTGCCGGAACACTGCCTTTTGACCTCCCCAGGGATATTGTACGGCGTAGGCGGTACCAGGCTCCGCATAGAACAATGTCCCTGTTACAATGCTAAGCACAATACCGAGCAACACAAGTTGCAAGCTTCTTCTGGAGGTAAACCAGGTAAGCAATTTTGAATTTTTAAACAAGGGCTTGATAATCAATGTCACCAAACCAAAGACAATAACAAGTATTCCTAAGAAAGTTAACATAGGTTTAAAATTTAAAGTCTGCCTTGGCTATCTATGACAAATAGATCGGCGGACAGGGGTTAGACAAAAGTTTTTTGATTTCGGATCAGGAAATCGGTGGTGATGATGTTGCTCACAAAACCACCTCTAGTAGGAGAAGGATAAATGTGAGCAACAGTTTTACCAGGGTTATCATGATTGATGTTTTGATTGTTTGTAAACTCCGTTTGTTGATGATTGTTTTTCAATATAAAATGAGAAATATCATAGTTGCAAATAATCTGATGCTAAATTTTAAAATTGAATACAAAATTGTAAGTAAAAAAATGATTTTACCTTCAATATTTAAGTGACTTTCTTGGTAGATCTTAGGGGTTGAAGTAGTTTCCTATGGTTTTACTGTAAAAGTGTAGGGGTTGAAGGGGGTTTTTCGGGGAAAATCTAAAAACCAAGGGCGATTTCGTTTGGAAAATGGGCTTTTTGACGGTTTCCATTTTTTGGAAATAAAAAAACCGACCGTGTTCGGGTCGGTTTTTCCGGAGTTTTACAACGAATTCTTGAGATCAATTTTTGCGTTTTGTGGTAAACTCAACCACGCCATTTTTAGCTTTCCTGCCGTATTTTCTTTTAGCGCTTTTTCCTTTAGATACTTCAACGGTCTTAATTTCATTTGGTGATAGCTTTTTCACCTCTTTCGCGGTGGCTTCTTTTCCGTCTATAATGTACAGCGGTTCGCCTTCATCATCATTATCAACAAAGAAAAAGCCATCATCGCTTAACACTTCAATGTCGGTATCATTGTCGGAATCCTTAATGATCTTTACATCCTTTCCTTTTTTAGATTTGCGCTTCCTTACCCTAACCTCATGCCCGTCTTCGTCGGTTGAATGTACCTTGAATCTTATGGAGTCATCATCCTTATCTTCAATCACCATCACATTAACATCCCTATCGATACTATCGTAGTCTACTTCGCTACCATCAATATAAACTTTCTTTTTCCCATCCTTCTGGACAATTACGATATCGTTATGTTCCCCAATTTCGTCAAATCCGTTCCACACCATAGTATGATCACCATCTTTGTTGATGCTAAAACGTTTCTGCCGGGTTCCACCAAAGGAAATGGCATTCGCATCATCGTCGAAGCGCACAAAAATGGGAGAAATAGGACCATCCGAATTGGATTGATAATTGCCACTAAAAGACTCCCCCCTGGAATTTTTGCCATTTAGTTGTAATGAGATGTCAATAATTTCCCGGTTATCATTACGGACTACGGTATAGCTAAAATCAATAGCATCTTCACTCAGGTCCTTTTTCATCTTTTCCAGTTCCTCATTGGAGGTGTCTTTGTTAATGGTAAGTTCTACGGTTTTAATTGGTTGAGGGGTTTTAGATGCTTCCGGACGCGGTTTCTTGACCCTTTTTTGTGTAGCCGTAAACGGGATTAGACTTGCCGGATCAATAGGCTGACCGAATTTCAGGATCTCAAAATGCAAATGGGGGCCGATCGATTTTCCGGTACTCCCAACATATCCGATGGTTTCCCCAGCAACTACCTCGTCTCCCGCGCTAACCTGTCTGTCATTCAAATGCAGGTATTTGGAAGTGTAACCCTCCTTATGCTCGATGACTATGTAATGCCCGTTGCTACTATTTTGAGCGGAAGTGGCAATTTTCCCGTCTGCGGTCGCTAATACCTCTTTTCCAATGGCGGCCTCAAGATCAACACCGCTATGAAACTTCATTTCTTTTGTCTCAAGGTCTATTGCCTTGCCAAAGCCAGCAGAAACTTTTTTAATATCCTGCTGATGGAGCGGGGAGGCAAAATCTACAACAGCTTCGGGGACAGGTGCATCCGCGCCCGTTTCTTCCGAAAACTTAACCACCTCTCGGGTGTTGAAACTTAACACGAAAACTGCGAGCAATGGGAGTACCAGCAAGAGTTTTAATTTGTTGATCCTTTTGGATTGCGTTTGATTTAACATGACTATTCGTTTTTTGATGATGGAATTGAAAAATGGATTTACAATGGCGAGGTTGTTGTTCTTTATCGCCTGTTTTAACATTAAATATTGATATCTTTTCTTGTCTTCTGCCAGCGTACAGGTCTTTGAATCGGCTAAAAACTCCAGATTCTGTTTTATAGCAGCCCGGTAAAACCAGACAGCCGGGTTAAACCATTGGAGTATAAATACGATTTCGGTAAGCAGGATATCAATCGAATGGAGTTCCCGGGCATGAACTTTCTCATGTGATAGAATGGTATGTAACTCACCTGCCGCAAACTGTTTTGGGTAATAAAAGATGTATTTAAAAAATGAAAAAGGAGCAATGTGCTTAGCAGTCCTCACATGAAAATAGTTTCCTTCCGAAACAATATCACTTTCTTTTTTTATGCTTTGTATGGTATACAATTGAAGCAGCAGTCGGAAGGTGAAATAGGCTATCCCAAGCAGATAGAGCGTTAATAAAAGAGTCGCCCAGTCAAATTTTGGAATCGCTTCCGAGGCGATGGCCACCGTTGCCGTCCCGGGAACAAATTCCATTGCTGTGATCGGAGTGGGTTCAACATATATGGTCTTGGTAATACTTATAAAAGGTAGCACAAAGGCGATAAGTATTCCAGCGATTAGAAATAAACGATTACTCGTAAAAAACGTTTCTTTTTTTAAGAATAGGTGATAGGAACCTAAAAATAGAAGAAGAATAGCGGATGATTTTAAAAGGTACACGAAAAATAGTTCCATCATTTTTTGTTTTCGATTAGCTTGATGATTTCCTTGAGCTCTTCTATGGATATTT
>JANQHL010000192.1 GCA_028277085.1 Flavobacteriaceae bacterium
TCATGAATTCCTGGAAAGCTATAGGTGCATCGGAATGCGATCCCCCATTAATGATGTTCATCATGGGTACTGGTAAGGTATTGGCACTTACTCCTCCCACATAACGATAAAGGGGCATCCCCAATTCTTCTGCAGCCGCCTTTGCCGCTGCCAACGACACCCCCAGGATGGCATTGGCGCCCAATTTGGATTTGTTGGAAGTACCATCCAGTGCAATCATCGTAGCATCAATATAGTTTTGTTCAAAAACGGAGGTCCCAATCAACTCTTCTGCGATAACAGTGTTTACATTGTTTACCGCTTTTCCTACGCCTTTCCCCATAAAGCTGTCTCCTCCATCACGCAGTTCCACTGCTTCGTGTTCCCCCGTGGATGCTCCTGAAGGTACCGCAGCTCGGCCCAGAACACCGTTTTCGGTAACCACGTCAACTTCTACCGTAGGATTACCCCGGGAGTCCAATATTTGCCTTGCGTGAATGTTGATGATACTACTCATATTCTTCGATTTAATGGTTGAAATTAAAGCAACGAAAATACAAAAGCGTAAGCGGAAACCCGCATGATATTAGTCATAATCTGGGCCCTATTAACCAAAATATAAACTACTGGCTACTTAGTTGCGGCTGGCCTTTATGGCTTCAAAAAATTGATCAAAAAGGTATTCCGCATCATGGGGTCCCGGGCTCGCCTCGGGATGATACTGCACAGAGAACACATTTCTGTATTTCATCCGGATCCCGGCAACGGTTCCGTCATTCAAGTGGGTGTGGGTGATTTCCAGATCCGGATTAGCTTCCGTTTCTTCCCTGTTAATGGCAAAGCCGTGGTTCTGTGATGTGATCTCGCCTTTACCTGTTAGCAGATTAAGAATAGGATGGTTAATACCGCGATGCCCGTGATGCATCTTATAAGTAGAAACACCATTAGCCAAAGCCAATACCTGATGTCCTAAACAAATCCCAAACAGTGGTTTGTTCTTTTTTAATATCTGTTTCGTGGTTGCTATGGCTTCGGTAAGGGGCTCAGGATCTCCAGGGCCATTGGAAATAAAGTAACCATCAGGATTCCAGGCCGCCATTTCTTCCATAGTAGCATTATACGGGAAGACTTTAATGTATGCTCCTCTTTTAGAAAGATTTCTCAGGATGTTCTTTTTGATCCCAATATCCAGGGCTGCAATTTTAAATGTTGCTTCCTCATCTCCAAAAAAATAGGGTGCTGTGGTAGACACCTTGGACGCTAATTCCAACCCCTCCATACTTGGAACTTGTTCCAATTCCTTTTTGAGGGTATCCACATCGTCCACTCGAGTGGAGATAACAGCATTCATTGCGCCGTTGTCTCTTATATAACTAACTAAAGCACGGGTATCCACATCGGAAATCGCAAAGAGTCCGTTCTCCTCCAAAAATTCAAGAAGACTCTTGTCTGCACCCGGTCTGGAATATTCGTAGCTAAAATTCTTACAGATTAGGCCTGCAATTTTTATACTATCCGACTCCACTTCCTCCTCCATAGTACCATAATTACCGATATGGGCGTTGGTAGTCACCATCAATTGCCCAAAGTAGGAAGGATCCGTGAAAATTTCCTGATATCCGGTCATCCCGGTATTAAAACAGACTTCTCCAAAGGCAGTACCCTCCTGATCTCCAACTGCTTTCCCATAAAAAATAGTACCGTCTTCCAGAAGTAGAAGTGCCTTCTTCTTTTTTTGATATTTCATAATGCATTCAAAATTTCACAAAAAAACATAAAAAAAGGATACATTTTCATGTATCCTTTTCTTTATTGTAAACGAATAATCAACATCTTACTCCTCAGAATCATCGGTTGCTACCGGTGTCTCAGCTACAGGAGCTGCGGCTGCCGATTTTCCTCTTCCTCTTCTACTTCTTCTTGTTGACTTCTTCTTGGTTTTACCAGCGTTATAGGTTTCGTTGAAGTCTACCAACTCTATCATTGCCATATCAGCGTTATCCCCCAAACGGTTCCCCAACTTGATAATTCGTGTGTATCCTCCAGGTCGGTCACCCACCTTTTCAGCTACCGCACCAAAAAGCTCTGTAATTGCATATTTATTTCTCAAATTGCTAAACACCACTCTTCGGTTATGCATCCCCTTTTCAGAACTTTGATTGTTCTCCAACTTCGCTTTTGTGATCAGGGGCTCTACAAACTGCTTTAACGCTTTGGCCTTTGTTACCGTTGTGTTAATTCTCTTGTGTTCTATCAGGGAGCAGGCCATATTGGCCAACATTGCCTTTCTGTGCGATGCGGTCCTCCCTAAATGATTGAATTTTTTTCCGTGTCTCATCTGCTATCTACGTTTTTGAACAACTAGTCCTTGTCCAATTTATATTTGGTTAAATCCATACCAAATTGAAGACCTTTGTTAATCACAAGCTCTTCCAATTCAGTTAATGATTTTTTACCAAAGTTTCGAAACTTCATCAAATCGTTCTTGTTAAAAGCCACGAGATCTCCTAAAGTATCTACCTCAGCAGCTTTTAAGCAGTTTAATGCCCGAACAGACAGATCCATATCCACCAGCTTGGTTTTTAACAACTGACGCATGTGTAATGATTCCTCGTCGTAGGTTTCCGTTTGCGCAATTTCATCCGCTTCCAGGGTGATGCGTTCATCTGAGAATAACATGAAATGGTGAATCAACACTTTTGCCGCCTCAGTTAAAGCATCTTTAGGGTGAATGGAGCCATCAGTAGCAATCTCGAAAACCAATTTCTCATAGTCGGTTTTCTGTTCTACCCGAAAGTTTTCGATGCTGTATTTTACGTTTTTTACCGGTGTAAAAACCGAGTCTACAGCTACAGTACCCAAAGGAGAATTGGATTTTTTATTTTCTTCGGCAGGAACGTAACCTCGTCCTTTTTCAATAATTATCTCCAAATTGATCGCCACCTTGGGATCCATATTACAGATAACCAAATCAGGGTTTAATACCTGATATCCAGAGATGAACTTCTGGAAATCCCCTGCGGTAAGTTGTTCTTTGCCACTAACAGACACAGAAACGGTTTCACTCTCCACATCATCTATCTGTCTTTTGAAGCGTACCTGTTTTAGGTTTAAGATGATTTCGGTAACATCTTCCACTACTCCCGGAATAACCGAGAATTCATGCTCTACCCCGTCCATTCTTACCGATGTTATTGCAAAGCCTTCCAAAGAAGAAAGCAATACCCGTCGTAATGCGTTCCCTACAGTTAATCCATAACCAGGTTCCAAAGGGCGAAATTCGAATTTCCCTTCGAAATCTGTAGAGTCTATCATTATAACTTTATCGGGCTTTTGAAAATTAAGTAATGCCATAATCGGATTAATCTGATTTTTATTTTGAGTATAACTCGACAATTAATTGTTCCTTGATATTCTCAGGAATCTGAATACGTTCTGGAATCGTAACGAACGTACCTTCTTTTTTGTCACCATTCCAGGTGATCCATTCGTAAACACTGCTGTTATTCCCAAGCGATTCTGCGATGGATTGAAGGGACTTGGATTTTTCACGCACCCCAACAACATCTCCAGGCTTCAAGGAATAGGAAGGAATGTTTACCACTTTGTCATTCACGGTAATGTGACAGTGGGAAACCAACTGCCTGGCGCCTCTTCTGGAGGGCGAGATCCCCATTCTGTAGACCACATTATCCAACCGTGCTTCACAAAGTTGTAACAACACTTCACCAGTTACCCCTTCGCGGCGTTTTGCCTCAACAAAGAGGTTTCGGAATTGCCGCTCCAAAATACCGTAAGTGTACTTTGCCTTTTGTTTTTCCTGAAGCTGAATTGCGTATTCCGACTTCTTTCCTCTACGACGGCTATTACCATGTTGCCCCGGAGGATAATTCTTTTTTTCAAACGATTTGTCATCGCCGAAAATTGGTTCGCCAAACTTACGGGCGATCTTCGTTTTAGGTCCTGTGTATCTTGCCATTTTCTCATTTTTAGAAAGTGCGATTATGAATTAAGGCGTATCCTTCGATAATCCTGATGCACTTTCGGTGAAAATCCGTTGTTCTTAAGGATTCTATTCTAAATTAAACTCTTCTTCTTTTTGGCGGCCGACAGCCATTGTGTGGTAATGGGGTTACATCAATAATTTCTGTCACCTCAATCCCGGAATTGTGAATCGTACGTATTGCAGATTCCCTACCATTTCCAGGTCCTTTCACATACACTTTCACTTTCCTCAGGCCTGCTTCAAGGGCTACCTTAGCACACTCTTCAGCTGCAACCTGCGCGGCATATGGCGTGTTCTTTTTGGAGCCTCTGAACCCCATTTTTCCAGCAGAAGACCATGAAATAACGTCTCCCTTCTTATTGGTCAGGGAAATGATGATGTTATTAAAAGAGGCCACAATATGTGCTTCCCCGGTGGCATCCACAACCACCTTTCTTTTTTTTGCAGTTTTCGTATTTGCTTTGGCCATAATGACTTAGCTATTATTTGGTTGCCTTCTTCTTGTTAGCAACTGTTTTACGTTTTCCTTTTCTGGTACGAGAGTTGTTCTTCGTGCGCTGCCCTCGTAAGGGTAATCCAGATCTATGACGGATACCACGATAACAACCGATATCCATCAATCGCTTGATGTTTAATTGGGTTTCTGAACGCAGCTCTCCTTCAATAGTGTATGCCGAAACGGCTTCCCTAATTTTTCCGATTTGATCGTCATTCCAATCAGAAACCTTGATATCCTCATCCACACCTGCTTTTTCCAAAATTTCTTTGGCACGGCTATTCCCAATGCCGTAAATGTAGGTAAGCGCTATAGCTCCCCTTTTTTGTTTTGGTATGTCTACACCAGCAATTCTTGCCATAATTATCCTTGTCTTTGTTTGAATCTAGGATTCTTTTTGTTAATTACGTACAACCTTCCTTTTCTGCGAACAATCTTGCAGTCAGCACTTCTTTTCTTTATTGATGCCCTTACCTTCATGTCTAAGTTTTCTTAATATCTATAAGTAATTCTAGCTTTGGTCAAATCATAAGGACTCATTTCCAATTTTACCTTATCTCCTGGCAATAGTTTAATGTAATGCATACGCATTTTACCAGAGATATGAGCGGTAACAATGTGCCCGTTTTCCAACTCTACCCGGAACATGGCATTTGACAATGCTTCAATGATTGTTCCGTCTTGTTCTATAGCTGGTTGTTTTGCCATATTACGCTACTTTTCTATTTTTCCCGGTTTTCATCAAACCGTCATAATGTCTATTCAACAAATAAGAGTTCACCTGTTGCACCGTATCAATGGCTACCCCTACCATAATTAATAGTGACGTACCTCCATAGAACAACGCCCAACCGGCTTGAACATCCATCAGCTTTACCACAACAGCAGGGAGTACTGCCAGTGCCGCAAGGAAAACAGAGCCAGGAAATGTGATCAGCGACATAATCTTATCCAAGTAGTCTGCGGTTTCCTTACCTGGGCGTATTCCCGGGATAAACCCTCCGCTCCGCTTTAGATCATCTGCCATTTTATTGGTAGGTACGGTAATAGCCGTATAGAAATAGGTGAAAATTATGATTAGAACCGCAAAGAGAATATTATAGGCTAACCCAAAGATATCCGCAAATTGCACTTCCATCCACTGGCCCGCAGCAGTGCTGTTAAATGTCCGGCCTATTAAACTGGGAGCAAACATAATTGCCTGGGCAAAGATTATCGGCATAACCCCGGAGGCATTCAATTTGAGTGGAATGTACTGCCGGGAACCCATCATATTCTTTTCGTATCCCCCGGAAGCACTTCTACGCGCATATTGCACAGGAATCTGCCGAATGGCCATTACCAGGAGCACACTTGCCAATATCACCAGGAACCAAATGATAATCTCAATCAACATGAACATCAAACCTCCTGTGTTATTTGTGGTCCTGGAGATAAACTCCTGTACAAAAGACTGCGGCATTGTGGCAATAATTCCGATCATGATCAATAAGGAGATCCCATTTCCAATACCCTTATCCGTAATCTTCTCTCCTAACCACATGGCGAAAACACAACCGGTAACCAAAATAACCACGGCAGGTATGATAAAATCCAATCCCTTGCCAAGAATGAATGCACTATCTGGTACTCCCAACGCCCCTAACCCATACAAGTAGGCAGGAGCCTGAACAATACAGATGGCGATGGTTAACCATCTCGTGATCTGATTCTTGGTTTTTCTCCCGCTCTCTCCTTCCTTGTCCAGTTTCTGTAAATACGGTATAGCAATACTCATTAACTGTACCACAATAGAAGCCGAGATATAAGGCATGATCCCGAGAGCAAATACAGAGGCATTGGCGAATGCGCCTCCTGTAAAAGCATTAAGAATACCCAAAATACCTTGCTCTGTATTGGAAGTTAACTCTGCCAATTGAGTCGTATCAATACCGGGAAGAACTACCTGTGCCCCAAAACGATACACCAAAAGTAGCCCTAAGGTGACCAAGATACGCTGTCTTAGTTCCTCGATTTTCCAAATATTTGATATGGTCTCAACAAATTTCTTCATAGTCCAATACGCTTATAAATTTATTGCTTCCCCTCCTGCCGCTTCAATTGCTGCTTTGGCAGAAGCACTAAATTTATGTGCCGATACTTTAAGCTTGGCCTTTACCTCACCATTCCCCAATATCTTTACCAAATCGTTTTTCCCTACTAACCTGTTTTCTATCAAGGTGTCTAAGGTAATCTCATTTTTAACCACCTTGTTATCAACCAGGGCTTGCAGTTTATCCAAGTTCACCGGTTGATATTCTTTTCGGTTAATATTTTTAAACCCGAATTTTGGTACTCTCCGTTGCAACGGCATTTGTCCTCCTTCAAACCCAATTTTCTTGGAGTATCCGGATCTTGATTTAGCTCCTTTGTGCCCTCGTGCTGCAGTACCCCCTTTTCCAGAGCCCTGCCCACGACCCAGTCGTTTTCCTTCTTTATGTGTAGATCCTTCTGCCGGTTTTAGATTGCTTAAATCCATGCTTCAACGTTCTTTTAAGCCTCCTCGGTGGAAACCAAATGTTTTACCTTATTAATCATTCCAAGGATATTGGGCGTAGTCTCATGCTCAACAACCTGACCTATTTTACTAAGTCCCAGTGCTGTTAACGTCCTCTTTTGATTTTGCGGACGTTTTATAGCGCTTCTTACCTGCGTTACTCTGATTTTCGCCATCCCTTTTATCCTTTAAAAACTTTTTCCATGCTAATACCTCGCTGCTTCGCAACGGTCCGGGCATCTCTAAGTTGCAACAGGGCATCAAAAGTAGCCTTAACCACATTATGTGGATTTGATGAACCTTGTGATTTTGACAGTACATCGTGTACCCCAACAGATTCCAATACCGCTCTCACAGCACCACCGGCAATAACTCCGGTACCTTGAGATGCAGGTTTAATAAACACTTTAGCCCCTCCATATTTTCCTCTCTGCTCATGGGGCAGTGTGCCTTTATTCAAGGGAATCCGCACCAAATTCTTTTTAGCATCTTCTACCGCCTTAGCAATTGCTGTGGCCACTTCTTTGGATTTACCAAGACCGTGTCCTACAACACCATTCTCATCTCCTACTACCACGATAGCAGAAAAACCAAACGCACGTCCACCTTTGGTTACTTTGGTAACTCGTTGTACTCCAACAAGGCGATCCTTTAATTCTAAACCACCTGGTTTTACGGTTTCTACGTTCTTATACTTTTGATACATATTCTTTTAGAATTTTAGTCCTCCCTCTCTGGCGCCGTCCGCCAAAGCTTTAACTCTTCCATGATACAGGTTACCCCCTCTGTCAAATGCCACGGTTTCTATGCCTGCTTTTTTTGCTTTTTCAGCAATAGCCTTACCCACTGCGCCAGCAATTTCGGTTTTTGTTCCCTGAACAGCGATATCTTTGTCTCTGGATGAAGCCGCTGCTAACGTCTTACCGCTAATATCATCAATCAACTGGGCGTAAATTTCCTTGTTGCTTCGAAAAACCGACAATCGAGGACGGGATTCGGTGCCAAAAGAAACCTTTCTGATCCGTCTCCTAATCCTTGTCTTTCTGTCATATTTTGATAGTCCCATGTTAGTATGCTATTATGCTGATTTACCTGCTTTTCTTCTAATCTGTTCTCCTACAAACTTGATCCCTTTTCCTTTGTAAGGTTCTGGCTTTCTGAATGAGCGGATCTTAGCCGCTACCGCACCTACCAATTGTTTATCATGGGAGGTAAGCTTCACCCTAGGGTTTTTTCCTTTTTCAGAAACCGTTTCAATCTTAACTTCGGGAGCAATGTCCATCACAATATTATGGGAGAATCCTAATGCCAGGTCCAATTTTTGTCCCTGGTTACTTGCTCGATATCCTACCCCTACCAGTTCCAACTCTTTTGTCCAACCCTGAGACACCCCAGCTACCATATTATTGATCAATGCTCTATACAGCCCATGCTTGGCTTTATGTGTTTTCGAATCCGAAGGGCGGGTGATGTTCAAAGTGCCGTCTTCAACCTTGATTTCCACATTAGAAAATTCTTGAGACAACTCCCCTAGCTTTCCTTTAACTGTAACGATATTCTCATTTACTTCTACCGTTACTCCTTCAGGAATTGAAATTGGGCTATTTCCTATTCGTGACATTTCTTTACTTTTTATTTAGTATACGTAGCACAATACTTCCCCACCAACATTTTCCTTTTTGGCTTGCTTGCTGGTCATTACCCCATGGGATGTAGAAATAATTGCTATCCCCAAACCATTTAATACTCTAGGGAGTTCCTGTGCATTGGTGTACTTTCTCAATCCTGGTTTACTCGCTCTTTGCAACCTTTTGATCACTGGCTCTTTGGTCATTCTATCATATTTAAGAGCAATCTTAATATTTCCCTGAACCGAATCTTCTTCAAACTTATAGCTGAGGATATACCCTTGATCAAAAAGAATCTTTGTCATTTCTTTCTTCAAGTTGGAAGCCGGGATATTTACCACCCTGTGCCCTGCCCTATTAGCGTTCCGGATGCGGGTTAAATAATCTGAAATTGGATCTGTTAACATTTTTAAATTTTGAATTACGAATTACGAATTACGAATTTCATCTGTCTGTATTCAACATTCTGAATTCTGCATTCTTCATTCAATTAGTATTACCAACTTGCTTTTTTCACACCTGGAATAAGACCTTGATTGGCCATTTCCCTAAAGGTTACCCTGGAAATACCAAAATCTCTCATATATCCTCTTGGCCTACCCGTAAGCTTACAGCGGTTACGCATTCTAACGGGAGAAGCATTTTTGGGGAGTTTTTGTAACGCCTCGTAATCCCCAGCCTCTTTTAGGGCTTTGCGCTTTTCTGCATATTTGGCTACCATTTTTGCTCGCTTCCTTTCGCGGGCTTTCATTGATTCTTTGGCCATATTAATTCTTTTTAAAGGGTAAACCCAATTCGCTTAACAAAGACTTTGCTTCCTTATCTGTTTCGGCAGAAGTCACAAATGTGATATCCATTCCGTTAATTCTATTGATCTTATCAATATTGATTTCGGGGAAAATGATTTGTTCCGTTACTCCTAAATTGTAATTCCCGCGTCCATCAAAACCAGTTGCCTTTACCCCTTGAAAATCTCGTACACGGGGAAGGGCAGTGGTAATTAACCTATCAAGAAATTCGTACATGCGTTCACCTCTTAAGGTTACTTTAGCTCCAATGGGCATCCCTTTTCTTAACTTAAAAGAGGCTACGTCTTTCTTAGATATGGTTGCTATTGCTTTCTGTCCGGTAATCATAGAAAGCTCGTCAACAGCGTGATCGATCAACTTCTTGTCAGCCACGGCCGCCCCTACGCCTCGGCTTACCACTATCTTCTGTAAGCGGGGAACCTGCATAATGTTTTTATACCCGAATTCTTCGGAAAGGGCTTTCATTACCCGTTCGTTGTATTCTTTCTTGAGTCTTGGAATATAGCTCATGACTAGATTATTTCTCCTGTTTTTTTAGAAACCCTAACTTTCTTACCGTCCTTGATCTCAAAACCGACACGAACGGCCTCACCATTTTCCATTAAGGATAGGTTCGAAATATGTATAGGCGCTTCCTTTTCAACAATTCCTCCTTGCGGATTATTTGCACTTGGCTTTTCGTGTTTCTTCACCATGTTCACTCCTTCAACGATCGCCTTATTCTTTTCGCGATCCACACGAAGTACTTTTCCTTCTGAACCTTTGTGATCCCCGGAAATTACCGTTACTGTATCGCCTGATTTGATCTTCAATTTCATCTCTCTTCGTCTTTATTTAAAGTACCTCTGGGGCCAAAGAAACAATTTTCATGTATTGCTTTTCCCTGAGCTCTCTTGCAACAGGACCAAAAACCCGTGTCCCACGCATTTCCCCAGCCGGGTTCAAAAGCACACAGGCGTTGTCATCAAAACGTATGTATGAGCCATCGGGTCGTCTCACCTCTTTTTTAGTGCGCACAACTACGGCTGTAGAAACTGCTCCTTTTTTAACGGCGCCATTGGGAGCGGCCTCCTTAACGGTCACCACAATCTTATCGCCCAATGAAGCGTATCTTCTTTTTGTTCCCCCAAGTACCCGGATTGTAAGCACTTCTTTGGCACCTGTATTATCCGCAACTTTTAATCTTGATTCCTGTTGTACCATGATTATTTAGCTCTTTCTATAATTTCTACTAGTCTCCAGCATTTGGTTTTGCTCAAAGGCCGAGTTTCCATAATTCGCACCGTATCACCCTCATTACAATCATTGCTTTCGTCATGGGCAACATATTTCTTGGTCTTTAAAACGAACTTACCATACATGGGGTGCTTCACACGTTTTACCTCCGAAACAACTATGGATTTTTCCATTTTGTTACTGGTAACAACACCTATTCTCTCTTTCCTTAAATTTCTTGTATTATCTTCCATAAGGCCCAATTCGTTATTCTTGTTCCCTTTTAGTTAATTCTGTTGCCAATCTTGCCACTGTCCTACGGGTCTTTCGTATTTGCAAGGGATTTTCCAAAGGCGTCACTGCATGTGCCATTTGCAAATCCGCATATTCCTTCTTCAACTCAGCTAGTTTTTGCTGAAGTTCTTCAACCGATAATTCTTTAATTTCAGCTTGTTTCATCTTCTATCAGTATTATCCAGCGTAATCCCTGGCCACAATAAACTTGGTTTTAACCGGTAGCTTTTGAGCTGCTAACCGTAACGCCTCTTTCGCGATATCGTGCGGTACACCAGCCACTTCGAACATGATTCTTCCGGGTTTTACAACAGCCACCCAATATTCAGGGGCTCCTTTACCTTTACCCATACGAACCTCAAGAGGCTTTTTGGTGATTGGCTTGTCCGGAAAAATTTTGATCCACAACTGCCCTTGTCGTTTCATATAACGAGTAGCCGCAATACGTGCTGCTTCAATCTGACGGGAAGTAATAAAGTGCGAATCCAAGGACTTGATACCAAACATTCCGTTTGACAGTTGATGCCCCCTTTGGGATATCCCCTTCATTCTCCCTTTCTGGGCTTTACGATATTTTGTTCTTTTCGGCTGTAACATCTTCGCTTCGCTTTATCTCAATTATTTTCTACGGCGTTGCCTTTTCATTCCGTCCTGCTTACCTCCTTTTGACCCTCCTTTAGAAAGTCCTACTAGTGGAGAAAGCTCTCGTTTACCGTACACTTCACCTTTCATGATCCAAACCTTGATGCCAAGTCTACCATAGGTAGTATGTGCTTCATCCAGAGCGTAATCCACATCTGCACGGAAGGTTGACAATGGGATCCTTCCCTCTTTATAGGTTTCGGTCCTGGCCATCTCTGCGCCATTCAATCTTCCGGCAATCTGTACCTTAATTCCCTCGGCATTCATTCGAATAGCTGCAGCTATTGCCATTTTAATAGCACGTCGATAGGAAATTCTACTTTCAATTTGTCGCGCTATACTTGCCGCTACCAAATTGGCATCCAATTCGGGTCGCTTGATCTCATGTATGTTGATTTGCACTTCCTTATTGGTGATCTTTTTCAACTCCTCCTTCAGCTTGTCCACTTCCTGACCCCCTTTACCAATAATGATACCAGGCCGTGCCGTGGTAATGGTAATGGTAATTAATTTTAGCGTACGTTCTATGATGACTCGAGAAACGCTGGCTTTTGCCAAACGAGCGTGGATATACTTTCGTATTTTATCATCCTCCGCCAATTTATCGCCGTAATCGTTTCCGCCATACCAGTTGGATTCCCATCCTCTGATAATTCCTAGACGATTCCCTATTGGATTAGTCTTCTGTCCCATATATCTATGCCGTTGTTTCTGTTGTTACCGTGTTGTGAGCACCCAAAACCAAGGTTACATGGTTGGATCGCTTTCTAATTCTATGTGCCCGCCCCTGGGGTGCAGGTCGTAATCGTTTTAGCATTGTACCTCCATCCACACGGATCTCCTTCACATAAAGGTCTGCATCTTCAACATTACTCTCTTCGTTCTTAGCTTCCCAATTGGCAATAGCGGAAAGCAATAACTTTTCCAGCCTTCTGGAAGCCTCTTTTTGATTGAACCTAAGTATGGCCAATGCCATTTCAATCTTCTTACCGCGAATTAAATCCGCCACCAAACGCATTTTCCTTGGAGAAGTAGGACAGTCGTTCAACTTTGCAAACGCGATATCCTTCTTTTCTGCTTTAATGCGCTCTGCCATTTGTCTCTTTCGAACTCCCATAGCTTACTTTCTACCTTTATTTTTAGCGCCTGCATGCCCACGAAATGAACGGGTCGGTGAAAACTCACCTAATTTATGACCCACCATATTTTCCGTCACATACACCGGAACAAATTGTTTCCCGTTGTGCACGGCAATGGTTTGCCCTACGAAATCCGGGGTAATCATAGAAGCCCTTGACCAGGTCTTAATAACAGACTTTTTCCCGGACGTTATATTCGCCTGAACTTTTTTCTCTAAACTATGGTGGACGAATGGTCCTTTTTTAAGTGAACGTGCCATGTCCTATTATTTCTTTCTTCGTTCTACAATATATCTGTTGCTGTCCTTTGTCAATGAACGGGTCCTATACCCCTTAGCAGGTAGTCCCTTACGAGAGCGTGGATGTCCTCCGGAAGCTCTTCCTTCTCCACCACCCATCGGGTGATCTACCGGGTTCATTGCAACGGGTCTGGTTCTAGGTCTTCTGCCTAACCAGCGACTTCTTCCCGCTTTACCGGAAACTATAAGCTGATGGTCTGAATTGGAAACTGCCCCAATCGTTGCCATACAAGTGGACAACACCATACGGGTTTCACCGGAAGGCAATTTTATAGTTACAAACTTTCCATCCTTAGCCATCAACTGGGCAAAAGTACCTGCACTTCGCGCTATACTCGCTCCCTGACCCGGACGTAATTCGATGCAGGAAATAATGGTTCCCAAAGGGATTTCTGATAACTGCATGGCATTCCCGATTTCGGGAGCCGTTTTTTCACCAGAAACCACTTTCTGACCTACTTGCAACCCATTCTGAGCAATTACATAGCGCTTCTCTCCATCCTTATATTCCAACAAAGCAATGAATGCTGTTCTGTTAGGATCGTACTGAATGGATTTTATCTCTGCTTCCACACCATGTTTATCCCGCTTAAAATCAATAATACGGTACCTTCTTTTATGACCACCACCACGGTAGCGCATGGTCATTTTTCCTTGACTGTTTCTCCCTCCCGACTTTTTTAACGGAGCAAGCAAGCTTTTCTCCGGCTTATCAGCAGTAAGCGCGTCAAATCCGTTTACTACTCTAAAACGCTGTCCTGGAGTTATGGGTTTTAATTTTCTAACTGCCATTACCCTTTACTATAGATTGCTATAAAAATCAATAATATCACCTTCTGCAACATCCACTATCGCCTTCTTCATTGCATTGGTCTTACCATGTTGAATTCCAGTCTTCGTATATCGCGTTTTACGATTCGGACCGTAATTCATAGTTCTAACTTTTTCAACAGAAACACCGTAGGTGCTTTCCACCGCTTCCTTTATTTGCAATTTGTTGGCCTTTGGGTCAACATAGAAGCCATATCGATTGAACAACTCGCTATCTGCGGTCATCTTCTCGGTAATAATAGGTCTAATCAACACACTCATCTTGTCTCTATTTTGTCAAATTAGCTTGTATTCCTTCAACAGCACCTTCCATCAACACTAAGCTTTTTGCATTCAATATTTTGTAAGTGCTCAATTCAGAATTGGTAATAACTTCCGATTGGGTTAGGTTTCGGGAAGACAGATACACATTAGCATTGTTTTCACCCAAAATCACCAAAGATTTCTTATCTGCTATGCCCAGTGAGTTAAGAAAAGTGACAAAATCCTTGGTTTTTGGTGCTTCAAAGCTGAAGTTTTCGACAACCACCAAGGCTTTCTCTTTCGATTTTAAACTCAAGGCTGATTTTCTAGCCAAACGTTTTACGTTTTTATTCAGCTTTTGCGAATAGCTTCTTGGTCTCGGCCCGAAGATTCGACCACCCCCTCTGAAAACCGGAGATTTAATACTACCCGCTCGAGCCGTACCTGTGCCTTTCTGTTTCTTTATCTTTCTGGTACTTCCGACTATTTCTGCGCGCTCCTTGGATTTGTGAGTCCCCTGACGCTGGTGTGCCAAATACTGCTTAACATCCAAATAAATAGCGTGTTCGTTAGGCTCTATCCCAAAAACATCATCGGAAAGCTCAACTTTTCTTCCCGTGTCTTTTCCTTTAACATCTAATACTGCTACTTTCATGCCCTTACTTTTCTACCGTTACGTAAGCATTTTTGTGACCAGGAACCGCTCCTTTAACAACGATCAAATTTTTCTCTGGTACAATTTTCAATACCCTGAGATTTTGAACAGTAACACGTTCGCCACCCATTCTACCGGCCATGCGAAGTCCTTTAAACACCCTGGAAGGGGTTGAAGCCGCACCAATAGAACCTGGGGCACGAAGACGGTTGTGTTGTCCGTGAGTAGATTGGCCAACTCCGCTAAATCCATGTCGCTTTACCACACCCTGAAAGCCTTTTCCTTTTGAAGTTCCTACGACATCCACAAACTCTCCCTCAACAAACAGATCCACTCCAATCGTGTCTCCCAATTTATATTCTCCTTCAAAATCACGGAACTCGACGACTTTTTTCTTTGGCGAGGCACCTGCTTTTTTGAAATGGCCTTGTTGGGCCTTGGAAGTGCGTTTTTCTGCCTTGTCATCGAAACCTAGCTGAAGGGCACTGTACCCATCGACCTCTTCGGTTCTGACTTGGGTAACCACACATGGCCCTGCCTCAATAACGGTACAGGGAATATTCTTCCCATTTTCGTCAAAGATGCTGGTCATGCCGATTTTTCTACCTATTAACCCAGACATATGTAATTACTATTAATTGTTCCACTTTTTACTTGCCAAAAATTTGGCAAAAAAATTGGGTCAAAGAAATTTCTCTGTGACCCAGATTTTTTTCTTTTCTCCCGTTTTTCCTTCGCTCGCAGCTCCGGACATGTGACCCCTTATCGCTAAGGGCGTGCAAACTTACACTTTTATTTCGACTTCCACACCACTTGGCAGCTCTAATTTCATTAAAGCGTCAATTGTCTTGGAAGAAGAACTATAAATATCCAACAATCGCTTATACGAACTTAGTTGGAACTGCTCTCTTGATTTCTTATTTACGTGTGGTGAACGCAACACTGTAAAGATCTTTTTATGCGTAGGTAATGGGATTGGCCCCGTTACTACTGCTCCAGTTGTCTTCACTGTCTTTACAATCTTTTCAGCGGATTTGTCTACCAAATTATGATCGTAAGACTTTAATTTTATTCTAATTTTTTGACTCATCTTCTGAAAATTAAACAGTTACTCCTTTGGCTGTTTTAATAACCTCTTCGGCTAGATTTCCTGGTGTTTCCGCATAGTGCGAGAATTCCATGGTAGAGGTCGCACGTCCGGAACTTAAGGTTCGCAAGGCTGTAACATAACCAAACATTTCAGAAAGCGGTACTTCTGCTTTGATCACTTTGGAACCGGCCCGGTCATCCATGTTGTTTACCTGCCCTCTTCTTCTATTCAAGTCCCCTACGATATCCCCCATATTTTCTTCGGGGGTTAAAACTTCCAATTTCATAATGGGCTCCATCAACACAGCCTTTGCTGCTCTTGCTGCCTCTTTGTATCCCAATTTAGCAGCCAACTCAAAGGACAACGAATCAGAATCCACAGGGTGGAAGGAACCGTCTTTCAGAGTAATCTTCATACTATCCATCTCAAATCCAGCCAAAGGTCCATTCTGCATCGCTTGTTTAAAGCCTTTCTCCACCGATGGGATATATTCTTTTGGAATATTGCCCCCTTTGATCTCATTGACAAACTCCAACCCAGCTTTTCCTTCTTCTGCAGGCTCCATGGTAAATACGATATCTGCAAACTTACCACGACCACCGGTTTGTTTCTTGTACACCTCTCTATGGTCAGCCTTAGCGGTAAGTGCTTCCTTGTATTCCACTTGCGGTTGCCCCTGATTTACTTCTACCTTAAACTCTCGTCTAAGACGGTCAACAATAATATCCAAGTGCAATTCACCCATACCGGAGATAATCGTTTGCCCGGAAGCCTCATCGGTCTTTACCTGGAAAGTCGGATCTTCTTCCGCCAACTTTGCCAATGCCATTCCCAACTTATCTACATCTGCCTTGGTCTTTGGCTCTACAGCAATACCAATAACCGGATCAGGAAAGACCATGCTTTCCAAGACAATAGGATGCTTTTCATCGGAAAGCGTGTCCCCTGTCTTAATATCCTTAAATCCAACGGCAGCTCCAATGTCTCCTGCTGATATACTTTCTATCGCATTCTGTTTGTTGGAATGCATTTGGTAAATCCGAGAAATTCGTTCTTTATTCCCGGATCGATTGTTAAGTACATAGGAACCGGCATCCAATTTTCCGGAATACGCTCTAAAGAATGCCAAACGACCTACAAAAGGATCGGTAGCAATTTTAAAAGCTAAAGCCGAGAAAGGTTCCTTGGTGTCCGGCTTTCTGGACACTTCATTTCCTGTT
>JANQHL010000266.1 GCA_028277085.1 Flavobacteriaceae bacterium
ATGGAGATCTCATCCTGGAAGAAGGCGGTACTTTAGAGTTTTTGGGTGACAGTTCCCGGGTAAATGTATTTGGCGATGTAGAGATCGAAGATTCCGCCAGTGTGATCGGTGAATTTGATGATGTTCAGAACAAGTTCTAATCCAATCAGCATAAAACAAAACGCCCCGAAATTCTTCGGGGCGTTTTACTTTTGTGTTATTCCTTTAGTTTAACAGCTCTGCTACTTTAGCTTCCAATGCCGGGCCGCGCAGGTTTTTGGCGACAATTACCCCATTTTCATCGAGGAGAAAGGCGGCAGGGATGGCGTTTACGTTATAAAGCTGTGCGATGGGGTCCTGAAAGTACTGCAGGTGGGAGACATGATTCCAATCCAGTCCGTCGGAATCAATTGCCGCTAGCCAATCTTCTTTCTTTCTATCCAAAGAAACCCCAACCACATGTAATCCTTTGTCCTTATACTTTTGGTATACCGAAACAATGTTTGGATTTTCCAAACGGCAAGGTTTGCACCAGGCCGCCCAGAAATCAATAAGGGTTACTTTTCCCTTTACGTCGTTCAACGCTAACTGAGCGCCTTGTGGTGTTGGCCCTGAAAACTCGGGAGCCATGGTGCCAATAGCGGTGGTTTTTGCCCTTTCTAATTGCTCTTTAACCCGTTTTCCAGGCTTAGTGGCTTTAATTTCCGGGGTTAAGGCATCAAAAAGCGTTTCTATTTCTTCTAATGGAAGAACTTTACCACCAATTACTTTTTCAAGTATCAAGACAGAAATCAACGCATTCGGATTGGCCTTCATATAGTCAATTTCAAAGTTCTTTGCTCTTTCCTGCAGTTCAAAATATTCCTCACGCAGTGCCTCTACAGCCGCTGTATCCTTAGCCGCACTGGCTTTTTTAAAGTCATCGTTCATCGAACGCGACATGGCAGCGAGTGTTCGGTTTTCTTCCAGATAGTCCATGAACAAGTCATTTTGAGGTGTACCGCGAAGCCTTGCAAAGGAAAGGCTGTCTATTTGGGCGCTAAAACTGATCTCACCATTTTCCAAAATAATCGGGGAATTGCCACGAATACCCTCTATAAACAGGTAATATAGCTGTGGTCCTTCCGAGGTGCCCGAAAAGGTGAATACCCCGTTTTCCACAACCGCCGTATCAATATCAACCATGCTTCGGCGCAATGAATCTGGCGTTTTAAGAAATACCTGGGTTCCGTTTTCGATCTCTCCGGTAAGTTCACCATTGATCAGATACCCTTCCGGGGTAGTGGTACAGGCCATAGCAAGTCCGATGAGTGTAAAAGCCAATACGGTTCTTTTCATTTGTTCCTATATTTCGGTCAAAGGTACACATATTACAAGGCATAAAAAAAGTGCCGCCAGGGCACTTTTCTAAATTGTGTTCTGAAGAACAGACTAGAACTGATAGCGAAGTCCTAAAGCGATATCAAAATCAAAATTATCGTCAAAGCCGTCATAGCCTATTAAACCAAGTTCGGGTCTGAAGTCCAGGGATATTAAAAGCGGGATATCAAAATTGTACTCCACCCCTATATTTCCTGCGGCAAACACAAAAAGCCCATCGTCATCGTTATCATCCGGTCTTGGCTCGAAATCAACGCTGCCGACACCGCCTCCAACACCATAATACCAGTTAAAGCCACCATCTAGGTTGTGCACCCACTGGTATACGCCTGTAAGTTTAAAAGCATCAAATTCCCGGCTGTCCCGCCAGCCTAAATTAAATTCGGCCCTGTTGTATCTTCCTATCGATTTTTGATAGGAAATCTCGGCCCCAAAACCGTCACTATCGCCGAGACGTAGTCCAAGCGTATGTTCGGAAATACTTTGAGCACTTAAAAAATAGGTGGTACATAAAAAAAGACCGGTAAAAAGTGTGGTAATCTTCATATAGAATTCGTTTTAGTTGAAAATTATGGAATAGCTTTGCTTCTTTGCTCCGGTAACAAAACTTATTTTGTCTACCAAAAATTGTTCCAAGTTGAATAAATTTTCACTTTCTGAGCTTTCTGCTACCCTGCAAGGAGAATTACAATGGGATACCTTAACACGATCCCTGTACGCTACGGATGCCTCGGTATATCGGAAACTGCCTATTGCTGTTGCCTTTCCCGAAAATGAAAAAGACATGCAAAAGTTGATTCGATTTGCAGGAGCCCATCAAATCGGATTAATCCCCCGTACGGCTGGGACTTCTCTTGCCGGGCAATGCGTAGGTGATGGCATTGTAGTGGATACCTCAAAATACTTTACCCGGATCTTGCATTTGGATAAGGAAAAACGACAGGTTACGGTAGAGCCAGGGGTTGTTCGGGATACATTGAATCTGTATTTAAAGCCATTCGGGCTCTTTTTTGGTCCGAATACCTCCACTTCCAATCGTTGTATGATCGGAGGAATGGTTGGGAATAATTCTTCAGGGACCACTTCTATTCGCTATGGCGTAACACGGGATAAAGTAGTTCGTATGAAAACCCTACTCTCCGATGGTAGCCAAGCCGTTTTTGAACCCCTAGTTGCATCAGCGTTTGCACAGAAAGCCAAAAATGCTACGCTTGAGGGACAAATTTACAGCGGGTTGCAGGAAGCACTTTCGCGGGACGAGATTGTTGAAGAGATACGGGCTGAATTTCCAAGGAAAGAAATCCACCGAAGGAATACGGGCTATGCTGTCGACGAGTTACTGGAGAACGAAGTATTTGGCGATTCTAAAATGCCATTCAACATGTGTCATCTCTTAGCTGGCAGCGAAGGGACCTTGGCATTCACTACCGAAGTTACCCTTCAGTTGGATCCGCTTCCGCCAGAATATGCTGCCATGGTCTGCACACATTACCGAACTTTGGAAGATTGTCTTGCCGATGTGGCCGAGGTAATGCAACATCACCTTTATTTATGTGAGATGATGGACAAGGTAATCCTGGATTGTACCAAGAATAACCGACAACAGTTGACCAATCGTTTTTTTGTAGAAGGGGATCCCGCAGGAATATTGATGTTGGAAGTTAGAGCCGCTACCAAAACGGATCTTGAAAAAGAGGTTGCCGGGTTATTGCAAACCATTGACAACTCCGGAAAAAGCTATGCCCATCCTGTGCTTTATGAAGGGGACATCCGCAAAGCCATAGAACTAAGAAAAGCCGGGTTAGGGCTATTGGGAAACATGGTAGGCGACAAAAAGGCAGTGGCCTGTATTGAAGACACCGCGGTAGCCCTGGAAGATCTCAAAGAGTTCATTGGCGAGTTTACCAGGATCATGGATGGCTATGGACAAAAAGCGGTCTACTATGCACATGCGGGTGCCGGGGAGCTTCACCTTCGCCCGATTTTGAATCTCAAAAAAGCAGAAGATGTTCAATTATTTCGAAAAATAACCACAGAAGTAGCCCATCTTACCAAAAAATACCGTGGCAGCTTTAGTGGGGAACACGGCGACGGTATTGTAAGGGCCGAGTTTCTTCCCATAATGATCGGACAGAAGAATTACGCGTTGCTCAAAAGGATAAAGACCTTATTTGACCCCAACAACATCCTTAATCCGGGTAAGATCGTTGATCCTTACCCTATGGATGAATCCCTGCGCTATGCGATTGACCGAAAAGAACCGGTGATTCACACCTTGATGGATTTTTCAGATAACGAAGGTATTTTACGGGCAGCCGAAAAATGTAATGGGAGCGGGGATTGCCGAAAGGACCATACCATGAAAGGCGGGATGTGTCCAAGTTATCATGCAACGAAGGACGAAAAAGATACCACCCGCGGAAGAGCCAACGCACTTCGTGAATTTCTTACCCATTCCGACAAAATCAATCGCTTTGATCACAAAGAACTCAAGGAAGTATTTGATCTGTGCCTTGCCTGCAAGGCCTGTTCCAGTGAATGTCCCAGCAATGTGGACATCGCTAGCTTGAAATCCGAGTTTTTATACCAATACCAGGAAGCAAATGGGTATTCCCTAAGAGACAAATTGTTCGCCAGGAGTACAAGGGCAAATGCCCTTGCCAGTAAGATTCCGGGATTGGCCAATGCAGTTTACGCATCACCCATAGGTGCGTGGATCAAGCGTTTTAACGGGGTGGCACAACAGCGGGAATTACCAAAAGTAAAGCACTTTAGTTTTAATAAATACTTGTCGGAATTATCCAATACCCCATCCGGAAAGCCCGTGGTGCTCTATTTGGACGAGTTCACAAGGTATTTGGATGTGGAAGTGGGAAAAGATGCGATCGCACTTTTGGCAGGATTAGGCTATAAGATCACGCTGTTTTATGCTGAAAGCGGCAGAACATATCTATCTAAAGGATTTTTAAAACAGGCCAAAAAGCTCGCCCAAACGAACCTGGAGAACTTATGGCCTTTTCTTGAAATGGAATTGCCTATAGTCGGTCTTGAGCCTTCTGCAATACTTTCTTTTAGAGATGAATATAAGCGCTTAGTTGAACAAAAAAATAAAGCAAAAAAACTGGAAGAAAGCAGCTTTTTGATCGAGGAGTTCCTTGCTGCGGAGATTGAAAACGGAACTATACACGCTGATAACTTCACTACCGAAGTCCGAAAAATTAAGATCCATGGACATTGTCATCAAAAGGCATTATCCAATCAAAAAGTAACCTTCGATGTGCTTAACCTTCCACAGAATTACCAGGTGACTATTATTCCATCGGGCTGTTGCGGTATGGCTGGCTCTTTTGGATACGAAAAAGAGCACTACGACATAAGTATGCAAATTGGGGAATTAAAACTATTTCCTGCCGTTCGCAAAGCATCCAACGAAACCCTAATTGCTGCTAACGGAACCAGTT
>JANQHL010000271.1 GCA_028277085.1 Flavobacteriaceae bacterium
CCCGGTGGATGAAGTGCGGGCAAAGGGTGCGGACATCATTATTGGAGTAGATGTGCAAGATGCGCTGGCCAAACGTGAAGATTTGGAATCTGCCACTGAAATACTGATGCAAATAAATAACTATCGCACCGTTAATGATATGGTCAACAAAGTAGGGAAAACAGACATCTATATTAAACCGAATATTACCGATTTTTCAGTGATTGATTTTGAAAAGGGTAACGAAATCATTCAAAGCGGTGAGACAGCCGCCTTGGAAAAACTGGATGTTTTACAAACCATTGCCAAAAAACAGCACAAATCCCCTTCGCGAGTACCCCTTAAAGCTACGGACAGCTTAACTATTAATCGACTTAAAATAGAGGGTAATGACGTTTATACCAGGGCTTATATCAAGGGAAAGCTCCGATTTACACTGGGTGACAATATCTCTTTTAAAAAATTACGCCAGGGTATCGGTAACCTCTCGGCAACTGGAAATTTTAAAGCCATACGGTATCAGCTAGTTTCCAATGGATTGGGAACTGACCTTATTCTCAAATTGCGGGAAAACGAAACAAAAATGTTCATTAGAGTAGGAGCCCACTATGACGATCTCTACAAAAGTGCCGCGCTCATCAACCTAACCCGAAAGAATTTTTTCTTTAAAGACGATGTGGCATCATTCGATCTCATTTTAGGGGATCATATCCGATACAATTTTCAATATTATCTGGACAAAGGATTTTACTGGAGCTTTGGGATCAATTCTTCCTTCACCGATTTCGATGAAGAAATTAACTTTGATCTTATTCGGAACAACTTTGATGTCCTGGATGATCCAAACATAGGTGAGATTAATTTGGATGTTACCGATCTTACCAACCAGATTTACCTGGAAACCGTTCTTCGGGAAGAATTTGCCTTTCGCCTGGGTCTAGAGCATAAATTATTGCGCTATAGCACACGTACCTTAAGTAATCTCCCTCAACCGGAAAATGAGCCGTTCACTCCAACGGACGTAGGCCGGGTCTTTTTTGAAGATAGCAATTACTTCAGTGCTTATGGCAGATTGCGATTAGATACATATGATAACAGCTATTTCCCCTCGAAGGGACTATTTTTTGATGGGGACTTTCACCTCTATTTGTTTTCTTCGGATTTTAACAACAATTTCAGGGAGTTTTCAATTGCCAAGGCTCGCCTTGGAACAGCCTTTCAACCATTCCACAATCTCGCGCTAAATATTGAAACAGAAGGGGGCTTCAAATTGGGAACTTCAGATGTTACCTCTTTTGATTTTGTCTTGGGGGGATTTGGCAACAATCTCATTAACAACTTTATTCCGTTTTTTGGCTATGAATTCCTAAGTCTTCCCGGGAATAGTTTTGTAAAAGCCTATGCAAGGTTAGACTACAAGGTAACTCCAAAAAATCATCTTCTGTTTGCTGTAAACATGGCTAATGTGCAGGATGATTTATTTAGAACAGGAGAGTGGTTTACGGCTCCGGACTTCTCAGGTTTTGGAGTAGGTTATGGCCTTGAATCCTTTATTGGTCCTATTCAGGTGTACTATTCCTGGACACCCGAAATCGATGAAAGCAACGTTTTTGTTAGCGTGGGCTATTGGTTTTGATCCCTTGTTACATGAGATTTATTAAAAGAATCAAAAATAATTTTGGTGTAAGTTAAAGTTGGTTAAAAACCGTATTCGCTTATGGCTTTGCGCTATCTTTGTTGGTGTAAGGGGTGGTTCCCTTGCAACTTTAAGTATTGGTTTTTCATAATTTAAAGTTTGGTTGGTTATTTAGAAAAAGCCCTGATTCACACATCGGGGCTTTTTTTATCGAAACACAATACTTTGGAACAAGATTTGTTTAAGTTATTGTAAATCGCTGGAGAAAAGCGTTGGTTTTAATAATTTTATCCCTGAAATGAAACCTACAAGGCATATATTAATTGTTCTCTTGCTCGTCATAAATTTCCCCCTAAGCGCGCAGAAGACTAAGGCTTTCAAAGCAGGAGAATGGCTTAAGTTTAGGATACACTATGGCTTTTTAAATGCCAGCTATGCAACATTGCAGTTAAAAAACGAGCGACTGGACAGCATTCCGGTGTATCATGTCATCGGAAAGGGAAAAACCACGGGATTTGCCAGTATTTTTTTTAAGGTCGATGATACTTTTGAAAGTTATTTTGACAAATGGACCGGAAGGCCCTATAAGTTTATCCGGGACACTTATGAAGGTGGCTACACTAAAGATATTGAAATAGAATTTGATTACAACGAGGATATTGCCTTATTGAGGGATAATAAAAACAATAAGGAGTTCAATATTCCGGTTCACGGAAAAATTCAGGATCTGTTATCGGCGGCCTACTATCTAAGGGACAAATACAGCTTCGATGATTTTGAAGAAGGCAAGGATGTTACCATGGACATGCTTTTCGACGATGACGGGGTTTATCAGTTTAAGCTTAAGTATTTAGGTAAGGAAATACTTCGAACAAAGTTTGGTAAGGTGGAATGTCTTAAATTTAGGCCGTACGTGCAATCCGGAAGGATTTTTAAAGAACAGGAAAGCTTGACTTTATGGGTTTCCAATGACCTAAACAAAATTCCTATTCGCATTAAAGCGGATTTGGCAGTAGGTTCTTTAAAGGCAGACCTTGACGGCTTCAATGGCCTAAAAAATCAATTCAAAATAATTATGGATTGAACCTGACCAATGGATAAAGATGAGAGAATTACGTCCCAAATCAACAAACTTGAAGAAAAATTTAAAAATTCCGGGCAGGATTTAAGTTCCTACCTTGACGGATTACTCTACCAACGGTATCTTACGTATTGGGACTATATCCATCTGGATACCCTTTTAAGCCTGCAAGTACCTCGCACCTATTTCCCCGATGAGGAAATCTTTATCATGTATCACCAGATTACCGAGCTTTATTTTAAACTCATATTACATGAGCAAAAGCAATTGGTGGACGACAAATCTCAGGATGTAGATTTTTTCATAGAAAGAACCCGTAGAATAAATAGCTATTACAAAGCTTTGATCACCTCTTTTGGTATTATGATAAAGGGTATGGAAAGGGAACAATTCTTGCGATACCGAATGGCACTTCTTCCTGCAAGCGGGTTTCAATCCGTCCAGTATCGGATGATAGAGCTTTATGCTACTCCATTAGAGCATCTTGTACATCCCTCAGAACGATCGACCTTTTCCGAAAAAGACACGATCGAAGAACTGTATGAACATATTTATTGGAAAAAAGGGGCAACCGATCTAAAAACAGGCGAGAAAACGCTTACCCTTAAACAGTTCGAATATCGCTATACCCCACGATTAATTCGAATTGCAAAACAAATCAAAGGAAGAACCATTCATCATAAATATGAAAATCTTCCTCAGGCTTCACAAAATAACCCTGAGCTTACAACTGCTTTAAAAAAACTAGACGTCAACGCTAATGTTAACTGGCCCTTAATGCACCTTGGTTCTGCCTATCACTATTTGGACAGAGAAGAAGGTTCTATAAGTGCTACCGGAGGAACCAACTGGAAGGACTTTTTGCCTCCCCGTTTCCAGAAAATAATATTTTTCCCAACTTTGCACACCGAAGAGGAGTTGGACAATTGGGGAAAAGAATGGGTAGAACACACCTTCAATCCTATTCAAAATAAAAACTGATATGCGAAAATATTGGGGCATTTTCTTAGCATTATTCATTGCAGTAGCCTGCAAGGAAGAAAAAAAACTGGTTGAAAATTTATCCCCTCCCTTAGCTGTTGAAAAACCTGTGATTACGCAGTTCGGGTTTAATTTGGACGATTTTAATGTGGTGAATGATACTGTAAAACGGGGCGATAGCTTCGGCGAGCTCATGCTAAAAAATCACGTGGACTACCCAAAGATTGTATCGATCTCTGAAAACTATAAGGATACCTTTGACGTCAAAAAAATCAAAGTAGGCAAACCCTATCTTATTTTGAAGTCTAAAGATAGTTTGCAGAAGGCCCAGGTTTTTATTTATCAGAACGATAAGATCAACTACACCGTTGTAGACCTTCGGGATAGCGCGGTGGCTTATAAGGGAAAGAAAAATGTACAATTTCGGGAGCGGGAAGTTGCCGGGGTTATCCAAAGTAGCCTTTCCATGACCTTGGATAGTTTAGGGGTAGACTATAGTGTTACGATAAACCTTTCCGAAATCTATGCCTGGACAGTTGACTTTTTTAAGTTGGATGCGGGTGATAAATTTAAGATCATTTATGATGAGAAGTATATTAACGATTCTATCTATGCCGGTAGCGGGCCGATAAAAGCTGCCTATTTTGAACATAAAGATACTCCTATTTATGCCTTTCCATTTGTAGCGGATTCTACAAAGAACATCCTTGAGTATTTCGATCAGAAAGGCAATAATTTGAGAAGTACATTCCTTAGGGCACCCATAAAGTTTGGGTATCGGTTATCTTCCAGATATAACTTAAAACGTCGTATTGCCTACTACGGGTATAAAGTTCGCCCGCATAGGGGAACGGACTACGCCGCTCCTGTTGGCACCCCCATAATTGCAACAGCAGACGGAACGGTAACAGAATCCCGAAGAAGGGGAGGGAATGGAAAATACGTAAAGATCCGCCATAACAGCATGTATAGCACCCAATATTTACATATGAAAGCCCAAAAAGTGAAGGAGGGAGAGTTTGTCCGCCAGGGCGATGTTATTGGTTGGGTAGGAATGACAGGGAATACCGGCGGTCCACATGTATGCTATCGTTTCTGGAAAAATGGAAGGCAGGTCGATCCTCTGCGCGAAAAATTACCCGCTGCAGAACCTATCGCGGACTCCCTACAAACAGCCTATTTCAACCATATTGATCCTTTGAAGTTTCAACTGGATTGTCTGAATTTTGACCCTAATAACACCCTTGATGATAATCTTATAACCTCTAATCAAGAAAATGGCATTACCCAAAATTGACCCGACTACCACCCCTTCATGGCAGCAATTAAAGGCCCATTATGACGCGATAAAAGCGCTTCCCTTAAAATCATTTTTTCAAAACAACCCTAAAAGAGCTGAGACCTTTTCAATTGAATGGGATCATTTTCTAGTGGACTATTCCAAAAACAGGATCACGGAGGAAACGGTACAATTGCTGTTACAACTGGCCGGTGAAATGGAATTGGGAACAGCTATTGAAGCTTACTTTTCCGGGGACCCTATCAACGAAACCGAAGGAAGAGCTGTTTTGCATACCGCTTTACGGGCTAAGCAGGAAGAAACGGTCTTAGTAGCTGGTAAAAATGTTATTCCGGAAGTTTATGAGATCCGGGAAAAAATAAGAGGTTTTTCAAATGCCGTGATATCGGGAACGAAAAGGGGGTATACGGATAAATCGTTTACCGATATCGTGAATATTGGTATCGGTGGATCAGATTTAGGTCCGGTTATGGTAACCGAAGCTTTAGGTTTCTACAAAAACCATTTAAAAACGCATTTCGTAAGCAACGTGGATGGGGATCATGTCCAAGAAATTATCAAAAGATTAGATCCTGAAACTACCTTGTTCATTGTAGTATCGAAATCCTTTACCACCCAGGAAACGCAAAGTAATGCTCAGACTATAAAAGAATGGTTTTTACAACATGCTCCGGAAACTGCTATTGGCAAACACTTCGTAGCCGTCTCTACGAACACCGAGAAGATCAGTGAATTTGGGATAACGGAGGACAATGTTTTCCCGATGTGGGATTGGGTAGGAGGCCGATTTTCCCTTTGGAGCGCTGTGGGCCTTTCCATTGCCCTAGCTGTTGGGTACGAGAACTATGAGCAACTTCTGAAAGGAG
>JANQHL010000074.1 GCA_028277085.1 Flavobacteriaceae bacterium
TGGGATAAGGAGATGGTGCAACGAAAATCAAAAGCCTATGATGATGTGGAGAACTTTCCCAACAAGTTTACCGCGGAATACCTTTTCCTGATCAATGCAACCAATAGCTCAATCCCCAGAGTGAATCAGTCTTCCAGAGATCGAAAAGTAGAATTGGATGCCCAATGGATGGGGTTGAAGCAACGCGGAGAGGCCTTTATCACCAACAAAATTCCCGGGTATAACAAAAAGCTTTGGGCCATTGGTATCGGTGCCGTACAACTGTAATATACCTTTTGGTTTCATTACCTTTACCATCTAATCCCTAAAAGGAAGGACAGTTGTATCTCTATATTAAAGCCTTGCATCTGATATTTGTAGTCACTTGGTTTGCAGGGCTTTTTTATATCCCGCGTTTGTTCATTTACCATATTGAGGCCAATGAAAAGCCTTCCCCGGAACGGGAAATCCTGACAACCCAATTAAAATTGATGACCAAAAGGCTCTGGTACATTATTACCTGGCCGTCAGCGATTTTATGTACCCTTTTTGCCCTATGGCTGCTCTGGCTTATGCCAGGCTGGTTACAGCAACCCTGGATGCACGTTAAGCTGTTATTTGTGGTGATCCTCTTTGGTTATCATCTCAAGTGCCATCAAATGTTTAAGCAATTGCAGCAGGATACCGTTACATACAGCTCCCGTTTTATGCGTATCTGGAATGAGGTAGCCACTTTGGTGCTGTTCGCGGTAACTTTTTTGGTCATTTTAAAGAATGCCTTTAACTGGATCTACGGTATCATTGGAATACTGGTCTTGGGGATCTTGCTGATGCTTGGTATTCGATTGTACAAGCGTATACGGGAGAAAAACCCCAATGCGTAAGGAGAAATGTCAAAATTCAAATCCCAAATCCCAAAAAGGCCCGAATTGATTTTTGTGATTTGACATTTGGAATTTGACTTCTTTGGTTTGATTCTTGCTAACTTTAGGCCAAAAGCATAGCTGCGTTTGAAAAAGTTATCCCTACGCTCCCGGATTTTCTTTACTATGATATTGTTGGTGGTTATTGCCTCAGTATTAATAGCCGGGGTTACTATATATCAATATCGGGAACAATCCAACGACTATCATCAAAACCGTTTAGAACGCAAAGAGGAGCAAATCCTGCAAAGTATTGATTACGTGCTACGGGAAACCACGTATGAGCCTAAAACGGAAAACCTCAAGTATATCTTTAGGGATGAGATCTACAAGATTGCCGATGTCCAAAATGTAAATTTTAATATTTACGATCTGGAAGGGGAGTTGATCCGAAGTTCCATGCCTGCTTTTGAGGCGGACTCTGTTTCAAACTGTTTGGATGCCGAGATACTTAATAATCTAAAGGCGAGTCCCCTAAAGCGCTATGTAGAGGAAAAGAGTACAGCAGGAGAAAACTATCAGGCGTCTTATGTGTGCATTAACGACCCGAAGTTCAAACCTATTGCCATTATGAACCTGCCCTATTTTGAGGACAATTCATTTAACGACATGGAACTTCGGGAGTTTATGATGCGGCTTGCCGGGGTATATCTGTTGATGTTGCTGGCGGCCATTATTTTGGCCTATTTCATTTCCAAATATATTACGCGTTCGCTGCAGACCGTGGCAGATAAATTGCACCTCACGGATCTTACCAAAAAGAATGAAAAGATACATATCGAAAATCCGACCGAAGAGATCGGAAAATTAGTGGATTCCTACAACCAAATGATCGATGAATTGGAAGAAAGCGCTGCAAAACTGGCGCGAAGTGAGCGGGAGCAAGCCTGGCGGGAAATGGCCAAACAGGTAGCCCATGAGATCAAGAACCCCTTAACTCCGATGCGCCTTAGTGTACAGAGTTTCCAGCGAAAGTTTGATGCAAATGATCCGGGGATACTTGAAAAGGTGGGAGAGTTCTCCAAGACTTTAGTGCAACAAATAGACACCTTAGGCAATATTGCCGCGGCCTTCTCCAATTTTGCCAATATGCCTGCCCAGCAGAAAGAAACGCTGAACGTAGTTACCGTTACCAAACTGGCGTTGGATATTTTCAATGAACCCTACATTCATTTTATTTGCGAGGAGGAAGCGATTATTGCGAAGTTAGACCGAACCCAGCTCATACGGATCGTAACGAATTTGGTCAAAAACGCCATTCAGGCGATGAACGGTGTGAAGTCACCACGCATACTGGTATCGGTGGTTGCGGAGGGCAAGAAAGTGAAGATTCAGGTAGCGGACAATGGTGTTGGGATAGCCGATGAGGTAAAGGATAAGATTTTTGAGCCTAAGTTTACCACAAAAACCAGCGGAATGGGATTGGGTTTAGGGATGGTGCGGAATATTGTGGAGAATTATGGCGGAACGATCACCTTCACCTCCCAGGAAGGTAAAGGAACGGTGTTTAGTGTCAAGTTTCCTCTTGAATGAAACGACCTATGTGATTTTGGGCTCCGGTTTGGGCCAAAAAGTTATTTACAACGACTTATAATTATACCATATGCACTACGAAAACATATACATTGAGGAAGAAAACCAGGTAGCCGTAATTACCATCGATCGACCCAAAAAATTGAACGCCTTGAATTCCGCTACCATCAGGGAACTGCACGAAGCCTTTAAGGAACTGGATGAAACCCCGGAAATCAAGGTTATTATCATAACAGGTAGTGGGGAAAAAGCTTTCGTTGCCGGGGCAGACATCTCTGAGTTTGCTCATTTTAATGTGGAACAGGGAAAAACGCTTGCAGCAGAAGGCCAGGAACTGCTATTCAGTTTTGTGGCACAGCTCTCCACCCCGGTTATAGCCGCAATTAATGGCTTTGCCTTAGGGGGAGGCCTTGAGTTAGCCATGGCCTGCCACTTCAGAGTAGCCAGTGAGAACGCGAAAATGGGATTGCCAGAAGTTTCGTTGGGGGTAATTCCGGGTTATGGTGGAACGCAGCGGCTCCCCCAACTCGTAGGTAAGGGAATTGCCATGGAAATGATCATGACCGCCGGGATGATCGATGCCCAAAAAGCCTTGCAAAATGGCCTGGTAAATTATGTAGTCCCCCAGGAGGAATTGGTCCCACTTTGCCAAAAACTGGCCGCTAAAATTCTGAATAACTCCAGTGTAGCCATATCCTACGCAATAAAAGCGGTAAATGCGGGTTATATCAACAATGGCTATGCTGTTGAAATTGATGCTTTTGGCAGCTGTTTTGGAACCGAAGATTTTAAAGAAGGAACCCAGGCGTTCCTTGAAAAGCGCAAAGCAAAATTTCCCGGGGCATAGCACAGAAACTAGACCCCAACTTATGAGAAACAAACTACTTGCACTTTTCGCATTGATTGCGTTTTCTTCAGCTGCGCAAAAAATGCCCTTAACGTATGATTTTGGTGAAAAGTTTAATGATCGCCACCGGTATTCCAATCTGGTCACTATTGCAGACGATGGAGATGGTGGGTATATTCTGGTCAGGGCCTACCTCCAGGGGCTTATTCTAAAGCCAAAAGGGTATCTCCTGGAACGCTATGATAAGGACCTGAACCTTATTGCTGAATACAACTACAAGTTTAGCGGAATGCAGTTTGTAGACGGTTTCGTCAAGAACGGGGTACTCAGCCTTATCTTTTTTAATTACGATTACGAAAAGGAACAATACGAGTACTGGGCGCATACCAGTGCAACGACAAATTTTAACTTTTCCCGGGAGCGGTTGCTGGCCATCCGATCAAAAGTGGTGCAGGGGGCTTATGGCAAAAACTACTACAACAGGGATTTTTCCAATGGATTTTCCACCACGCTGTTGTCCAACGAACAAAAGACCGGTTTCCTGATCAGTACACATCACACCAAAGGGAAAGAGAGCAAACATACCCTACATCTTTTCGACAGCGGCTTAAATAAACGTTGGGAATATGATTTCTCAGCGGAGGCTGAGGAGAAAAACTACGCCTTTGAACAACTGGCCCTTTCCAATGACCTCACATCGGCATATATCGTGGGAAAGGCTTATTTCAAGAAGCGAAGGTTCAAAGCAGAAGAGCGAAAATTTCAATATGAATTGGTAAAGATCTCCGGCAATGCTTCGCAAACCCAGGGGTTTCAACCTGAAGGCAAATACCCTGAAGCACTATACCCTATTTTGAAGGATGGGCAGTTAAAATGTGTTGGGTTTTTCGCAGATCGTAAGGATAATCGCTACAACGGCCTGGTATATTACAAGCTGAATCCACAGACCCTAGCGGTTGTTCAGGAACGCTATAACCCTTTTTCTGAAGAATTTATGTACGACAAGTTTGGTAGGGAGGAAGATAAGGTCGTCAAGAATTTGATTTTTAAAAGCGTAGATGTTACGTCGGATAACGAGATCTTTTTTAACGCAGAAGAGTATTTTGTTACCCATAGTATGCACCGTACCGGAGCGGGACAACGGATGAAAGTAGATCGTTTTCATCATAATGATATCGTAAGTGCGAAGTTAGACGCTGATGGAAATATGATTTGGGTGCGAAACATCAATAAAGCCGAAGTAACGCAGGGGGATAGCGCCTATGCTTCGTACTCCGCCTTTTGTAAAAATGGGAAGACGTATTTTTTCATTTCCAAGT
>JANQHL010000099.1 GCA_028277085.1 Flavobacteriaceae bacterium
CTGGCGGAAATTTTGACGAGCCGGTAACCCAGGCCACCCTGCTGAGCACCGGAGCCTTTTGGGGATTGTCCAGGGCATTGTCGGACGCCCGGAAATATCCCGCCATAGACCGAATAGACAGCAATTCTAAATATCCATCGCTATTAGAACAAGAGGAGGTAAGCTATTTGTTAGAACTACTACGGGATGGCAAGACCATTGCCTCCAACATTATACTTATGGGCGAAAAAGGCATCACCGATGAGGCCTATATCCGCTATCAAAAAGCCGAATTACTTGACGCGGTATTCTTACAACAGAATAGTTTTCACGAAGTGGACGGGGTTACCGCTCCGGACCGTCTGCGTTTGATGTTTGATATGGTTAAGGAAATCATCGATACACCACTTACTCTTGAAGGGAAAGAAGAGATACGATCACATTTCAATTTTATTCGGCAGGCTTTTCTGGATTGGAACTATATGCGAACTGATGAGGAAGGATTTCAGAAACAGCAATCGAAGCTGTTAAACCTGGTAAAAAAACGAGGGCATGTTGAAGAAAACGTATGAGAATATCGATAGTATCGGTAGGGCCATCTTAAGTATTCAGGCTAAGGGAGTGCATAATAAAGAACTGGCCGAAGTGCTTTACCCGAATGGACAAAGAGCCTTTGCACAGGTCATTGCCCTGGAGGGCGAAAAGGTTACCCTTCAACTTTTCGGAGGTGGATTTGGAGTGTCTACGGACTGTAAGATCCGTTTTCTGGGCAAGCCCGTACAGGTTGGCTTTTCTGACGATATGTTAGGAAGGGTCTATTCCGGTAATGGTCGGCCTATTGATGGAGGCCCGGAGTTGATGGCAGATATGATCCGGGTAGCTGGCCCTTCTATCAATCCCGTAAAACGGCTCATTCCAAAGGATATGATTCGTACCGGAGTACCAATGATTGATGTATTCAACACCCTGGTGCGTTCCCAAAAAATACCAATTTTTGCAAAGGCAGGTGAACCCTATAATCGCTTATTGGCCAACATTGCTACCCAGACCGATGCCGATGTTATCCTTATAGGGGGAGTAGGGCTAAAATATGACGAGTTTCATTACTTCAGACAACGAATCGAGGAGGCAGGGAGTAAGCATAAAACCATCATGTTTATCCATACCCATAGAGACTCCATAGTGGAAGGTTTAATGGTACCCGATCTGGCCCTGGCCGTAGCAGAACAATTTGCCCTACAAGGGAAAAATGTATTTGTACTGTTGTCGGACATGACCCAATGGTCTGACTATTTACGCCAGGTGGCCAATGCACAGGACCAAATTCCCGCCAATCAGGGGTATCCCGGCGACCTGTATTCGCAATTGGCCAGTCGTTATGAAAAAGCAGCTGATATTGAAAATGCAGGGAGTTTAACCATTCTTGGCGTAACTACTATGGATGATGTTACACATCCTGTACCCGACAATACGGGATACATCACGGAAGGCCAGTTCTACATGAAAAATGGCTATTTGGAACTTTTTGGGTCCTTAAGTCGCCTGAAGCAACAGGTTAATGACCGAACACGTTCCGATCATCGGAGTATCATGAATGCCATGGCACGACTGCTTTCCGAAGCTGAGGAGCGGGTAAAAGCGCAAAAATTCGGGTCGGTAAAAGACGATTATTCCTTACGATTGCTGGCGTATAGAAAGACCTTTGAAAAAGAATTGATGGATCCCTTCCGCTATTTGGAGCTTGAAGATGCGCTGGACCTTTGTTGGGACATCCTCGCAAGACATTTCAAAAAGGAAGAAGTAGGACTATCCTCAAAATTGATTGAAGCGTATTGGCCGGAAAAAGGGATGTTCAAAATATTAAACGAGAAACCCCATGAGTGAGAAAAGCCTCGATAAATTGATAACTACCCTAAAATCCGAAGCTATAGAAGCTGCGGATAAAAAAGCCTTGGAAATCCTGGGTAATGCGAAGGAACAGGCCGACAAAATCATTACAGAAGCGGAGGCCAAAAGCGAGGCCTTGCTTAAAAACGCGGAAAAAGAGGCGCAGGCCATCCTTAGTAAAGGAGAAAATGCCCTTCATCAGGCGGCAAGAGATGTAAATGTTGCAGTACGTCATGATGTACTGCAATTGCTTGGGGCGGTATTGGAAAACGAAGTGGAAGCTGCATTTACCCCGAGCCTTATAGAAAAAGTAGTGCTAAAGATTGCGGACAATTTGGATAGCGGGGTTTCGCTAAAGCTACCGGATACTTTGGAAAAAGATTTAGCAGCACAAATCTGGAAACGCTTGCAAGCATCAGACAATTTGATTACTATTTCCAAGGATTCTTCGCTTAACAAAGGGGTTTCCATAGTCAAAACCGATCAAGGATGGAGCTACCATATCAGCCCCGAAGAAGTTACCGAATTGCTACACGCCCATTTAAGCCCCAGGTGGATCCAAATCTTAAAAAACGAGGAAAACTCATGATAACCGGAAACCTGGAATATTTGATGAGCAGCCTGCCGCATCTCTCCTTCCAAAACACGGATGAGGAGCGATCTCGGGTGGTTGACCTCCTCAGAAAGTATGCCGGGCCTTCGGAAGAACACCATAGCATTATTGCCATTCTGGATCGGGAAGCAAGCAAGTTTTTAGGCCCTAAAGGATCAAAGTTGCTGCAACAAATCAGTCTGGCAGGTATACATGAAGAAGTTTTTCAGCGCAGTAAGCATCGTGTGCTAGCTTCCTTTGCAACCTATGCATATACCCTTAAAAACGACATTTACCGGCTTCGTATATCCCGAAGCAAAGGAACAAATGTAGCCACAGCAAAAAAACAGGAACTTCCATTGGTTCCAGGCAACCCATTAGAAGAGGAAATACAACTCCTGAAATGGCAATGGAACAAACTAGACGAACTTTCCATAGGGCATTATGCGGACTTTGGAGCCTTGGCGCTGTACAAGTTAAAATTGTTGCTACTGCTACGGTGGTGGGGTTTTGATCAAAAAAAGGGCTTTGATAATTTTCTGAACATCACAACCTAAGGCAGTATGGCTGACAAGATCTTAATGAACAAAAATACGCTGGCAGCCCTGAAAATTGAGCTCAAAGAGTACAATACGGCCCTGCCGGTTTTTGAAATGAAAGAGCAGCAGTTGAAAGAAGTGGTGCAAACGACGGAGAGTAATATCGCAAGATTGAAAACAACTATTGCTGCGATCAATCGGGAAACAAAAACATGGGTCGCCGTCATGGCGGAAGAGACCATAAACCTTTCTGAAACGATACAGGTAGACCAGGTATTGACCAGAAAACGCGAAATCGCCGGGGTTACTGTAACAGTGTTTCAAGATATCACTTTTAAGGATGCTGAGGTGGACCTTTTCAACACACCACTTTGGATAGACGCGGCCCTGGATGTTATTCGGGACCAAAAGACCAATCAAACCTTAGTACAGATCGAAGAACGAAATTTGGAACTGCTAAGGGAAGAACTAGCCGAGGCCCGGAGGATGAAAAATGCTTTGAAAGAGGTCTTTATTCCCGAAACCGAGGAGAACATTCGAAAAATTGAGATTTATTTGGGTGACGTGGAACGACTGGCCATCGGCTGTGCCAAATTGGTAAAAAAGAAGAAAGAAGCGAAAAATGCAATGGTATGATCGTTAGAATGAAGGAGGTATTGCTTTTTACAACCGCACGAACTGTTGAGGATTCCATTTTACAACTAGGGAAACTAGGTGTAGTTGATATTACTGAGGTCAAACAACCGGAAAATGGCACGATCGAAAGGCGTAAAGAAGCAGTGCTCCAGGCGGAAACTGCCATTTCCATATTGAACGAATATTCCGAAAAGCAACAAGGCGGCAACCGTTATGCAAAATATACCGCTAAAGATCCCAAACAGCTTATTGAACGGGTGGTACGTACCGCTGAAATCAGGCAAAAGTGCAAAGACCGACTTACTACCCTTACCCAGCAATTAAAGTGGTACCAAACCTGGGGAAAAGAAGTGAATGTCAAAGACATTGCCTATTTGCAACAGAAGGGGATTTACCTCCGCTTGTATATTCTGGAAAAATCAAAGGTCCGTTCGTTAGAAGAGCGATATACCATTATTGAACTTCCGCAGCAAAATGGAAAGATCCCGGTGATCCTGATCTCTAGAAACCAAGAGGAAAAGCTGAACCATAAGGAAGTATCCTTACCACAACTCTCCTACAATGATATCGTCCAACAAATTAAAAGGAAAGAACGACAGTTGGCCGAGGTGACCCATTTTTTGGAAGACCAGGCCGAAAACAAAAATTGGCTGGAAGATTATCTGTTGCTCTTAAAGGATAGATTAGGAACCAGTCAGGCGCTGGAAAGTATGGGCGATATTGAAGGAAGGGTAAAATACCTTAAGGGGTATATCCCTCGTGAAGCCGTTGCAGATTTCATTACCGCTGCGGAACATAATCACTGGGCGTATCACCTTACGGATCCTGAAAAACCTGAAGAAGTTCCGGTGTATATCAAAAATCCTAAATGGATCAGCATTATTAATCCGGTCATGAAGTTTATCGATATTGTACCTGGGTACAAAGAAGTGGATGTTTCTATCTATTTTTTAGTGGCCTTTGCATTGTTTTTTGCGATGTTGGTAGGAGATGCAGGCTATGGGTTGCTTTTTCTGGTCACCGCCTTCTTTCTTCGTAAAAAAATAGCACCTCAACTGCGGTTTTTGATTTACGTTCTAAGCGGTGCCACCATTATTTGGGGCGTATTCACCGGCACCTATTTTGGTGCTGAACAGATAGCAGCCCTGCCTTTTCTCAAGGATTTGGTCATTCCTTCAATCGCCAGTTTTGGAGTGGATAACATCGCTTTTATGATGCATCTCTCCTTTCTCATTGGCGCCTTTCATCTCACTGTTGCTCATGGTATTCGGGTTGCCCAATTCATCAACTCAATACGTGCATTAAGTGAAGTAGGATGGATCATGCTGGTTTGGGGATTATTTCTATTAACCGAACAGTTGGTGCTGGGCAAGACCATGCCGGTATGGGGCATTTGGTTATTTGTTGGAGGAGCCCTACTAGTGGCGCTTTTTTCTGTTGAGAGCAAGAACTTTTTTAGAAGTATGGGGATTTCACTTGCAAATTTACCGTTAAGCCTCATCAGCGGATTCTCCGACATCGTGTCTTATGTACGGCTTTTTGCGGTAGGAATGGCCACTGCAGCGGTAGCAGCAAGTTTTAACAATATGATCTTGCCGGAAGGAACATCAGGAATGGGATTCATCAGTTTGGTGGTAGCGGCTATTGCATTGCTGTTGGGTCATGGATTAAATATTGCACTGGCACTAATGGCAGTTATGGTACATGGTATACGGCTGAACATGCTGGAATTTGCAGGTCACCTTGGCGTACAGTTTTCCGGTGAAGCGTACAAGCCTTTCAAACTTATTTCCCTGGAAAATGGGCCTGAAATAAAAGAAGAAGCATCCATTGCAACAATGTAAAACGAACATCAATAAAATTTAGAGTATGGTAAGTATGGCAATTTTAACAACAACGGTAAGTGGGCTTGGTGATATGGGAATGTCCCTAAGTATCGCTGCCATAGGCTCTGCAATAGGAACGGGTATCGCTGGTATGGCCGCCATTGGTGCCTGGAAGAAGATGATAATCAGCGGGCAAAAAGCCGCAACAGCACTACTTATTTTTGTAGGGGCGCCACTTTCGCAAGTCATCTATGGTATGATCCTTAAAAATGCCATCGCCGATGCTAATCTGGCACCGGACTCTTACCTATGGCAGATCATAATAGGTCTGGTTGCCGGCGCGGCTATGGCCGGCTCAGCCATATTTCAAGGAAAAACCGGGGCACGCGCCTGTGATGCCATTGCTTCCGGTGCGAGTGATGTTGCCAAATACATCATGATTATCGGTATTGTCGAAACGGTAGCCCTTTTTGTCATGATATTCACAATGACAGGCTTACCTACGGGGTAATGATGGTGCAATATCATTTTTTGCCCCATCCCTACCCCATACATTTGAATATCTGACACATAAACGGAAAACTTCCTGAAATGAAGATATTGGTAATAGAAGATAATATTGAAATGCTGCAGGACATCAAGAGTTTTTTGCAGGAGGAAGGGAACGTTTGTGAGATAGCCCCGAGCTACAGATCAGCACAGGACAAAATCGGTATTTTCCCATACGATATTCTGGTCGTTGATATTACGTTACCGGATGGTAACGGTTTGGACATTATAAAAGCAGTAAAAAAGGAAAACATAGATGCCGGAATTGTCATTATTTCCGCGAAGAATGCGGTGGGAGACAAAGTACTAGGGCTGGAAATAGGAGCAGATGACTATTTAACCAAACCTTTTTACCTTGCGGAGCTTAACGCGCGAATAAAGGCAATTTATCGAAGGAAAGTATACAATGGCAGCAAGGAAATTCACTTCAACGAAATTAAGATCAAACCGGACAGTTATGAAGTCTTTATACATGATCGTCTTTTAAACCTCACCAAAAAAGAGTTCGACATTATTCATTTTTTTGTCGTCAATCGCCATAGACTACTAACCAAAGAGGCCATTGCGGAACACCTTTGGGGAGACCATATAGAAATGGCGGACTCCTACAAGTTTATCTACACGCATATGGCTAATCTGAGGAAAAAAATTGCCAAAAAAGGGGGTAAAGACTATATTCAATCCATCTACAGCGTTGGATACAAATTCACCGACCGCGAATGAATTTAGTAAAAAAGACCAATACCAACTACCTCGTATTTCTTGCTTTTCTGTTCCCTGTTATGGTAATAGTGGATTATTTCCTCATACAGTATATTGTAAATAGTGAAGTAGAGGAAATCCTGTTACATGAACAGGAGCGTATTACTTTTCACCTGGACAAGGAGGGGAAACTTCCCGCGTCCAACTATTTATTTCATACTATCCCTACGGACGAAAGTCTCGAACATCTTCCGGAATTTAGGGACACCTTGCTTTATGAGGGCTACGCGAATAAAAAAATCCCCTATAGAACCTACACCTTTTCTTCTTCTATCGATTCACAACCCGTAAAGATCACGTTAAAACATGTGCTACTGGAAATCAATGAATTGATCTGGTTCCTTTTCCTTACCACCAGTTTTATCACCTTTTTGTTGGTGTTGGGGCTTTATTTCATTAACCAGAAAGTATACCAAAGGGCCTGGAAACCGTTTTTCGAAAATCTGTCAAAACTTAAAAACTATGATGTTACCCAAAAGCATCCTGTTTATCTTGAAGGGTCTCAAATAAAGGAATTTGAAGAGCTCAATACCGTTATCACTACCTTGATTGACCAGGTAAAAAAGGATTTTCAAAACCTAAAGGAGTTCAATGAGAACATTTCCCATGAAATCCAGACACCTTTGGCCATCATTCGCAACAAGGTAGTACTGCTTTTGGAAAGCAAAAATCTGGATAAAAAAGAACTAAAAAATGTAGAAACACTATACCAGCAGATCAATAAGCTATCAAAAATCGGGAAATCGTTGATCCTAATATCAAGAATTGAAAATCAAGAATTTAAGCGCCGGGAACGGGTTGATGTACATGCCATTATCGAGAATATCCTAAGCAATATGGAGGAGATCATCAACTTTAAGAACCTAAAGGTGTCTACTGAACTTCAAACTGTTAGTATCGAATGCGATCATATTCTCGCTGACATCCTCTTTACCAACCTTATTAAAAATGCTGTACAGCATAACCAAGATGGGGGAACTATACACCTTCTGCTGACCGAAGCGAAATTTGAGATCACTAATACCGGCGAGGTCTCCGATATAGCTACCGAAAAGTTGTTCCAACGTTTTCAAAAAGGCAGTTCGGCTAAAGAATCGCTAGGGCTTGGTTTGGCAATTACTCAAAAAATATGTGAGATCTATGGATTTCAGTTAGATTACGTTCGCAATGAAGCGCTGCATACATTTTCACTTTTTTTCAACGCTGATACCACAGTATAACAACAATTCATCAAAAAACTAATGCTTGTAAACGTCAAGAATACTATGGATAAGAAAACACTAGAACTGGAAGGGCTACAAAAGATAAAAACAGACTTTAGGTATCTAATCAGCACATTCAAGGAGATGTTACAATCCCTTGGAGAAGATAAGCTGGCGACCATGATCCCCCTAGGGGACAACCAGGTTGCTCCGGACAACGAAGGGGTTTCAGATGAAAAACTGGCTCAAGCTATAGGGATTTCCTTTGAATTACTCAATCTCGTGGAGGAGAATGCTGCCACTCAATTCCGGCGAAAGACTGAAACTCAGCTTGGATTGGAAACCACCCGAGGGTCCTGGGGCGAAACCTTAAAACTTTGGAAAGCCTCTGGGGTCAGTGAACAAGAAATGGCAGATCTGCTCCCAAAGATTAATGTAATGCCGGTACTAACGGCTCACCCTACCGAGGCAAAACGGCTTACTGTATTGGATATCCACAGGGAACTCTATATGCTTTTGGTGAAAAACGAAAATCCACTTTGGTCGGGATCCGAACGGGCCGCCATTAAACAAGACATCAAAAGTCTATTGGAACGCTGGTGGCGTACAGGGGAGATCTATTTGGAAAAGCCACGGTTATCCGATGAACGCAGCAACGTGATGCATTATTTTGTGAATGTTTTTCCCAAAGTCTTGAATTTAACGGACCAACGTTTATTAGATGCCTGGGAGTACATGGGTTTCGCTACCGAACTTTTGGAATGGCCTGAACAGTTCCCCAACCTGCAATTCGGAAGCTGGGTGGGCGGAGATCGCGATGGGCACCCCTATGTTACTCCGGAATTCACTGCGGAAACTTTACAACTG
>JANQHL010000232.1 GCA_028277085.1 Flavobacteriaceae bacterium
TTCCGTCAGAACTACTATCAAAAAAGAGCAAGACAAGGATACGCTCAACTACTGGCTTACGCCAACCGATATGGATTCCATTGTTTTTACGGTCACCAATGACGCATTCAAAGTTATTGACACCTTTACTGTAAAAACCAGGAAATTACCTTTGGACAGCCTTAGTTTACGTCCAAGCCATACGGGAAAAATCAACTTTGAGGATCGATTCCGCATTACGGCAAATACCCCTTTAACCCGTCTGGATTCTACAAAAATTAGTATCCTGGATCAGGATTCCATCCCTGTGGTCTTTAAAAGTACCCTGGACACCCTAATCAACGAAGTAGCCATCGATTTCGAGATTTTGGACAATCAGCGATATGAGGTTGCGCTATTGCCTGGAGCCATCGAAGATTTTTTTGAACAACAAAACGATACCCTAGCAGTGCGTTTAAGTACCGGAAGCTTTGCCGATTACGGCAATATGAGTCTCAATATATCCGGAGATGTTACCTATCCGATCATCGTTCAGCTGCTTACTGAGCGTGAGGAATTACAACGGGAAGAAAGGGCCAATGAACCCAGAACATTTGAGTTCAACAATCTCGATCCGGGAAACTACAGGGTACGCGTTATTTTTGACGAAAACGACAATGGAAAATGGGATACGGGAACCTACTTAAAAAAGATACAACCGGAACGGATAAGTTATTACCCGGATCTCATTGAAATGCGAGCGAACTGGGAAAAAATAGAAACCTTTATTATAACAAATTGAATTGATCCCGATCTTCTAAAAAACGTAGCTTTTCTCGATTCGTATTGATATGGGTTTTGGATAAAGCAGTGAATAGGACCTCCTCCTTTTCTGAAAACACCAACTGATTCCCCAGAGTATCATACACTGAAGAATGCCCGGGATATTCATAGCCAAGCTCGTCCTGGCCTATCCGGTTCACCCCTATGCAATAGGCCATATTTTCAATAGCGCGCGCTTTTAACAAGGTGTCCCATGCACTAATTCGGGGTCTTGGCCAATTTGCCACATACATGAGTACATCGTAGGCTTCCACATTTCTCGCCCAGACCGGGAAGCGAAGGTCGTAGCATATCAAAGGGCAAAAGGTAAAGCCTTTATATTCGAAAAGCAGTTTTGAAGTTCCTGCCCGGTATACCTTATGCTCTCCGGCGAGTGTGAACGTATGTCGTTTGTCATATTGATAATGGCTCCCATCCGGAAATACGGCAAAAAGTCTATTAAAAAACGCTTCTTGCTCTTGAAAAATTACACTTCCAATAATAGCTACTTTGTTGGTTCTGGCATTTTCCAGCATCCAGGCAAGCGTTCTGCTTCCTTCATCCCTATCCAAGTGGTGCGGATTCATGGTAAAACCGGTGGTAAACATCTCCGGTAACACAACCAGATCAACATTTTCCTGGAGTGTGGCTATCTTTTCGGAAAACATTTTCCGATTGGCCTCCGGATTCTCCCAATGCAGAGGAGATTGTATTAGGGCGATTTCAAGTGTTTGTTCCATGCCTAATCCGAATATACTTCCGTAATGTTCTCCTTAACCAGTTGAAATAAATGTTCCAACTGACTTTTTAATATCCGATCCTCAGAAAGTGGTGGTAAATCCTCTAGCGAGAACCAGTCGGCTCCCTGCATATCAAACCCCGGTTTAAGTGCACCTCCTGTTATCTGGCAAAAGAACGCGAGCTTGTAAACGTAATGCGGCTCCGGGGGATGCTCATGGCGATGTTTGTCATAAATGGCTAATAATCGAATCACCTCAGCATCTATTCCGGTTTCTTCTTTGATCTCTTTGATGACGACTTCTTTTGGAGAACTTCCCACATCTGCCCAGCCTCCGGGGATCGTCCATTTCCCGTCTATTCCTTCTTTAGCCATCAAGATCTTATCGCTTTCGTTGAGGACAAATCCCCGAACATCAACTTTTGGTGTTGGATAATCTAACTGGGGTAGGTAGAAATTACGCAACTTAGCGAAAGGCACCGCGGAAAGATGAGACAGGAGTTGTAAGCTAATGCCCCGTAACTCCTCATAGCGTTCCTTGTCATACGCTCCCTCGGTATAGACCAAACCCGTTTCCGCAATTGCTTTGATCCGTTTTACCAGGTCCAGTTGCTGATTTTCGTCCATCATGAATACCGTTCCAAAAGTGCAATCATAGGTTTTGCTTCCTGCATTCTAGCCTGATCCAAAGCCGTATTTCCCCGGGCATCCTTAATTCCTACCTTAGCACCATGTTCTAAAAGTAATGCTGCAATTTCCATTTTGTTGAACGTTGTGGCATAGATTAAGGCCGTTGCTCCCATAGTGTTTGCGTGGTTGACATTGGCGCCCGCTTCCAGCAACAACTTGGCAAGCGTCTCATACCCCTTAAAACACACCCCTAAAAGTGCGGTATTTCCCGAACCATCTTTTTCATCTATGCCGGCACCTTCGTCCAGTAATAGTTGAGTAAGTTCCATATGCCCGTAATAGCTGGCTAAAATAAGAGGTGTAAAATCCTTGTTATCCCGGAGATGGATCCATTCCGGATGCTGAACTAAAAGTTCCCTGACTTCTGGAATATTGCTCTCGCGAATGTGGCTAAAGAAAAGTGCTTTATTATCCATAACACTAAAATAACTTTTAGTTCCAAAACCTGTTACAGTTGCCTGTAAGGTTTATGATTTTATTCAAGATCTTTCCACTAAACCGTTCTTCAGAAGCGGTTTTTGTTCCGGATAACACCAAAAAGCGCTTTCCTGGGAAATATGGATAAGTCAAGGGGAAGTTTATCCTAGTTACTGAGGTGTTGTATAAAATACATTTGTATCGTTAAAATCAAATAAATACAAACAATACCTAAAAGGGAAAGAATATGAAAACGTTAACAGAACAAGAGCAAAAGATCGAAAATAACGCCAAAGCAGTATTGGATTTACTGGCAAAAGGAGAATTTTTAGAAGCTATGGATCAGTATCTGGCTGATGATGTTCAACTTATTGAGGCCAACGCAGCACCAAAAGTGGGTAAGGAAACCAGTATCGCGCAAGAAAAAGAACTGTTGTCTACCGTTACTGCTTTTCACGGTTATGAAGTTAAAAATGGTCCTGCAGTACGTGGTAACACTTCTTTTTATGAAGCGGTAATGAAGTTTGATACTCGGGATGGGCAAAGCCATACTTTTGAGCAAGCAGTCAGAACCACCTGGAATGATGAAGGAAAAATCATTGAAGAGCGCTATTACCACGCCTGAGCAATCAGCGCTTCAATAAAATTACTAACAAAGCCATCAACAAGGATGGCTTTGTTAGTTTCTATTACCGGGGGAGAAATCTTCAGGAGCATTTTGCGGCAAATTTTGGGTGCCAGCATCACCAGAGTCGTTGTAAACAGTCCACTCCGAAAAAGTATAGGAAGCATTGGCCCGGGTAACACTGCTATTGCGAATAGCCTTGCCATCTTCAAACTCATGGTTTGTGCCGGAGCCATCTTCACCGACTACCCCAAAAACATCTATCACGGTTCCAAAAGGGTCCACCAGTTCCAGGTTGTCATCACCGTTGGAGTCTGCGGGGCTATTCCCTCCAACCCCTAAATCCGGCGGAAATCCGTAGATCGCAGCAAAGACTTCCGGGTCTGGCGAGATCACCAGGGTACTTTCGGGACCAATTTGTGACCCGGACAGATCGATCTGAGAGCTCACCTCGGTATTTGCATTGGTGTAACGCCGAATTGTCCATCCGTTCAGGTCTAAGGCTACTTCGGAAGAATTGTACAATTCAATAAAACGCGCGTCGGCATTATTGTCCGGGTCGGCCAGTTCTGTAAAAAACACCCGCTCCGAGGTAAATTCCGTAATTACATCTTCACATCTGGAATTGGAAAAATCAATATCCTCCAAATCCCGGATAGCCAAAAAATAATTTGAATTCTCCCGAAGTAATACCCCGGTTATACTGCCATTCCCTTGCGGGAGGGGTTCATTTTGAAAGTCAGCAAACCCACTGTTGCGCAGCCAAAGTTCGTTGTCCAGGCAGTCCAAAAGTACCCGTTCGGTTGTTTCCCCTGCCCTGGCAAATATGCTATCCAATTCCGCTTCACTAATTTCCAGATCCTGGAACCGTACCAGGGTGCCGGCCAATGTAGAATCGATAGCCGGAATAGCGATCTCCGCAGGTTCAATAGTAACAGGATCATTACAAGATAACAGGATATGTTCAGGGACCTTAAGGGCAGGCAAACGTCCCACGGTAACTGTTCCAAAACCAGAAAATGTCCCCCCCAATTGGAACACCCCTTTGCTTTTGCCCAGATACAGCCCTTTGAGTTTTATAAATATCTTTTTACCCACTGGATAACGTAAATAAGTGTCCCGAACATCGATCTCGATTTGAAATCCTTCTGAAGGTGAAGTGGGATTTTCCTGAAAATGAAGTACTTTAAAGAAATTGCCTGCCTTATCCGAAGACACCACATAGCCTTCTATACTCCAATCTTCCTGAATTTGAAGTAGTTCTCCGCTATACAGTGCCTTGACCTGAGCATAGGAAACTACGGTTTCTAAATCCTCTTTACAATTCGATGCTGGCCCATTAAATTCCCCGTCCTTGATACACGAAAGGAAAACACAGGATACAAATAATAACGAAACTCTAGACATGGGCGTTGGGTTTGCACCCAAACTTAAAGGGAAGTACTCTCAAAAAATGACAGTGCCCGATCTTCAGCATAGCTAATATTACGCCTGCCCCAAAACCCTACATGACCTCCAAAATCGGGTACTTCCAAATACAAACTAGGGTTGTTATAGGCCGCCTCGTAGGGATAGCAAGGTGTCCCCAAAAAAGAGTCGTTTTTAGCATTTAGGATAAGTGCAGGTATCGAAATATGTGGTAAAAACTGGTTACAACTGCACCTAGCATAATAATCCAGGGCATCTTTAAAGCCATGAGCAGGGGCGGTATAGGCATCATCAAAATCCTTAAGCGTAACAATGGCTTCAATTTGAGATGGTGTAATGCGTTCCGGAAAGCGGCGATGTTTTTCCCTGAGCTTTCCCAGTAAGTGTCTTTTGAAGCGTTGCGAATACAAAACGTTTTTGGATTGCAATAACTGGTCACAGGCATTTTTCAAATCGCAGGGAACCGAGACCCCCACAATAGCTTTAAGAGCTTTAGGAAGGATATTGCCTTCGCCAGCATATTTTAACGCTACATTGCCTCCAAGACTATATCCCCAAACATACAGCTCCTGATACCTGTTTAAACCGATAATATGATGTATCACTTCTTCCAGGTCTGCAGTTGATCCGGAATGATAGGAAGCATACCGACGGTTAGGTTCTCCACTACATCCTCTGAAATTCACCGCACAGGTATCATAGCCACTTTGATGTAATCGTTTAGCACTTCCTGTAATATAATGTCGCTGTGCATCCCCCTCGAGACCATGTAAAAGAATGACCACTTTTTGGGTGGGCGATGGGCTTTCACCCCAGTCCAGATCTAAAAAATCACCATCGGGCAATTCCAGACGTTCCCGTCTTTGAACAACACCATGTATCTTTCGAAATACACCGGAATAAATCGTCGAAAAGTGCCCGTTTCGAAACAAAAAGGGAGGCCGGTAGTTTGAAGGTACCAACGGCATGGGTTCTAGGTTTTAATCGCTTGTGGTAAAACTACAGCTTACTTAGGATACAGCTGCAGTAATTTGCTCTGTTCTTCTATAGCCGCTTTGAATTCTTCTTTTAAGTTTTCTACAAGTTGGGCAATTGGAAGGGTATCTTTCACCAAAGCAGAGCCCTGACCCGCAGACCAAATGGTCTTCCAAGCTTTGGCTTCGGTATCCAGTTCCTTTCCGAAATCGATCTTGTGGTCTTTTTTCAGATCTTCTTCCGAGATTCCTGCAGCCTTTAAACTTGCGGTCAGGAAATTGGCGTGCACCCCGGAGACCGCTGCGGTATAAGTGACATCACTTGCACCCGCTGCTATGATCATTTCCTGGTAGGCTTCCGGAGCGAGGCTCTCCGCTACATTAATAAATCGCGTGCCCATATACGCCAGATCTGCTCCCATCTGCATCGCTGAGGCGATGTCCCTTCCGGTACTGATGCATCCTGAAAGGATAATAGTGCCGTCAAAAAACTGTTGGGTTTCGGCAACCAGGGTCATGGGATTAATGGTCCCGGCATGTCCTCCTGCACCAGCTGCTACCAGAATTAACCCATCAACTCCCGCGCCTGCAGCTTTTTGAGCGTGCCTTTTCTTAATGACATCGTGAAAGACCAATCCGCCATAGCTATGTACAGCATCTACTACCTGTTTCACGGCACCAAGTGAAGTAATGATCAAAGGAACCTGGTGCTTTACGCAGAGGCGCAAATCCGCTTCCAACCTTGGATTGGTAGGATGTACTATTAGATTTACGCCAAAAGGCGCTGCCTTTTTCCCGGTAGCTTCTTCCCATTGCTTCAGTTCCGTCTTTATTGCTATCAACCATTCTTCAAAACCTTCACTCGTACGTTGATTTAAAGCCGGAAACGTCCCAACAATACCTTGTTTGCAACACTCTACCACTAATTTTGGTCCGGAAATCAAGAACATCGGCGCTGCTATGGCAGGTAAAGACAGTTCAGGAAGGAAAGTAGCTTTTTGGCTCATGGAATGCGATTTTAGCTATGAATAAATCTATTGTTTTTTAGCACTGGTTTTCAAATCTATAGTATTTTTATCAACTACTATGCATGCATAACAAATTTAACGGATGTTTTTAAAGGAATTTGAAATTCGCTGGAATGATGTAGATGCCAACCGCCACCTGGCTAATTCTGCCTACATCAACTTTATGAGCCATACCCGAATGTCTTTTTTAACCGGCATTGGGTTCGGCCATAAACAATTTGTTCAATACGGGATTGGGCCTGTAGTATTTCATGAGCATATTTACTATTTCAAAGAGGTGTTCCCGGGGAAGCCTATACAAGTTTCTTTGGAACTCAAAGGGTTGAGCGAAAATGGCATGTTTTTCGAATTTCACCACAATTTTTACGATGCCAATGGTAAACATGTAGCACATTGTGAGATGATGGGGGCCTGGATTGACATGGAAAAACGCTCACTTACCGCCCTTCCGGAAAAGATCCTGGATATCTTCAATGCCCAGGAAAAACCTTCGGATTATAAAGTCCTAACGAAAGCAGATACCCGAAGGTTTGCTAAGGTGCCTAAGGACTTGAATTAGATGATTCGCAAACAGTTTTGGGATTTATTCCGGGCTATAGGGCAAGGCCGATTTGTGCACTACGATCCGTAACTTTCCTTTGATGTCTTTTACATAGCCCAAGGTATATTCGACTTTTACTTCTTCACCATCGGTTTTAGTGAAGTAATAATTGCCCATTGCAATTGCCATAGTACAGGTATAATTGATGATGCCACTGTTCTCCCACCTAACTTTGGTATACGGGGCAATTGCAAAACCATTGTCTTCCGGATAGGTTTCATTTCCCCCCACAAAATAGGACAGCGCTGCGTCGAAGGTTTCCCGAAATTGATGGATAGCAGCTAAGGTCGGCTTGAACAGTACCTGGCTCAAATCATAGCCATACAGATTTTGAATATGCTCTTTGGCTGCGGTAACATAGTCTCCGTCATCTAAAAAGGCTTTCCCAATTTTAACAATGCCATCGCCCCATTCCTGTTGCGCCTGAATAACTTCTTCTTGTGTAATGCATTCTGATGAGAATAGCTCTAGTTTATTTTCCTTCATTTAGCTTGTTTTTTTGTCTTATCAATTCCTAATACTCTTTTATTTTCCTTTTTTGTAAAATGGTGTTTAGCCAGTCCCTTAGCTAACAAGATATATGCGTTTAAGTTTTGCTATAGCTGCTGAAAATAGGTCATAACATCTAAATATTTCGAGGTGTGATGTTAAGATATTGATAAATACCAGTAAAGCTTTAGAGCCTGGGCTTTGCGTTTGCGATGTCTAAATTGATGCTGACTGCTACGTCATGAATTCGTAATTTTAGCAAAACTGTTTTAACAATGCCCCGTTCCGGTACTGCTGATTTGACCTTACACGGAGGTCATGTACCCCCTTGGCTCCTCAATAGAATGAAAGGGCTGGCCCTACCCATAGTTGAGGCAATTATTCAAGAACATGGAAAATCCGGATTTGTTGAGCGTATGACCCATCCGTTTTGGTTTCAAAGCTTTGGAACGGTTATCGGGATGGATTGGAATTCTTCAGGAGTCACCACAACCGTCATGAACGTACTCAAACAAGTGATTACCCCAGTTTCCAAACAATTGGGCCTTTATGTTTGCGGTGGCAAGGGAAAACACTCCCTTAAAACACCCCAGGAACTCATAGCTGTTGGAATGCAGACTGGCCTGGACGGAAATGCCCTCGCCAAAGCCAGTAAATTGAGTGCTAAGGTGGATAATACGGCACTTCAGGATGGTTTTCAACTGTATATCCATAATTTTCTGGTGACCGATGAAGGCGATTGGTGTGTCGTGCAACAGGGAATGAATAACAACAATGGCAAAGCACGGCGTTACCATTGGTACTCAGGAGCAGTAACCAATTTTGTAAAAGCACCCCATACGGCGGTTTGTGGAGAAAATCAAGGCAAAATCCTGAATCTGGTGCATCAAGAGGCCGAAAAAACGCAAAACTCCATTTTGGAAATTACCAGGGAGCATCCTGATAAACTAGCGAAAGAATTACCACACCTTATTGTACCAAGCTATCATAATATTAAGGCCAAAGATGTTGACCTTAAGCGTATGGGCAGTATTTTATGGCTGGCGCAAGAAAATGAAACCCAAAAGTTTGAAGAGTTATTGCTTTTAAAAGGCTTGGGGCCACGGACTTTGCAGAGTCTCACTTTGGTCAGTGAAGTGATTTACGGTACGCCTTCGCGTTTTTCAGATCCTGCCCGGTTTGCGTTTGCTCATGGGGGGAAAGATGCTACCCCGTTTCCGGTACCGACCAAAGTATACGACGAAACCATTTCTACCATGAAATCGGCTGTTGAAAAAGCTAAAATCGGACACACCGACAAACTAAAAGCCATTCAAAAGTTGACTGAAATGGCACAAAGGGCGGAGAAAAACTTCGTGCCGAATCAAAACTTCAAAGCACTGGTGCAAAAGGAAAATGAAGACTCCCACAAATACGGCGGGCGAAGTGTATTTGGGTATGCCAAACCGCCCAAAGGCAAACAACTGAATTTATTTGAAGATCATTAGGATTGAGGGCCCGGTTTCGGACGTTTACTTGCCAGATAAACGCCTAACAACACTAGAGAGGCTGCCAAAATCTTTACCGTGGTTAGCGTATCCTTTCCTGTCGTTAAAGCAAAAAGAATCCCAAAAAGCGGTTGTACATAAATAAAGGCCCCTATGGTACTGGCTTTTAATTCCGTCATGGCAAAAATGTTAAATAGGTACGTCAGGAAAGTAGTTCCAATTACAACAAAAGCCATCACACCATAGGCCCAAAGGGGTATGGTAGCCCACTGAATCTCTAAAAACTCACCAACAGTAATCGGAAAATTAATGACCACCGCTATGGTAAAAAGCCACTTCATCAAGGTGAAGGGGTGGTATTTGTCCACCAGTTTCTTGGCGACAATTAAATAGCCCGCATAAGCAAAGGAATTCACAATGAACAAGGTGTTTCCCAAAGGGATATTTGGGGCATCGCCCCGCATTTCAGCACCAAATAAAATCAAGGCTAGTGCCCCAACAAATCCCAGGAATATGCCAAGGCCCTTATTCCTGGTAATACGTTCTTTTAACAAAAACGCACTCAAAACCACCACTACTATTGGGCTAATTGTAATCAGTACAGCGCTGTTTATAGGGGTGGATAGCTCCAACCCCTTAAAAAAGGAAAGCATATTAATGACCATCCCTAACATGGAGGCTACCAAAAGACGCCCCCAATCGCGCATCTCAATTTTTTCCTTCGGACCAAAAAAAGAAATACCCCAAAAAAGGATAGTGGCCCCTACAACGCGTAAAAAGATAAACCCAAAAGGTTTGATGTAGACGGGCATTACCCCTTTTGCCAGCGTATGGTTAATCCCATAGATGATGGTGGCACCTATAGCTGCCAATAACGCTAAAGTTCGTTTACTCATCCGTGCAGGGCGGCCTTAGCGCCTTCAACTTGCTTTTTGGCATTGCCGATAAAAATCTGATCATCGATGACGACCACAGGCCGTTTTAAAAAGGTATAATGCTCTAAAATGAGGTTTTTGAAGTCTTCCTCTCCCAGTTCCTGGTTATTTAGTCCACGTTGCCGAAAAAGCATAGCACGCCGGCTAAAAAGCGATTCATAGGAATCCGTCAAAGCACGCATCTCTTCCAGTTCTTCCGGACTTATCCCTTTTGACTTAATTTCTCTCAATTCGACCCCATCCAAAGGTTGCAGTTCAGCCAATATTTTCTGACAGGTTTTACAGGTTTCCAGGTGATAGATCTTTTTCATTGTTCAAGTGTTTTGAAGAAAGTGCAAAGAACGTTAATTCCTCTTGAATCCATTTTAGTTTAATGCAAAATCAACCGCAGCTTTGGAATGGATCATCGTGGTATCAAAGGTAGGGAGAGTTACCGCTGAATCCGGAATTAGAATGGGCAACTCGGTGCACCCTAAAATCACCCCCTCAATACCTTGCTCTTGTAGCTTTTGAATGATACGAACGCATTGCTCCCTTGCCGCTGTTGAGAACTCCCCTTTTACCAATTCATTATAGATCAGCTCCTGGAGATAGTCCCGCTCCGTGGCATTGGGAACAACAACTTCCAAATCAAATTCGTCTTGCAAAATCCCTGTATAAAAATCTTTTTCCATAGTAAACCGGGTGCCCAACAAGCCCACCCTTTTCACACCTTTTGCAGCGATGGCATTCCCGGTAGCCCGGGCAATATGCAAGAAAGGGACGGTAATTGCCTTTTCAATGTATGGCGCTACCAAATGAATCGTATTGGTTCCAAGAACCACAATATCCGCTCCCGCATTCTGAAGCTTTTTAGCTTCCACAGCCATTTGTTCCCCGATTGCTTCCCAATTATCTTCAAAAGACAGTTTTTCGATCCCTGAAAAATCAACCGAGCTCATAAGGATCTTGGCGGAATGCGACCCCCCCAATTGTTCGGCAACCAGTCGATTAAGATATTCGTAATAAAATTTGGAGGACTGCCAACTCATCCCTCCAATAAGGCCAATTGTCTTCATTTGCGATTATTTTGTTCTGGACATGTCTTCTGCTCCCAAAATTCGAATTTTATTCAGTATCCGAATGAATTTAGGGGGTCTTTTGCAGTCTTTGTTCCCTTCCGCATAGGGTATGCTACAACACATTGCACTTTCCATAATATTTATTTTTCGCTATTTATCGATATGAATGATTAAAATTTTTATAGCGCTGTCGTTAAGGATGTTACATATTCCTGAATCACCTTTTCATTCCTTTTGTAATATGTCCATTTGCCATGACGCGTGGGAATCACAAGATTGGCCTGTTGCATCACACCGAGGTAGGTAGAAATTGTGGACTGTGAAAGTCCGGCTTTGTCCTGGATATAGCCAACACATACCCCGTCATTAAAATGATCAATTTCCTGGTGTTGGGGAAAATTTGCCTCCGGATCTTTTAACCATTGTAAAATTTTTACCCGGGTGTTGTTCGAAAGTACTTTGCTAATTTCCACTATATTCATACCACAAATATAGAAAACATATTTACATATTTAGAATATTAGATGTGTTTAACTTTCTTTTATCATGGAGCAACTTTTTACCATCACCCGACAGCACCGAAAAATACTTTTCAAGTACCTAGACAACGTTCCGATCGAACTATTGACAAAAATTCCGCAAGGGTTCAACAACAACATTTGGTGGAACGTCGCACATATAGTGGTTACACAACAAAAGTTAGTATATGGCCGTAGTGATCTACCGCTAAACCTTTCGGATACATGGGTTAGCGGCTACCAAAAAGGAACTTTCCCCATAGGTGCTCCTACTGAAGACGAACAAGAAGAACTAAAAGCACTATTGTTTTCCACCATAGAAAAGACAGAAAAGGATTATCAAGATAAGCGCTTTCAACAATACGATTCCTATATGACCTCCCCAAAGGTTCCGCTGAATTCGGTTGAAGATGCCATTGCCTTCAACGTTTTTCACGAAGGCCTACATTTGGGAAGCATTATGGCACTAGCCCGAGCCGTAAAAGTGTAATTTTATCGCAAAATTCCGAACAGAGTTTCATGAGCAAAAAAGAACTACATTTTAACAGCAAAACAATTCATGGAGGACAACAGCCTGATGCCGCTTACGGAGCAGTGATGCCTCCTATTTATCAAACCTCCACCTATGCGCAGACCACCCCTGGGGGACATAAGGGCTATGAGTACTCCAGAAGTGCCAATCCAACACGAACGGCTTTGGAGAATGCTTTAGCCAGTATTGAAAACGGAAATTATGGGCTTGCATTCGCCAGTGGCCTCTCGGCCATAGATGCGGTAATAAAATTATTAGCGCCCGGCGATGAGGTGATCTCCACAAACGATTTGTATGGCGGTAGCTACCGTTTGTTCCGTCAGGTTTTCGAAAAGTTTGGTATCACCTTTCATTTCATTGGGATGCAAGATGTAGAAAGCATTGCCGAAAAGATTACCGATAAAACCAAACTCATCTGGGTGGAGACCCCTACCAACCCAATGATGAATGTTATTGACATCAAAGCCGTGGCTGCCTTAGCCAAAGAGAATAAGTTGTTGTTAGCTGTGGACAACACCTTTGCCACCCCTTATCTTCAACGTCCCCTGGATTTAGGGGCTGATATTGTGATGCATTCGGCGACCAAGTATCTGGGAGGGCATAGCGATGTTGTAGTAGGGGCCTTGGTGGTGAAGGACAAAGCGCTAGCTGATAAATTGTATTTCCTTCAAAATGCCAGCGGCGCAGTTTGTGGCCCCATGGACAGTTTTCTTACGCTTCGCGGCATCAAAACACTCCATGTCCGTATGCAACGGCATAGTGAAAATGGAGCGGCTATTGCCCGATATTTACAGAATCACCCGAAAATAGAAAAGGTATACTGGCCGGGTTTCGAAGATCACCCCAATCACGACATTGCCAAAGCACAAATGGACGATTTTGGCGGAATGATTTCCTTTATCCCCAAAGGAGGTAGTTTTGAAGAGGCCGTCAAAATTGTTGAAGCCCTCAAGGTGTTTACCCTGGCAGAATCCCTGGGCGGGGTGGAAAGTCTGGCCGGACATCCGGCAAGTATGACCCATGCTAGTATCCCAAAGGAAGAACGTGAAAAAAGCGGCGTAGTAGATGCCCTTATCCGTTTAAGCGTTGGGATTGAAGACAGCAACGACCTTATTGAAGATCTTGAACAGGCTATCGGATAAATGAAATTGCAAATTTTTCAAAATCTCCCCATTTAATTTCGGAAATAACATATTTTTGCCCTCAAATTTCAGAATCGGTAAAAACAACCCTTTTTTAGGGACCAAAACCAATAATTTATCAATCCAGTATGGAAGCAAAGATTAAAGCCTTTATGGATGAGGTGAAGATCAGAAATGGTCATGAGTCAGAGTTTATTCAAGCAGTGCAAGAAGTAGCGGAAACCGTAATTCCCTATATCGTAACACAAGATATTTACCACGGGAAAAACATTTTGCTTCGCATGGTGGAACCGGAACGACTTATCTCATTTAGGGTTGCCTGGGTGGACGATGACGGTGAGATACACGTAAATCGCGGGTATCGTATCCAAATGAATTCTGCCATCGGCCCGTACAAAGGTGGCTTACGTTTTCACCCTACAGTCAATGCAAGTGTACTGAAGTTTCTGGCCTTTGAACAGGTTTTTAAGAATAGCTTGACCACGCTTCCTATGGGCGGCGGTAAAGGGGGTTCTGACTTTGATCCAAAAGGCAAATCAGACGATGAAGTAATGCGTTTTTGCCATGCCTTTATGACGGAACTCTGTCGTCACATCGGGCCCTATACCGATGTTCCTGCCGGAGATATCGGAGTTGGTTCTCGTGAAATTGGATTTCTTTTCGGTAAGTATAAAAAAATTAAAAACGAATTTACCGGGGTATTGACCGGGAAAGGGCTCACTTGGGGGGGCTCCCTGATTCGGCCTGAAGCTACAGGCTATGGAACGGTATACTTTGCCGATAGTATGCTAAAAACCCAAGGAGATTCATTTGATGGCAAAAAAGTAGTTATTTCCGGTTCCGGAAATGTAGCCCAGTACGCTGCGGAAAAAGTCATTCAACTGGGCGGCACTGTATTGACCCTTTCTGACTCCGGTGGTTATATAGTAGATAAAGAAGGTATTACTACCGAAAAATTAGCTTGGGTAAAGGACCTCAAAAATAATCGTAGAGGTAGAATTTATGAGTATGCGGAACACTTCCCTAGTGCAGAATACCATAAGGGCAAAGACCCCTGGGAAGTACCTTGCGATGTAGCCCTACCTTGCGCCACCCAAAACGAGTTGGATGGTAACAATGCTAAAACCCTTTTGAAAAACGGCTGTATTGCGGTTGCGGAGGGTGCAAATATGCCCTCTACTCCGGAAGCCATACACGCGTTTCATGAAGCAAAGATCCTTTTTGCTCCCGGTAAAGCCTCCAATGCCGGTGGTGTAGCCACGTCTGGTTTGGAGATGTCACAAAACTCTTTAAGGATTAGTTGGACCCGGGAAGAAGTGGATGAGCGCTTGAAGAGCATTATGAATGATATTCATGAATCATGCGTAACCTACGGGAAAGATGAAACAGGCTATTGTAATTATGTAAAAGGGGCCAACATTGCCGGTTTTGTTAAGGTGGCAGATGCCATGTTAGCCCAAGGAGTGGTCTAGACAACAGGATTCGCTAAACAATTGGTTTGCCAGTTGGACAAAGCGAAATAAATTTATGGTCAGCTATTACCTCTAGCATTAACTATGACCGTAACCACTAAATCCATTGTCCTTTCCGCAATCAAATATGGAGATACCAGCCTTATTGTAAAGGCATTTACTGCTTCGGATGGGGTAAAATCCTATTTACTGAGAGGTGTACTTACTTCCCGAAAAGGGAAAGTCCGGGCGGGACTTTTTCAACCCTTGATGCAACTGGAAATTGTAGCCACCCACAAAAACAAGGGGACTTTGGAGCGTATACGAGAAGCCAAAGTAGTGTATCCCTATAAGACACTACACACTGAAATTGTCAAAAATAGTATTGTGTTGTTTTTGGCCGAAATCCTAAACAATGTCATCCAGGAAGAAGAAAAAAACATTCCGCTTTTCAATTACCTGGAGTATGCACTACATTGGTTAGACATGAATGATCAGGTTTCTAACTTTCACCTGCTTTTTCTCATTCAACTCACGGCTTACTTAGGCTTTTATCCGGAGGTAACACAGCAGCACCTGCCCTATTTCGATCTCCTGGAAGGCAACTTCATTGGCAAGCCTTCCCTCAACCCGGTTTTGGAGGGTGATCTTCTCAACTATTTTAGAAAATTTTTGGGCATAAATTTTGATGCACTTTTCCCGATAAAAATAACCAGAAACCTTCGTCAGGAATTGTTAAAAAAAGTGCTTCTGTATTTTGAACTACATTTGCAGGGATTCAGAATACCCAAGTCCCTTACAATTTTAAATGCAGTGTTTAATTGATATGCGAAACGGAATAGTTTCCCTTTTTCTGCTACTATTTCTACAAGTTGCTGCACAAAAAATTACACTTTTAGATGCGGACTCGGGATCTCCTGTTCCCAATGTAGCCCTCTTTAATGCAGATAAATCCAAAACCACTATTTCCGATCTGAATGGAAAATGTGATTTGGGAATTTTCAATAGCAACGAAAAGATCACCATCAGGCATCTAAGTTATCTCCCGATAATAACCACGAAAAAACAGCTTATTAGAAAGGGGAGTCGTGTTTATCTTGAAATGCGGCCGGAGCAATTGCAGGAAGTAGTAATGTCGGTTTCCAAATGGGAACAACAACGAAAGGATGTGCCACAAAAAATTGCTACAATGAGCGCTAGATCTATCGCCTTTAACAATCCGCAAACAGCGGCAGATCTCTTACAAAGCAGCGGACAAGTATTTGTACAGAAAAGTCAGTTAGGCGGTGGAAGTCCCATGATCCGTGGATTTGCCACTAATCGGGTGTTGATCTCCGTAGATGGTGTACGGATGAATAATGCAATTTTCCGAGGGGGCAACGTACAAAATGTAATTTCTATTGACCCCTTTAGTATCAAGAATACCGAAGTCATTTTTGGTCCCGGTTCTGTAATCTATGGTAGTGATGCCGTCGGTGGGGTAATGAACTTTTTCACCAGGGAGCCACGATTTTCGTATACGGATAGTCTTGCCTTTTCCGGCAATGCCTATTACCGGATTGCTACAGCAAATAATGAGAATACCGGTCATATTGACTTTAACTTAGGCCATCAGAAATGGGCTTCGCACACCAGTGTTACCTACAATAATTTTGGAGATTTGCGCATGGGATCTCACGGCCCCGAGTCGTATTTGCGAAATACAAGCGTGGCCCGGCAAAATGGTGAGGACGTTATCATCCCCAATTCGAATCCTAGAGTTCAGGTTCCCTCGGGTTATAACCAGATCAATCTTATGCAAAAATTCAGCTTACGACCCAATAGCGATTGGGATTACAACATGGGGCTGTATTATTCTGAGACTACAGATTTTTCCAGGTTTGACCGACTGATCCGGCCCAATAGTGACGGGACCGGCCTCCGCTCAGCAGAATGGTTCTATGGTCCTCAGAAATGGTTTATGGGTAATGCGCAAATCCTCCAAAAAGGGAAAAACAGATTCTACAGTGGACTCAAGTTTACCGCTGCCTATCAATTTTTTGAAGAAAGCAGAAATGATCGAAGGTTTCAAGATCCGGTGCGTTTTACTACAAGGGAAAAGCTAGATGCGCTTTCCTTTAATCTGGATTTTGAAAACAAAAAAATTGGAGCCTTAAGTTTGTACTACGGGGCAGAGTATTTGTTTAACAAGGTAAATTCGAAAGGAAGCCAGACCGATATTACCACTGATGAAACAGCACCAGCTCCTTCCAGATATCCCGATGGAGCCACCTGGCAAACGTTCGCGGGTTATGTTAACGGAGAATATCGTTTCCGGCCCAATTTTACGGTACTATCCGGTTTACGATACAGCCAGGTATGGGTAGATGCCAAGTTTGATGATACCTTTTTTCCGTTTCCCTTCACCGAAGCGGACCTGATCACAGGAGCGTTAACCGGAAGCCTTGGGTTTAGTTGGTTTCCCTCTGCAAATCTTCAGATCACCTTAAACGGATCTACCGCATTTAGGGCCCCCAATATTGATGATATTGGAAAAGTGTTCGATTCCGAGCCCGGGTCTGTAGTGGTACCAAATCCTCAGCTAGACCCGGAATATGCGTATAGTGCAGACTTAGGGATCCGTAAAAATTTTGAGGACAAATTGGTTGTGAAAGCTTCTACGTACTATACCTACCTGGTCGATGCACTGGTACGCAGGGATTTCACTTTTGCAGGTCAAACACAGATAGAATATAATGGCGAATTGAGTAATGTACAGGCAATACAAAATGCCGCCAACGCTTATGTTTACGGTTTTGAGTTTGGCGTAGAAGCTTTTATGGGGAAGGAATGGTCCTTTCTGGGCAATCTTACCCTAACGGAAGGAATTGAGGAAGATGACGATGGCACTGATTCCCCAGCGCGCCATGTTGCTCCTACTTTTGCAGATGCCCATCTCATTTGGAAAAACGACCGTTTAATGGCAGATTTCTTTTTGAATTACAACGGTGAGATCTCCTTTGAAGATCTGGCGTTTTCAGAACGAAATAAACCCTTTATCTATGCGGAAGACGCTAACGGCAATCCGTTTTCCCCCTCCTGGTACACTCTAAATTTTAGATCTAAATACCAGTTTTCCAATGCCTTTCATGCCAATTTTGCGTTGGAGAATATCTCGGATCAAAGATATCGACCGTATTCCTCGGGAATTGTTGCCCCGGGGTTCAACTTTATCCTGGGATTAGGATATCAGTTCTGACTGAAAGTAACGGCGGTGGTGTCCTAAACTGACCAAAACGGTCCTTTTTTCTACCGGACAATGGTTTTCATTGTTTCCCAAATGACGGCCCCTGTAAAACCCTAATAATTCGACTTAAATTTTTAATTTTGCAACCTTTAAACGTGCACAATTGGTATGAGGCAGTTTGCAGAGTATAAGGGACTTGAGCTCCCGGAAATAGCCAAAGAAATCTTGTCCTTCTGGAAGCAGGAAAACATTTTTGAAAAAAGTGTGACCACTCGAGAAGGAAAGGAGAATTATGTCTTTTACGAAGGTCCGCCATCTGCAAATGGTATGCCGGGCATTCACCATGTTATGGCCCGCACTATCAAAGATATCTTTCCACGTTACAAAACCATGAAAGGCTATCAGGTTAAACGTAAAGCAGGATGGGATACTCATGGCCTCCCGATTGAGTTGGGCGTAGAAAAAGAGCTGGGCATTACCAAAGAGGATATTGGCACAAAAATTTCGATCGAAGATTACAATGAGGCCTGTAAAAAGGCAGTGATGCGTTACACGGATGTCTGGAACGAAATGACTGAGCTATTGGGCTATTGGGTAGACATGGAAGATCCATACATTACCTACAAGTCTAAGTATATGGAGTCCGTTTGGTGGTTGCTGAAACAGCTGTATGACAAAGGACTGTTGTATAAAGGATATACTATTCAACCCTATTCCCCAAAAGCGGGAACCGGCTTAAGTTCCCATGAGTTGAACCAGCCAGGGACCTATCAAGATGTTACGGATACCACGGTGACCGCTCAATTTAAAGCTAAAAAGGACAGTTTACCGGAATTCTTAACAGAATTTTCCGGGGGCATCTACTTCCTGGCCTGGACAACCACGCCCTGGACCTTGCCCTCAAATACCGCGTTAACCGTTGGGCCCAAAATAGACTATGTATTGGTGAAAACATTTAACCAATATACCTTTGAACCAACCCATGTAATCCTTGCCAAAAATTTACTGGAAAAACAGTTTTCAGCAAAGTTTTACAGTGCTACATCGGAAGATGATTTTGCCAACTTTACTCCGGATAGTAAAAAAATCCCCTTACAGATTGTATTAACCTGTAAAGGGAAGGACCTTTTGGGCATTCGCTATGAGCAATTGATCGATTATGTGCTACCCTGCCAAAATCCGGAAAATGCCTTTCGGGTAATTGCGGGTGATTTTGTTACCACGGAAGATGGTACTGGTATTGTTCATACGGCACCTACCTTTGGAGCGGATGACGCTATGGTAGCGAAGCAAGCGGAACCCCCGGTACCTCCTATGTTGGTTTTGGATGAGAACAGTACCCCTGTTCCCCTGGTGGATCTACAGGGTAGATTCCGACCGGAACTGAAGGAATTTGGCGGGAAGTACGTGAAAAACGAATACTACGAGGAAGGCACCGCTCCGGAAAAGTCAATAGACGTAGAAATTGCCATCAAACTAAAGATCGAAAACAAAGCCTTTAAGGTTGAAAAGTATTTGCATAGTTATCCGAACTGTTGGCGTACGGATAAACCCATACTCTACTATCCCCTGGATTCCTGGTTTATCAAGGTTACGGACGTCCGGGACCGTATGTTCGAGCTGAACCAAACCATTAACTGGAAACCCAAGTCTACCGGAGAAGGGCGTTTTGGTAATTGGTTGGCCAACGCCAATGATTGGAATCTTTCACGTTCCCGGTATTGGGGAGTACCGCTGCCTATCTGGAGAACAGAAGATGGCAAAGAAGAATTGATTATCGGTTCTGTAGCGGAACTAAAAGCGGCAATGCAGCAATCTGTTGCCGCCGGATTTATGGATAAGGATATTTTTGCTGACTTCGTTGTAGGAGATATGGATGAGGAAAACTATGAAAAAGTTGACCTTCATAAGAATATCGTAGACAGCATTGTGCTTGTCTCCCCTTCCGGAAAACCTATGACGCGGGAGTCTGACCTTATCGACGTATGGTTCGATAGTGGTTCAATGCCGTATGCGCAATGGCACTATCCGTTTGAAAACAAACAAATGATCGATGCAGGTGAAGCATTTCCAGCAGATTTCATTGCGGAGGGCGTAGATCAAACCCGAGGATGGTTCTACACTTTGCACGCTATAGCCGCTATGGTTTTTGATTCGGTTTCCTATAAAAATGTCGTTTCAAATGGCCTGGTTTTAGACAAAGAGGGAAAGAAAATGTCCAAGCGCCTCGGGAATGCCGTAGACCCTTTTGAAACCATGAAGACACATGGTGCCGATGCCACAAGGTGGTACATGATTTCCAATGCCAATCCCTGGGATAATTTGAAATTTGATCTTGAAGGCGTTGCCGAAGTAAAACGAAAGTTTTTTGGCACCTTGTATAACACCTATGCCTTTTTTGCCCTCTACGCAAATATCGATGGGTTTACCTACTCAGAAAAGGAAATCCCTTTTGAGGAAAGACCGGAATTGGATCAGTGGATTTTGTCGGAATTGAACTCCCTAGTTAAAAGGGTAGACACCGCGTATTCCGATTATGAGCCTACCAAAGCTACCAGAGCGATCTCGCACTTTGTGCAGGAAAATCTAAGCAACTGGTTCGTTCGTTTAAGCAGGAGGCGTTTTTGGAAACCAGCCCGACAAAGTCATTCTGGCGGGGGCGACTATCAGAAAGACAAGATTTCTGCCTATCAGACCTTATACCAATGTTTGGTTACTGCTGCCAAACTAATGGCTCCGGTGGCACCTTTTTTCGCGGAACGGTTATACAAGGATTTGGATAGCGTGGTCCAAAAAGAAGGCTTTGAAAGTGTTCACCTGGCTACTTTTCCTGCATTTGAAGCCAAGGCAGTGAATACTTCCCTTGAGGAGAAGATGCAGATGGCACAAAATATCTCTTCTCTCGTGCTCTCCATACGTCAGAAGGAAAAAATCAAGGTAAGGCAGCCACTAAAAAAAGTGATCGTTCCTGTGCTGAACCAAAAACAACGAAAGGACATCGAGGCTGTTGCCGACCTTGTCAGGTCAGAAGTAAATGTTAAAGAATTGGAACTGCTAGATGATGCTTCGGGAATTTTGGTGAAGCGAATCAAACCGAATTTCAAGGTTTTAGGACCGAAATACGGTAAAGAGATGAAAGCGATTTCGATGGTAATCGGGAATTTGGAACAGAAGGATATCCAAAAAATTGAACAAGAAGGCGAAATAACCCTTTCATTGGAAAATAAAAACATTATCTTACAGTTATCCGATGTAGAGATCACTTCCCAGGATATTGAGGGATGGCTGGTGGCAACCTCTGGGCCGTTAACCGTTGCTTTGGATATCACAATCGATGAAAAGCTTCGAAATGAAGGAATCGCCAGAGAATTAGTAAACCGCATCCAAAACCTAAGAAAAGAATCTGGATTGGAAGTGACGGATAAGATAGCGCTTAAAATTTTGAAAGACGGTCACGTGGAAAAGGCAATAGCGGGTAATGCTGATTATTTAAAAAGCGAAACACTGACAGCTGTCCTTGACCTTGAGGAAAAATTGGACGAAGGCACTGAAGTGGTCTTTGATGAAGTACATACCAAACTATTCATTCAAAAACATTAAAAAATGGCACAAGATATAAAAGTAAGATATTCCGATAAGGACTTGGCAGAGTTTAAGGAACTCATCGAAGCCAAAATAGAAAAGGCTCAGAAACATTTGGATTTGCTCAAAAGTTCTTACATGAATGACGGTAATAATGGTACCGACGATACGTCACCTACCTTTAAGGCTTTTGAAGAAGGTTCTGAGACAATGAGTAAGGAAGCGAATACGCAATTAGCAATCCGCCAGGAAAAGTTTATTCGGGATTTGAAAAATGCGCTTCTTCGAATAGAAAACAAAACATACGGCATCTGTAGAGTTACAGGAAAACTCATCAATAAAGAGCGTCTTAAGCTGGTTCCTCATGCTACCCTGAGCATAGAAGCCAAGAACATGCAGAAATAAAAGGTTTAGTATTCTACCGGTATGAGAAGATCCCTGGTTTTTTTAGCTATTCTTCTACTGCCTGTTGTGGTTTTTTGCCAAAAAAAGATCAGCAAAAAAATTATCAATGCAGAAAAGCAGTATATCCATATTGATGGTGTTAACTGCTATGCCATAGATCTTAAAACCACCACAGGAAACGAACTTGTTGTAGAGGCTTCCATTGAGGGAGAATATGCAAAAGACCTCGCGGTAAAACTGGAAGAAGATGGTGACAACATCCTGGTCAGTGCAGGTTTTCTCCCCAGTTTTAAAGCCCCCAATGACAAATTAAGTGCCCATAAGGTAGTTTCCATTTCCCTAGCTGTGCTTCTCCCGGAATATTCCCAGGTACAACTCTACGGCACATATAGTAATGTCAAAGCAGAAGGCATTTACCGGGCACTGGATATTTCGGTGGCCGATGGGAACTGTTTTCTGCATTCACAAGCCGAAAATACAGCTGTCAAGACGCAAACCGGAGAGATCAGATTAATGCAAACAAAAGGGGTGGTAGCGGCTAACACGAAATATGGGAAAATCCACAAAGGTAATGTGCCTTCAGGGGACTATAACTATAATTTATATTCAATAGAAGGCGATATTTGGGTGAATATCACCACAAAATAATTAGCTATTTTTGCGGCCGATTAGTGCATGAAGATGAATCTAAAGAAGTCTTTGCTAATAATTTTCCTTGTGTTATTAGTGGATCAAATCAGCAAGGTATACATTAAAACGAATTTTGTACTTGGAGAATCAATCGAGGTTTTCTCTTGGTTTAAAATTCTATTTATTGAAAACGAAGGGGCAGCATGGGGTACGAAGTTGAGCGATATCCTTCCCATTTCAGAGTCGGCCGGTAAACTTTTTCTAACTATTTTCCGTCTTTTTGCTATCACTGGTATTGGGTATTGGTTATATGATATCATCAAGAAGAAATCTCCCAATGTGCTTATTCTTGCCGTTTCGTTGATATTTGCGGGCGCTGTTGGAAACATTATTGATTCTGTGTTTTACGGCACCATCTTTAACGGCAGTGAAAACCACGTAGCTAATTTTTTTGCGGAGAAACCTTATGGGAAATTGTTTTATGGCAAGGTGGTAGACATGTTGTATTTCCCGCTTATTGATACTACATGGCCCGAGTGGGTACCAGGTCTTGGGGGAAAGAGTTTTCGTTTTTTTGAACCTATTTTTAACATAGCGGATGCCGCAATTAGTGTTGGGGTAGGTATTCTTATCGTTTTCAACAAGAAGGCATTTGGGAAAAGTAAATAGTGGTATTAAAAGCTATAGATCATATCCGGGGTAACGCAATAATTCAACGCAACATCATCCGCCGTAATATCTGTAATTACGTCCTCAGCTTCGAAGAAAGACAGCCCAATTTTTATGATATCCGGCCTACACTTTCTTAGAAATACATCATAATAGCCCTGTCCATACCCCACACGATGGCCATTACTATCAAAAGCCAGTAGGGGCACAAATACCACATCCAGGGAGCTTTCCTTTATTTTGACGCCATCTACCGGTTCCGGAATATTGAGATGATTGTTTTTTATCGGAGTATTATCCAGTAGTAAAAAGTGTTCCAGCAATCTTCCTTTTTGAGTCTTGGATACCACAATATTTTTATCTTTTCCTTGTAATATCGGCAATATGAAGGAGGTGTCTACTTCCTTATTTTGGGTAATGGATAAAAAAATATGGTAATAAAAAAAATGCCAAATAGGTACATTTAATACCTTATTGGCAATCTTAGAACTGTTATTACTTACTGAGCTAGAGGTAAGTAGATTTCTTTTTTTTCGGTACTTGTTTCTAAGCTCGGCTTTCAGCATCTACTTAGTGTAGATCATAAAAATAATAGGCGTGTTTTTGGGGAAACTTTGCAGCTAAATTTACACTAATCTCTGGTAGAGACAGCGTAATAGATTTTGAAGAACAGCATCAAAATCAAATACATTCCCAACACAATGATATAATTCTCCATGTGTTAACTTTAATTTGTCCTAAAGATAAAGAATTTTTCATCATATTTCCTATGAAATGCATCATTTTGTCGGTGAACTGCGCTTTTTTTACCAAAAATTTAACAACGGGCATAGCAAATCACCCCTCTTAAACAAGTGTATGGTACGCAGGGCAAATAGTATTACATGTATTTGCAGACTCCCTTAAAAAATCCGAATATCTTCTGTTTTTGGTAAAAAACATAGTAATTTGAAGTTCCAAAAAAGGACTACATTTCATATTTGTAGAATGCCCAATATTCCTATTGAAGTACAGTTAAGTGCACTTCCCAATACCCCGGGAGTCTATCAGTTTTATGATAAAGATGAGAAGTTCTTATACGTAGGCAAGGCAAAGAATCTTAAAAAAAGGGTTTCTTCCTATTTCACCAAAAACCACGACTATGGAAAAACAAGGGTAATGGTCAAAAAAATAGTAACTATCAAACATATTGTTGTGCCCTCAGAGTCCGATGCCCTGTTGCTGGAAAACAGTTTGATAAAAAAGCACCAGCCCCGATACAATGTGATGCTAAGGGATGATAAATCCTATCCATGGATTTGCATAAAGAATGAGCGCTTTCCAAGAATTTTTCCTACAAGAAAACTGATCAAAGACGGTTCCGAGTATTTTGGCCCTTATACCAGCATGCGAACGGTAAGGACGCTTTTAGAGCTTATAAAAAGTGTCTATCCGGTGAGAACATGTAATTACGATCTTTCTCACGAAAAGATCGATGGTGGAAAATACAAACGCTGTTTGGAATTCCACCTAGGAAATTGTAATGCTCCTTGTGAGGGGCTGCAAACTGCAGAAGACTATCATAGGCAAATAGATGATATCAGGGCAATTATTAAGGGGAATTTCAAGAGTTCGCTGCAGTATTTCAAGCACCAAATGAAGACCCTGGCCGCAGAAATGGAGTTTGAAAAGGCACAACGTGTCAAAGAAAAAATAGATATCCTGGAAAACTACCAGGTAAAATCTACCATTGTCAATCCAAAAATTAGCAATGTTGATGTGTTTTCAATTTTTTCCGATGAAACACATGCTTATGTTAATTTTTTGCAGGTATCCCATGGCTCTATTGTCCGTTCGCACACGATGGAGATCAAAAAAAAGCTCGATGAAAGTAATGAAGAGCTGCTACGGCTGGCAATAACTGATATCAGACAACGATTCTCTTCCACCTCCAAAGAGCTCTATCTTCCTTTTCCGCTGGAACTGGAAGAAGTTGTTAAGATTAGCCTTCCAAAACTAGGTGATAAAGAAAAGCTACTAGCGCTCTCCCTTCAGAATGCGAAAATGTTTCGACAAGAACGCTTCAAGCAAATGAAAATTGTAGATCCGGATAGGCATAGCAAACGGATCCTTTCACAGATGAAAGCGGATCTTAGGTTAGCTGAAGAGCCCCGTCACATAGAATGTTTCGATAATTCCAACATGCAGGGGACACATCCCGTGGCGGCTTGTGTGGTATTCAAAAATGGGAAACCCTCAAAGAAGGAATATCGTCATTTTAACATTAAAACCGTGGAAGGTCCCAATGATTTTGCCTCCATGGAAGAAGTTGTTTTCAGGAGATATAAAAGGCTTTTAAACGAAGCAGAATCCTTACCACAACTAATCGTTGTAGATGGCGGAAAAGGCCAGCTCTCCGCTGCATTAAAGAGTTTGGAGCTTCTAGGACTCCGGGGAAAAATTGCAATAATCGGAATTGCCAAAAGACTGGAAGAGATCTATTTCCCGGAAGATCCGATACCCTTATATCTAGATAAAAAGTCTGAAACGCTAAGAATTATTCAACAACTACGCAACGAAGCTCATCGTTTTGGCATTTCTTTTCATAGAAGCAAAAGAAGCAAGGCGGCAATAAATTCGGAATTAGAAGATATTGAGGGCATAGGAGCGAAGACAGCGCAACAACTGTTAAAGCGCTTTAAGTCGGTAAAACGGATCAGGGAAGCCTCTGTGGAAAGTCTGGCAATAGCTATTGGTATGGCAAAGGCAAAGAAAGTATATGAATCTTTTCATTAAAAGCGGTATGAAAAAAAAGGTATTGATCGGTATTGCTACGCTTTTACTATCACAGTTCTTTTTTGCCCAGGAACAGCCCAAAGTTGGCCTGGTCCTAAGCGGTGGCGGGGCTAAGGGGCTAGCGCATATAGGAGCACTAAAAGTCATTGAGGAGGCAGGAGTGAAACTCGATTTTGTCGGTGGGACCAGTATGGGAGCAATAGTCGGTGGGCTCTATGCTGCAGGATATTCCGCTACCGAGTTAGATTCAATTTTTCGCAATACCAACTTGTCTGAACTGATTCAAGATAACGTTCCCAGGAGTGCCAAGACATTTTATGAGAAGGAAGATTCGGAAAGGTATGCAATTACCCTCCCTTTTAACAATTTTAAAGTATCCTTCCCGCAAGCAATCTCCGGCGGCCAAAACATTTATAATGAGTTTGTTCGGCTATTGTACCATGTAAAGGACCTTAGCGACTTTAACCAACTCCCCATACCTTTTCTTTGTATCGCCACCAATATCGAAACAGGAAAGCCTGTGCTCCTGGATCATGGATATTTGCCAGGGGCAATTATTGCGAGTGGAACCCTCCCTTCTTTATTTGAACCCACTGGAGTAAACGGACA
>JANQHL010000054.1 GCA_028277085.1 Flavobacteriaceae bacterium
CGATGGTTTGCGAGAGAGTATCGAAAAGGAAATTCCGGACATGCTGGTCATGCTGGAAAGAGAGCATCCTTCCTGGCATGATAAGCTTTTCCATAAAGACGTGATACGTACCATGGAGCAGAGGATCACCATTCCCCTTTTGGTTTTTAATGCAAAAAATGTTCGTGCAGGATTCGCCGAAACTTACAACGACCCCTCCCGGTTTGAGATAGCCTAAGTACACCTAACTTAAACCCTCCCCAGGAACTCGCATTTCCAAAATAGTTTCCTTTGGCTAACTCCAATTAGGAGGTAGCCTTTTTTTCACTCTGATAGGGTGTAAAATAGCCTTTATGGTCGTTACCAAAAAGGGGTAGAATAAAGTGCACCTAAAAGCCTATTCCCCTGAATGATTCAGATCATTGTGAACTGACCGGATCATGATTTCTTTTGCACAAAAAGAACATGTGGTTAGTGATAGTCTTAGGTCTGCTGCTGCTACTTCTAATTGGTCTTTTACTCATTCCATTACGGTTATACATTAATACCAACAGCAAAACCTATACCGCCAGTGTTGGCCATCTGGTAAAGGCGTATGTGGAAGGGGACCCTTTAGAAATCATACGTATTCGTGTACGAATACCTGGGTATCAATTCTTTCTATACCCTTTAAAAAAGAAGGACAACGGCAAAAAGAAGATCAAAAAGAAAAGTAAACCAAAACCGTCACGCCAAAAACTGAAGAAAAAAGGGAAATGGGTGCTTCGGTTTTTACGATCATTTAAGCTAAAGGAGTTTTGGCTTACTATAGATACCGGGAACTATGTAAAGAATGCGCAACTGTACCCCATATTCGGTTTTATCAATCATTTCTACCTGCCTTGTGGTGTCAATTTTCAAGGTGTGAACTGTCTGATAGTAGACCTACGTAGTCGACCCTGGAACATTATTAAATCATTTATTCACTTTTAAAATTTTATATCATGGAATTACATTTTGAGGAACTTTTACAGAAGATCACAGAATTTATCAAGTCCGAAGCTAAAACAGAAACCATCGTTGGAGAACAATTTCAATTGGGTGAATTTTTGTGTGTCCCCGTAATTAAAGTGGGCATGGGTTTTGGCTCAGGAGGCGGTGAAGGTGTAGAAGGAAAAATCCGTAAAGGAGAGGGAATGGGTGCTGGTGCTGGCATGGGTATTGAACCTATCGGCTTTTTAGTCACCAAAGGTGACGAGATTTCATTTTTAGAAGCTGGAAAAACACATGGTTTAGCCGCTGCTTTTGAAAAAGTACCTGATTTGATCGAGAAGCTTGCAGAAAACAGAAGAAAAGAAAGAGAAATGGCATAACGCCCCTGACCAAATAGAAAGGCCGCATGATTATGCGGCCTTTTTAGTACTTTATACATAACTGTTCTTCTCCTCCCATTTTGTTCAAAGATGATAGGAGATGCGGCTGTGTTACGAATCCCCAACTAGGATCCACTTCGAATTTACAGCATTGTCGTTGGCGCAACATAATCTGAAAGATCAAATTTCCCAGTGGCTTTCATTGCGTTGAACCCTCCTTTTACATCGATCAGGTTTTCGTAGCCCAAAGAACGCAGTAACGAAACAAACACCATAGACCGGTATCCGCTCCGGCAATGCACGTAATAAATTTTGTTTTTGTCAATTTCAGACAAATTGCTCTTGTAATAGTCCAATGGAAGGTTAGCAGCATGAAGCACATGTTCCGTATTGTACTCACTTTTTCTTCTAACATCTAAAAGATTCACATGTTCTTCTTCCATAATTGAAGCTAATTTCTCCGCACTTATGGACTTTACCTTGTACAATAGTCTACCCGTCTTTTCCCAGGCGGTAACACCTCCGTCTAAGTAGCCTAAAGCGTTATCAAAACCTATGCGTGCCATACGGGTGGCAACTTCTTCCTCTTTTCCCGCCTCGGCGATAAAAACGATAGGGGTGTTTACATCAACAATGGTAGTGCCCACCCAGTTTGCAAAACTTCCATCCAGGCCAATATTTATGGAATTGGGGATATGTCCCCACGCGTACTTTTGGGCATCACGAGTATCAATGATGGTGGCCTTGGACTCCTCCAAGACAGCTTCAAAAGCAGCTGCGCTTAAAGGGGTAGTTCCCTTTTCAACTACGGTATCAATATGCTCATATCCCTTAATATTCAACAAAACATTCTGGGGAAAATACCCCGGAGGGGGAGTCAAACCAGTTAAAATACTATCTATGAAATCCTCCTTGCTTAGACTAGGATCCAGTGCGTAGTTTGTTTTCTTTTGATGACCCAGGGTATCCGTTGTTTCGTCGCTCATCATCTTACCGCAGGCACTTCCCGCACCATGTCCGGGATATACAACAACATCATCAGGTAGCGGTAGGATCTTATTACGAAGTGAATCGAATAAGTGCCCCGCCAGTTTTTCCTGGGTAAGTTCAGCAATCACTTTTTGCGCTAAATCCGGACGCCCCACATCGCCAATAAACAGAGTATCCCCTGAAAATAGAGAAGTGGGTTTCCCATTTTCATCAATCAACAAAAAGCAACTGCTTTCCATGGTATGTCCGGGAGTATGGATAAGTCGTATTACCGCTTTACCCAGTTGAAATTCCTGGCCGTCCTTGGCTGAAATAAAATCAAACCCGGTTTTCATAGTGGTTGGGCCGTAAACGATTTTCGCTCCTGTTTGCGCTGCCAGATCCACATGGCCGGAAACAAAATCAGCATGGAAGTGCGTCTCAAAAACGTACTTAATTTTTGCTTTTCGGTCTTCCGCCATAGCAATATAAGGCGCTACTTCTCGTAACGGGTCTATAATAGCGGCCTCGCCATCATTTTCTATATAGTAAGCCCCCTGGGCCAAACAACCCGTATAAATCTGTTCTACTTTCATAGTTGTCATTGTTATTATTGGTGCAAGTAATTCATTTTCCTGAGCGTCTGCAGTGATATTGGTTACAAAACTTTCTGGTAATCTAAAATAGGGCTGTCCAGCTAAACTGGACAGCGTCTTTATCATTTATTTGAAAAAATTAGTAAACCCATTTCTTGGTTGACATCAAACTGTACCCAACGGTTACTATCGCGGTTAAAGATTGAGTTTTTTCAATTCCCAATTTCCTGCTTTCTTAAAGGCTACCAATTGTGAATTCAGCATTTTGGATGCTATTTTAGGAAGTTTATATCGCGGTTTTTTCATCTGGATGTTGTATCTCCGGTTCATAAAATCTACGATTTCGCCATCCACATTCATCACCACTTCATGGAATTTATATTCGTAAATATTCAATTTAAATTCATTTTGCCCTCTTAACACGGTTTCGTACACTATTCCTGTAGTAAACCCGTCCTCAAATGGCCTTACATTCAGAAATTGGTGCTCAATTACCAGATCTCCCTTGGCGTCTATAAAACCGTATATCGGAATTTCGTCCACTAGTTTTACGACTAGGCAACGCCCATTGGAGAATTTTGGATAGGCTATAGCTTTCACACCGTCCTCGTTTGCTTTTGCCTCCTTATTCCAATAAATATCGCTCCTGAAGTCGATCACTACGGTTCCTGATTCATCCATAAACGCCCATTGATTTCCTTGCCGTACTGCCGCCAGGCCTTCGCTATAGGGAGCCACCTCATCTAGCCCTTTGGGAAGCTGGGCTACTGCGTTGGTACTTACTACAATTATTACTAAGGTCAATAGCTTTTTCATGGTTTCTAATTTTTGTTGCTAACGCTTTAAAACATCAGGTTAGAATAGATCATGCTTTTCAATTCTTTGGGCAACGAATCCCGAATATCCTCCAATTCCCCCAGGGAGACATATTTTCGCAGATAGATAAACGTAGTTTTGACATACTGTTCGGCAACCTCGTCGCTATATTCAAAATCATTTACAGCTGCTGCCCCATCGTGCTTTCGCACCAGATCGAGGAAGTCAGCCATGTGTTTAATTCGCATTTTCTTTCCTCTTATTTTCCACCCGTGTACATAAGCCCCTTTTAAAAACATAGGAAGTTGTGCCATAAATTGTAGCGATTCCTGTACCGGAATGATATCCCGGAGCGCATGTAAAACCGATAGCAGTATTCGTCCGGCTTTTTCCGTGTTATCCCCTAGATTCATCGCTTTGGTATACTCCTTTAAAAACCTATTTCCCTCGGAGGCGTATTGATTGAAATTTAGTGCCATGCCGTTTTATTGAATTGTTACAAAGATGAATTTCCTTCCCATTTCACAAAATGACATAGGTCATGGTATGCCGCAGAACAGCCGTTTACTTTAGCCCTAAATCTTTCGAAGAAAAGAAAGTCACCCTCCTAAAACGATCTCATGAATACAATAGTAGTACCCGTAGATTTCTCAGAACATTCAGAATACGCATTGGAAGTTGCCGCCAATATTGCCAAGAGATTTAAAGTAAAGCTTATCCTTTTTCACATGATTGGTGTATCCGGTTCTGTACTGGCCAAATCGGAATTGGAAGAGCAGGAAGAGGTCAAGTATTACCTTAAACTGGCACGTGAAAAATTGGCCGCTTTTCTGGACAAACCCTACTTGAAAGGCATGGTACTAGAGACCATTATTCAAAACCTCAAGGACTTTTCCGAAGTCGCAGCAGTAGCCCAAGAGCGGCAGGCAGACTTAATCGTAATGGGTTCTCATGGCACCAGTGGTTTAAGCACCTTTTTTGTGGGCTCCAATACGGAAAAAGTGGTACGTACATCAGAAACCCCTACCCTGGTAATCAAATCAAAGAGGACGAACTTTGACATCGGGACCATTGTATTTGCTAATGACCTTCAGCCGGAATATGTATTGGCGTACCAAAAAGTGGAAAACTTTGCCCGGCTTTTTAATGCAACATTAAAATCCGTCTATATCAATACTGTAGGATCAGGGTTTAGGAGCGATAGCCAAATCCAGGACGATATAGCGCGTTTTGTAACCGCTTTGGGCAAGGAAGTCCACGTCGTTATTTACAACGATTACAATATAGAATTAGGGATTTATAATTACGCCAAAAGTATTTCCGCAAATTTGGTTGCTTTACCGACCCACGGCAGAAGGGGGCTAGCACACTTTTTCATGGGGAGTATCGGAGAAAAGCTGGCCAATACCGCCACACTTCCTGTCCTCACGATCAAAATTTAATTAGGTCGAAAGCAACAATTGGAGTCTTCCCAAAAACACCAGTTCTGCCTTATTACTTCCGGCAAAAGCACCAGCAATAGCCCTCGCTGTGGTCATGGTCAGGTTTCGTATTGCAGTAGTGAAAAGAATTTTATGTTCTGAATAAAAGGCCTCAAAATCTTCATAGCACGCTTCGCCCTCCTTTTCGTATTCCAATAGCCAATCAAATACGGTCTCTATTTGAAAAGCCGCATCCGTACCATACTCATCTTCGATATCATCCACTTCCAACCAATGTTCACGGACCACTTCTTTTAGACGTTCAACCTCCCTGGTATGTACACTATTATCAACTATAGCTACAGCATAGAAGAGTTTCCCCAGATTTTGATAAAATTCCTTCCCGGTTTTCCTTTTTGCATCCAACATTTCCTTAATTTAAGAACTGAAGAGGAAAATTACGAATACGATAGTGTCTTTTTTATGATCGCGGTCAGGATGTACTTCGTAAATTTAAGTAGTGAAGCTATTTGAGGAAAACGATATTTTTAGGATTGTATCGGAAGCTATTTCTGAGGGGATCCTCATAGTGGACCGCAAACTACAAATAGTGGCAAGCAATGCCGCCGCGAATCACATGTTTGGGTATTCTAATCAACAATTGAACGGGATCCCGCTAAATTCCTTACTTCCCAAAAAAGCACATAGCATCCATGATAACCACTTTGCCACTTTTCTTGAAAAGGGCAAAAAGCGGCGCATGGGACTTGGACTGGACTTGTATGGTGTCCGAAAGGATGGCTCGGAATTTCCTTTAGAAATCGGGCTAAATCCCTTTGTCCTGCTCCGAAAAAAGTATGTGATGGCGTTGGTAGTGGATATTACGGAACGCAAAAAAGCGGAGCAAACCATAAGCCACTGGTTTCGCATTTTCGATGAATCCCTGAACGAAATTTACGTCTTTGAAACGGAATCATACGCTTTTTTAAATGTAAACATCGGAGCACAACGCAACCTTGGATATTCCCTTGAAGAATTGGGAAAGATGTCCATTCTTGATGTAGAATCGGAACTAAATCCGGATAGCTATTCCAGACTTGTTTGGCCCCTGCTTCATAAGCGGAAAGAAAAGATCGAGTTTGAAACAATTCACCAACGGAAGGACGGTTCTTCGTACCCGGTAGAGGTACATCTACAATTGTCTACCCTGGGAAAGCGACAGGTAGGGGTGGCTATTGCCCTGGATATCACAGAACGCAAAAACTATACCCAACGCCTTGAGCGAACCGTAGAAGAACGCACCCTACAACTTCAGGAAGCGCTTGCTAAAGAAAAGGAACTCAACGAGCTTAAAACCAAATTTTTGTCCTTGGTGTCCCATGAATTCAAGACACCTCTAACCAGTATTTTGACGTCGATCTCCTTACTGTCTAAATACACGGAAACACAACAACAAGAGAAACGGGACAAGCATATCCAGACCATCAAATCCAAAGTAAAGTATTTGGATAATATCCTTTCTGACTTCTTATCTATTGAACGTTTGGAAACAGGGAAAGTAAAGTACAACCTCACCCGTTTTCCCTTAAGCAAACTGATCAATGAAGTAGTCTACAGCTCAAATACCCTGTTAAAAGAAGGGCAACGTATTCTGTATCCGGAGAATATTGATGGGGTAACTGTTCGCTTTGATGAAAAGATCATGGGCCTTGCCTTATCCAATTTAGTACACAACGCGATAAAGTACTCACCGGAGAATACCAATATTGAGGTTTTGGTGGAACAACAACAAGCTTCGCTTTTGATCCATGTAACGGATCAAGGTATGGGCATTCCCAAAGAAGATCAGCCTTTTATTTTTGATCGGTATTTCCGCGCAAGTAATGTGCTTACAACCCAGGGTACAGGAATAGGCTTAAACATTGTGAATCAACATATGGATAATCTTGGTGGGGAGATTGGTTTCGTAAGTGAATTGGGAAAAGGTTCCAGATTTACCATGGTAATACCAAACAAAATAGAATCGTATGAAGAAAATCCTGTTGGTTGAAGATGACACCTCCTTACGCGAAAACATTGAAGAGCTTTTGGACCTATCCGGCTTTTTGGTACTCCCGGCGGGCAATGGTAAAACGGCTGTTCAACTTGCTAAAAAAGAGCTCCCCGATTTAATTTTGTGCGACATCATGATGCCGGAGATGGATGGTTATGAAGTGTTGGAACACCTCTCGGAGCATGAGGATACGCGTCATATTCCCTTTATTTTTGTTTCCGCTAAAACGGAACACAAGGATGTTAGAAAAGGTATGGATCTTGGGGCCGATGATTATCTTACCAAACCCTTTGAAGAAGAAGAACTGCTAAACGCTATTCAGGTTCGCCTAAAAAAAGCACAACTGCTCAACGGCGCCTGGGCAGAATGGCACAAGAAAAACCGTAAGACCAACGAAATCAGGACGCTGAATCAACTCAAAAACTTTTTTGATGACCACGGTGAATTGGTTACTTTCAAAAAAGAGGAAAACATCTATAGCCTTGGGGAGCATTCTAATGCTGTTTACCTTATCTTAAAAGGGCTGGTAAAATGTTATACCCTGGATGAGCAAGGGAAAGAATTGATAACCTCTCTCTATGGCGAAGACGATTTTCTTGGATTTAATTCCCTACTGGACAATTTACCCTATGAAGAATTTGCTGTTGCCTTGGAGGATGTTGAACTGGCAGGGATCTCCAAAACAGAGCTCCGGGGAATTCTGGAAGAAAACCAGAAAGTTTCCTTAGAACTCCTGGAAGTTTTAGCCGATAACATAACAGATATAAAAAAGCAACTGCTACAAATGGCTTACAGTTCCGTACGAAAACGTACCGCCAATACCCTTTTGCAGTTTTCCAAAACCCTGAATTGTAAGAAAGGAGAACCTCTGAAAATTGCGCGTAGTGATCTGGCTGGTGTGGCAGGCATTGCAACCGAAAGCCTTATTCGAACCTTGTCTGACTTCAAAAATGAAGGTTTAATCGCCATTGAGAATAGAAACATCCAAATTCTGGACGAAAAGTCCTTGCAATACGTGAATTGACACCTCTTGCTGGCATGATTTTAGTCATAAGAATTATGGTTTTGACATATTAATTTTGGTGAATTAGGTCGTTTTTAGATGAAGAATATTTTAGTTCCCACGGATTTTTCGGAGAATTCCAAGAATGCTTTAAAATATGCTCAGCTATTATTTAACGACTATGCGTGTAATTTTTATATTCTCCATGTAGATACCGCATTGAATGCACAAGGGGAAACACTTCCCCACCTGAGGCGAAGGAGGCAGATACTTACAGAATCGCCGAAAGAAATCCTGGCTGATCTTCTAAACATCACTAAAACCACCAATACAAAAACAAAACATTCCTTCTTTGCCCTATGTGAGCACGGTTTTTTCATTGATACGGTGAAAACCCAGGTGGATGAAAAACACATCGACCTTATTGTTATGGGAACAAAAGGAGTTAGCGGATTACGGGAAAAAGTACTCGGTAGCAGCGCGGGGGATGTGGTGACCAAAGTACAGCGTAATACCATTGTAGTCCCGGAAAATGTGGAGTTCAGCAGACCAAAGGAAATTGCCTTTCCAACGGATTTCAATATTTTTTATTCCCATGAGATCCTTAGTGCTATTGAAGAGATGCTCGATGCCAACTCGGCAACGCTCAGAATCATGAATGTAATGAAAAATGGCACACAGCTAAATCAGGAGCAAGAAAACAACAAGGCGTATTTATTGGATTTTATGGAGGAAACTTTTTCAAAAAACCATAGTTTCCATACCGTTACCAACAAAAATGTAAAATCTGCGATCCAGTGTTTTGTAGAGAGCCGGGACATAGATATGATTATAATGGTGGCTAAAAACCTGAATTTTATCCAGCAAATGCTTTTTGATTCTATTGTGGAAAAAATAAGTTTCCATACTAAAATTCCCTTTTATGTGATTCATGAATAAGGTTACCCTAGCAGACAAATGAGGTTGACCAATATCATTTTTTAGATAGAAGGCTCCCCTTACATTTGAAAAAATAGGGTTACTATGCGTACAGTTCTTATTCCAACCGACTTTTCAGAAAATGCGCTCCATGCACTTACCTATGCTCAGGAGTTGTTCAAATGCAAGAGAACAGAATTCTACATTTTGCACGCTTTTGCGGATAAGGTATATGGAAGGTTTAAAAATACCAGTGTGCAGGAAAGAAGGAAGACGGAGCAGGAAGTGCGCAAACAAACCGAACAAAAATTAGGGGAGTTGGTGGAAAAAGTACTTGGAGAACCCCCGAATCCTTTACACAAATTTGAAACCATAGCGGCCTTTGATAGCCTCGTGGACGCAGTGAATGATTTTGTTAACCAACACAATATTGATCTTGTGGTTATGGGGACCAAAGGCGAGACCAGTGACAATACCACCATTTTTGGCAGCTACACCATACAGGTTTTCAAGTATGTTACCTGCCCTGTCCTAGCTGTACCGGAGGGGACTCCATATCAGCCTCCCAAGACCATTCTGTTCCCCACGGATTATATGCTTCCTTATAAAAGGAGAGAACTAAAACTGCTTGCTGATTTGGCTGCAGACTTCAAATCGGAAATCCATTGCCTTTACATTTCAGACTTTGAGGTATTAAGTGATCGTCAGATAGACAATCGCCTTTTTCTTAACGAAACTCTTTCCAGGGCTTACGTAGCCTTTGAAACACATCCGATCAAAAACAAGGTAGAAGCCATTTTAGACTATATCGCTTCAAGAAATGTAGGGCTACTCACCATGGTGAATTCAAGGCATTCCTTTTTTGAGGATATGCTTTACCAATCTTCTATTGATAAACTAGGTTTGAAGATCAAGATTCCTTTTTTGGTCATGCAAAACCTCCCCAGATAAGACCATTAGCATGAAAAGAGTTCTCTTACCTACCGATTTTTCTAAGAACGCCTGGAATGCCATAGCCTATGCGCTACACTTTCTTAAAGATGAACAGTGCATTTTTCATTTGTTAAACACCTATACCCCGGTTTTTTATAGGGTGGACTACCTTATCGGTGGGCCGGCTGTAAGTGCTATTCCGGATATTGAAATAGATGTGTCCCTGGCGGGTTTGGAGCGCTCGGTAGCGCAAATAGCAAACAAATACCCCAATCCCAATCATCAATTTAAAACGTTGTCAGCGTTTAATACAATCACTGAGGAGGTAGAGCACCTCTGTGAAAAAGAGCGTATTGAGCTGGTGATTATGGGTACTAAAGGGGCTTCAGGGGCTAAGGAAATTTTCCTGGGATCCAACACTGTACATGTCATCAGAAAGGCTACCACCCCGGTTATGGCCATCCCGGAAGATTATGAGTATCGTCCGATTGAAAACGTATTATTGCCCACGGATTACTTATTCCAGTACAACCCGGAGGAGCTAACATATCTGTTTGAAATAATCAAAAAAAACAACGCCACCTTACATATCATTCATGCACTGGAAGAACCCCTTACCGCCACTCAATTGGAAAACAAAGAATATCTGAAAGCACTAATGAAAGGAATAACCACCGTTTTCCAGGATATTACAGATGAGTATATGCCGAATATAGTGCATTCCTATGTTGAAAAACACAATATTGATCTGGTAGCCATGATGAATAGAAAATACACTTTCCTGCAACGCTTGTTGTTCAAACAAAATGTGGATGCAGTAGGCTACCATAGTGCCGTCCCTTTTCTTGTACTTCCGGATACCTCCGAATCTTAAAAATCTGCTATGAAAAATATCCTCCTGCCCACAGATTTCTCGGAAAATGCATGGAATGCCTTATTTACAGCGGTAAAACTATATCGGAATTTTCAATGTTGCTTTTATCTTTTCCACACCTACCAACCAAAAGATGCCAATCTGAGAGGCTTTAAAAGTAGCAAAAGAGCAGGTGCTGTCTACGAGGCTATGGAGGAAGTTGCCAATACGGAGTTAGCCAAAACAGTAGCGTACCTCAAAGAAAACCACAGCAATCCCAATCATCTTTTTGAAACGGTTTCTTGTACCGGGGATTTGGCAGAAGGAATAAAAAAGATGGTCTCAAAGTACGACATAGAGACCATTGTTATGGGAACCAAAGGCACTTCGGGACCAAACGGAATATTTATCGGAACCAACACAGTTAAAGTACTAAAATCAATAAAAAACTGTGTGGTAATAGCAGTGCCTTTGGAATTTGACTTTAAATCCCTTTGCTCGGTAGTGCTCCCTACCGAGTACACTCATTTCTTTCCAAAGCATGTATTGTTGCCGATTTTGGAATTAGTAGCATCGGAGAAATGTGAAATAAAGGTATTTCATGTGGCGCAGGAATTCCAACTTGGCGAACACCAACAGGCCAACAAGGCTATCTTAAAGAAGCGGTTGGAAAAACTTAACTATTCTTTCTACAAGGTAAACATTACTACTTCCGTGGCAAAAGCAATCCGGGAATTTTCAGAAGAACAAAAAGCAGATCTCATTGTACTTACGAATTACTCTCATACCTTCCTTGAAAAGATGACCCAGGAGCCGGTAGTTACCAAAGTAGCCTTTAAAACGAATATTCCCCTAATGGTACTCCCAGATTTTGAAGGCTGAGAAGAAACACATAGGATATGAAACGGATATTATTGCCCACCGACTTTTCTGAAAACGCATGGAATGCTATTGCCTATGCTTTGACCATTTTCAAAACTAGGGAGTGTCATTTTGTGTTGCTTAATGCATTTCAGGTGGGTTCGTCGGGACTTATGACCAAAATGGGGCGGGCAAATGAAACGCGCCTCTTTCAACTGCTAAAGGAAGAATCTGAAAATGGCCTTAAAAAAGTCCTGGAGAAAGCAATATCCATTGATAAGGATCCCGAACATACTTTTCAAACGGTTTCTCTGCCCCATAGCCTGACGAATGCCATAGGAAAAACAGCTTTGGAGGAACGAATTGATTGTATTGTGATGGGGACAAAGGGTGCCACCAGTTTGAAGGAAGTTTTTTTGGGCAGCAATGCCTATAAGACTATTAAAAATATCAACTTCTGCCCCATTATTGTGGTCCCCGAGAACTGGGAAAGTAGCTTGAAAAAAAACACCATACTCTTTATAACAGGCTACGAACATATTTTTGAAGCCTATGAATTTAAGGCTGTCCTTGATCTTTCAGGACTTTTGAACAGTAAAGTTTTAGTAGCCTATATGGGTAAGCACGAGGAACTTACACCGGAACAACTCAAGGCGAAAGCAACTGCAGCAAAACACCTTAACACAGTGGATCATGAATTCATAGCCATGGAAGAGGAAACATTCATTACTACTGCCATACAAAAAACGGTAGCGGAAAATGACAAAATCGGAATGATTGTGATGATCGACTATTGGCATAGTTTCTTCGAAAAGATTACCAGTGAACCCGTAATTAAAAAAGTCGCCTTCAATAGCAAAGTCCCCTTGTTAGTAATGCATCTGGTAGAATAAGGAGATTTTAGAAAAATCTACCAGGTATCGCTATCATCAGAATCGGTTGTAGAACAATGCGTTAAAAAAAGGTCCAAAACACGGTGTAGTCTGTTAAATTCCGAAAAAAATCGATCCACCCGATGTTCAAGGCCCGATCGGTCATCCGTCCCCACTTCATGTCCATTAGACAGTATACGGATCAAAGAAGCATTCTCATGAGTGAGCTCTTGTAAAGCAACCAGGATCTCTCGGGCTGCATCCAGGTGATCGATTGGTTTCGTACTATCCAAAGTAGTGAGTAATTGCTTTTCCCATTCGGCAATGTTGCTTTTGTAGTGCAACAGCTTTTGTTTTTTGTCCATTGATTGCATCGGTTTCAATTTTTCCGAAAAATAGTGGGTATGGTGAAGTGGCTAAATGACCCATGTCATTAACTTCAAAAAACTACTAAAAGTCTGGCCCGCTCCCGACGAATTCAAAGATCCCCAGGAATGTGCTATGATCAAGATCATACCCTGATCCTTCATCTCCTGCTAGTTTTACCGTTACGAAATGTGTTAATGCGTACCACCATAATGAATGTCCTACTTCCTACCGATTTTTCCGAAAATGCTTTCAATGCCGCGTGCTATAGCCTGGAGCTACTCAAAAACGAATCCTGCGTTTTTTATCTACTCCACACCTATACCCCCCCGATCTACAGGATAGACTATGCCTTTGGAAGTCCGGGGCAACTTGGGCTCCCCGATGATCACCAATATGTTGCCGAAGCAGGTTTGGAAAAGTTCAGAAAGCGTCTTGGAGAAAACTTCAAGAATCCCAAACACACCTTTGTGACCCACTCAGCATTTAACACTCTGGTAGAGGAAATCAATAAACTGGTCCTACACGAGAATATTGACCTTATTCTAATGGGTACTCAAGGGGCCACAGGTGCTAAAGAGCTCTTTTTGGGCTCTAATACTATTCACGTTATAAGAAAAACTATTGTCCCAGTTTTGGCAATACCCGTTAATTACGAATTTCAAGCTCCGTCCGAGCTATTGTTTGCCACGGATTTTGAGATCGACTATCGATATACTACAATACAGTTGCTGGTCCAGCTCGCCAAATTATGGCAGTCCAAAATACATGTGTTACATGTTACTGCTCCCGGTGGTTTGACCCGGGAACAATTAAATAGCAAAATATCCCTTGAAACGCTTCTGGGGAAAACCAAAAAAAAGTTTCACGATTTTCCTGATCAGGAATTAATCACTGCTCTGAATAGCTTTCAGCAAAATACTCCGGTGAACCTGCTCACTATGGTACAAAACAAACACAACTTTTTGGAACGGTTATTCATTACGCCAACTATTCGAAAAATTGGTCTCCACAATCTCATTCCTTTTCTGGTTTTACCTTATATAAATGCAGATTAAAAGCCTCTGCCTTCAAAACGCGAAATTGATCAATATCATAGGCGATCCAGCCGTTTCAATGTAGCTTTAGCAGAAAAGCAAAGTACTATGAACAAGAGAGTTTTACTTCCTACAGATTATTCGAAAAACGCACTTAACGCCATTCAATACGCCCAGGAATTGTACCAGGACATTGCATGTGATTTTTACGTATTGAACGCTTTTCAAGTATCCGGATATCGACTAGATAGTATGAGGATACCCGAACCGGGGGAATATTTTTATGAAACCGCCAAAACCAACTCGGAAGAAGGAATGTCCCGTTTGATGGAAATGATACGATCCGGTCCTGAAAACACAAAACATCACTTTCATACCATCTGTACCTTGAACAGTTTGGTAGAAGCAATTAAGAATCTAATTGTGCAAAAAGATATAGATATCATCATCATGGGGACAAAAGGGATCACCGCATCAAAAGCCAGGATTTTTGGCACCAATGCGGTACGCACCATGGAACAGATCAAAGACACTCCCGTAATAGCCGTTCCGGAAACCCCTGAGTTTTCCCCACCAAAGGAAATTGTTTTCCCAACAGATTACAAAACCAGTTATAAGAAAAAAGAGATCAACCACCTTGTGGAAATTGCCAAAACCCATAGTGCTAAAATAAACGTGTTGCATATAGATAAGAATGCAGATGGGAAGTTGAGTAAAAAAGAACAAGCCAACAAAGAACTCTTAGAAGATATTTTAGCAAGCACTGATTACGAAAATAATTTTTTATCCGCGGTAAAAATAAGTGCCGGGATCAATCTATTTATTGAGCGCAGGAATTGCGATATGATCGCCTTCCTTAATAGGAGGCATTTGTTCTTTGGAAGTATCCTGTCCAACCCCTTGGTCAAGGAGATTGGTTATGATCCCAAAATACCCATTTTAGAACTCAACGATAACTAAAAATTACGCTCATGAAAAAAGTAGGCATATGGCTGGATAAAGAAAAGGCCCACTGCTTTATTATGGACAGTGGTAGGGAGCAATTTATTACCGTTAATTCTGAATTGGAATTTTACAATCCCAAAGGCGGATCACGCTCCAAAACCCGGTGGGGGCCACAAGATGTGGTACAGGACAGCAAATATCTTGAACGGGAGAAGCATCAATTAAAACGTTATTTTGAAAAAATAGTAACAACTGTTAAACCCGTGGATCAGTTGGTCATAGTTGGGCCGGCAGAAACCCCCAACAAATTGCATACAATGCTCCAGGATAGCTATCCCGACATTGCAGAAAAAATAATAAAAGTGGACAAAGCCGATAGTATGACGGACAATCAATTTAAGGCTTTAGTGAGGCAGGAGTAGTGTTTCCGGCCATTGGCCGAGGCCGTTGACAACTGATCATTTTGATCTTTCAGGTCTCAGGGAAAATAAATCTGGAACCAGCACAAAAGGCTTAGCTAAACTTTAAGTTGACCAAGATCATTTTATGGTCCTTTCCAAAAGCTTACTTTCTGGGCTAACCCAGAAAGTACTAAGCCATGGCAAAGATCCAGGAAAAAAAAATTCAGGAGTCGCATTCTGAGCTACAGCAATGGCAATCCAATATTGACTTTATTCAGGATGAAATGCAATTTATAAATAAGCTGTTGCACTCCTATGTTTTTGAACCAAGAACCCCTAATCTCTTTGAGCGATTGGAACAATTCAAAAAAAGGCTTTTGGCTAGTAAAGAAAATCAGGAAAGCCTTAGGCTGGAGATCACAAACCACGAAAACGAAATAGGCGGTATTATGGAATGCTCCTCTTTACCTATTAGTGATTCTGAATATTGCAAAAAACACGAAGCACTGAAGGAAAAAATGCTCCGGTATTTAGAAGACTACCATACGTTAAAGTCGGCAATATATGCTTACGCCGGATCTATCCTAAAACAGCGAAAACCGGCAAGTTGATGAATATCATTTTATTGCGAAAAGAACTCCCATAAATTTAATGAACGCACTACCTGAAAACTGATACTATCCCTAAAGTTCCGGTAGTCGAGAAAATTATATTGGCAATGAATTCTAAAAAAACCTATATAGAATGGTTAAGTGGAGAGGAACTACACCAGGAATCACTGGCTTGGGCTTCCGAGTTAAAATTTGCCCGGGACGAGCAACGGTTTTTGAACGATTTGATTAAGGAAAATACCCTCGATCTGGTAGACACAAAAATCTTTGATCAGGTAAAACCTGTGGTAAGCTCCCTGGACATATCAGAAAAAAAATTAAACCCATTACTCAAGCAAGTACAGCTACACGAGAATCAGTTACGGATCATGGTAGATGATGTAGATCAGTTGAAAATGGAAGGTGCTTATTTGGAGACTCATGCTGATTTAGCGAATCAGTTAGATCATTATTTTAGCGAATACAAAACCGCAAAGTCTAAAATTTTCGAGATCATTTCTAAAATAATGAAGAAACGAAGACAAAAAAGGTTACTAAATTAAATGTCATAAGCTATCTGAATACAATTTTCAGATTTTAACAAAGAACTCATGAAAAAAATCATCGTACTTATAGTATTGTTAACCACGGGCTGCTCATCCACAAGCCTTGTTACCAATTGGAAGAATCCTGATATCGTACTATTCGATGCGTATAAGGTACTCATTGTTGGAATGACGCAAAATGAAGCAGCCAGGGAAAAATTTGAGACCAGACTTCAAAAGGAATTCACCAAACGCAACGTGGAGTCTTTCAGGAGTATTGATCTTTTTGATATAGAATTCACCTCATCCGAAAAATCGGAACAAGAGCTGTCAGATGTAGAACAGCAACTCTTGGACAAGGATTTTGATGCTATTTTGTTTACCAAGGTTGTCGGCTCACAAAACAGGCAAACCTTTCGAAAACGGGTATCAAATGTGGACCGTTTTATTAACACTTTCAGAGACGACTATTTAGAACACCAGCCTATTTATTATGACCAGGGCTATTATGATGAATTTACCGTGTACCAGGCGGAGACTTCCTTATACTGTATTTGCGTGGATAAAGAAAGGGAGCTTATCTGGAGGGGAAATATAGATGTAATGGATCCTAGCAATATTGACAAGAGTATAAAAGATTACATCAAACTGGTCGTATTTGCATTGGAAGAACAAGACATTATCTTTCACAAATACCGGGAAAATGAAGGTACTAATTTATAGCACCAAGGAGTTTGAGCTTGAAAAGCTAAAAAAAGCCAATAACAACAAGCACAAAATCACTTATGTTTCCGATGCCCTGGATAGTACCACAGCGACCCTGGCGGCAGGATACGACGCGATTTCCATTTTTTCCGGGGATGACGCCTCTTTGGTCGTACTCGAAATATTAAAAGAACTTGAAGTAAGGTATATAAGTCTACGATCGGCCGGTTACAACAATGTAAGCGTCAAATCGGCAAAACGGATTGGTCTTAGAGTCGCCAATGCCCCGGAATACTCTCCTCACGCCATTGCAGAACACGCCATTTGTTTAGTGTTAGGATGGAACAGAAGGTTAATTACGGCCAACAAGCAGGTACAACAGTATAACTTTCTGCTAAATAATTTGATTGGTTTTAACCTGGATGGAAAAACTGTGGGCATCATTGGTACAGGAAGGATTGGTTCTATTTTGGTAAAGCTATTTCACGCTTTCGGATGTGAGCTACTTGCCACCGATCTTGTGCACAACCATTTCCTGGAAAATCAGTACGATCTGGAGTATGTTAGCCTAAAAGAACTGTGCAAAAGATCAGACATCATCAGTATTAATGTCCCTTTGACCAGTGACACCCACTATATGCTCAATACCCCATTGTTCCAGGTAATGAAACCCAATGCTGTATTGGTAAATACTGCAAGAGGAGGTATCGTACATACCGGCGACCTGCTGAAAGCCTTAAAAAATGGCACAATCGGCGGTTATGCCACGGATGTCTACGAAAAAGAAAAAGGGATCTTCTTCAGGGATAACAGTTTTTCAGGGATTTCCGATGAACAACTTAAGGAGTTGATCGCTTTACCGAACACCCTTGTAACGCCCCATCAGGCATTTGTTACTGAAGAGGCGCTGCAAAATATTGCCGAAACCACGATTTATAATCTGGATTGTTGGGAGGAGAACAGAACCTGTAAAAACGAATTGGAATACGGAACGGTAATACTATAACAGCGGACTTAACAGTTTGGCGGTTCCTTCAAGTATTCTTTCCGGCCATTTTCTTTGCTGATGTTGGGCATAATCCAATTGTATGGATCTTGAGCTATCCGCTAAAAAATTAGCCTTAAGCGATTTGCTTATTGCGGGATCATAAATGATTGCATTTACCTCATAATTTTGTTGCAGGCTTCTATCATCAAGATTGGCTGTCCCTATGCTGGCAATGGTATCATCACTCACCATTATCTTGCTGTGCAAAAACCCATCGGGGTGAAGGTATACTTTGATACCCGCTTTCAAATAGCCTTCAAAATAGGCTCTTACACACCAGTCCACAACTTTTATATCTGTCGAAAAAGACAATAACAATCTCACATCCACCCCACTTAGCGCAGCAGTGTGCAAACTTTGCAGAATGGCCTGGTTCGGTATAATGTATGGGTTAGTGATGTAGAGGTATTCTTTTGCCTGATTGATCATAGAAAAATAGACCTGTTCCATGATCGCAAAGTCATCATCCGGACCACTTGGGACAATTTGGATTAAAGTATTCCCTGCTGCCCTGTTTTCCCCGAGTGGTTTGGTGTTTGTCTGCACTTTCTGCCCACTTGCCAGGTACCAATCGGCTAGAAAAATTCGATTTAAAAAGCCTGTGGCGCCCCCTGTTATTTTAATATGGGTGTCATGCCATTTCCCAAGGGAAGGATCTCCTTTCAGGTATTTATCTGAAATATTGATCCCCCCGGTAAAACCCACCTCGTTATCTACCACAATAATTTTTCTATGGTTCCTGTAGTTCAGAGAAGCCAGGAATTTACTGAACCTAAAAGGAAGAAACTGCTCCACGGCAACGCCAGCTTCTTTTAACCTTTTAATGTAGGACCCGCTTAAGGAATAACTTCCCACCCCATCATACAACAAGCGAACAGTAACATTTTCTTTTACCTTCCTTTCAAAAAGCTGTAACAGCCTTTCTGCAAGCTCCCCTTCTTCAAAAATGTAATACTGTATGTGAATATGGTCGTTTGCCGCTTCCAAAGCATTAAAAATGGATTCAAAAGTCTCCTTTCCATCCTCTAATATGGAAAGCGCATTCGATGATGTTATGGCAGATCCGGTGGTATGTGTTATTAGGTTAGCAAGCTTCTCGTTGACGTCCAATTCGGGAGGACTCCCCGTTTCAAGCTGGGGTAGCCCGTCAAAAAACTCCTTCTTTAGCCCGTAGAGTTTATTTTTGCGCCGATTCCTTCCCAACAGAAGATACAGTAAAACCCCACCCACAGGGATCGTAAAAATAGCCAATAACCAGGCCAGGGTTTTGCTAGGGCGTACCCCATTCAACAACAAACTTATGATCATTGAAAAGGCAATCAGCAAGTAGATTACTATTACGATAACCAGCAGCATAAAGCGTTTTGAATAGTATACGCTAAACTAGAATAAAGTTATGACCGTAAAAATGACCATGGTCAAGAACGGCGATACAAATACATCAAAATATCCTAAACAATGGGGAGCTAATTACATCGTATCGAAACCATTTTCCATAAGCAGTAAAACGTCCTTTCCACTGATCCAGATCATTTCCAAAATACGCGTTGCCCGTTATATTCGAAGAAGACAAAAAATTGTATGGATTAACTAAAAAACAAAATTATGTCATTAACAAAATTTAGAAGAAGAAGGCCCTTCGGTGACTTAGTCCGATCAAACTTCTTTGACATGGATGATTTTTTTGACGATCGTTTCTGGAACGATGACTTTGCAACTGGGCGTTTCTGGACAGGGAAAACTGTAGAACCTGCTTTAAACATCAAAGAGACCGAAAACGATTTTCAAATTGAATTGGCTGCGCCAGGATTTGCGAAGAAGGATTTTGAAATTACCATTGAAGACGGATGTCTTAACATTTCCGGGGAAAAATCGACTTCGGAAGCGGAAAAGGAAGATAACTACACCCGAAGAGAATTTAGTTACCATTCCTTCAAACGTTCTTTACAACTTCCTGAAAACGTGAAAGAAGAAGCAATGAAAGCGCACTACGAACATGGTATTCTCAGCTTTAACCTGGCCAAAAAAGAAGCAACAAAAAAGCAAAAACCTAAAGTGATCGAAATAGATTAGCATTAGAATTATCGATCAAGAACACCTTCTTGCCAAATGTTCCAGGACTACAAACATCCTTTTGGGAAGGGCAAGAAGGTGTTTCCCTTACCCATTTGCCGAAAACAGCACAATGAGAAAAGTACTTTTAATAGAAGATGATAAGGATGTCCTTGAAAACACTGCAACCATTTTGGAATTCGCAAATTATGAAGTGGCCACTGCAGAGAACGGAAAAATAGGGATTTCCAAAGCCAAGGCCTTTATGCCAGACATCATTGTAAGCGATATAATGATGCCTGAAATGGATGGATACGCAGTTCTGGAAACATTACATCAAGACCCGAATACGGCCAGTATCCCATTTATTTTCTTAACGGCTAAAAGCGAGCGGAAAGATATGCGAACGGCAATGTCTTTAGGAGCTGATGATTACCTTATTAAGCCCTTTGAGGAACAGGATCTTTTACAGGCCCTAGATATACGTTTACGAAAAAACGACTTTTTAAGACTGCAATTCTCAAAGAGTTTGGGTGGTATAAACACTTTTTTTAAAGAAGCCTCGGAGTATTTTGGCATGGAGTTGCTTTCCAAGAACCATAAAACCAGGAAGTTTCAAACCGGAGAGGAAATTTACAGAGAGGCAGATCCCGCCAATTTTCTTCACTTCATTCAGAAAGGTAACGTGAAAACTTTTAAAATGACCGAATGTGGCAAGGAATTAATCACCGGAATGCATGGCAAAGGAGATTTTATAGGGCAACTCTCTTTACTGAACCATTCAGGAACGTATTTAGAAACAGCCACTGTTTTAGAGGATACAGAAATTTTATGCATTCCCAAGCAAGACTTTACCACCCTGGTATATGGTAATAAAGCCGTTTCCAATAAATTCCTGGACTTAATTTCCAATGATCTTATCCATGTTCAGGAGCAACTAATAGATATGGCTTTCTCCTCTGTTAAGCGTCGTGCAGCAAAGGCGTTACTTGATCTTCACGAAAAAGGACTGATGGAAAATCTGGATCAGTCCGGCCTTGATATTCCAAGGGAAGATTTTGCAGCTATTATCGGAACCGCGACCGAAACTGCAATACGCGCCCTGTCCGAATTCAAACAAATGGGATATGTTGGTGTGGGCACAAAAAAAAGATTGGTTTTGTTAGATATCAGGGGTTTAAAGCAAGTCGCCGAATTTGGTTAAAACAAGAAAACTCCGGAGCTACACCATCTTGATTGGTTTTGCAAAATCCTTCACATGTATTGGCAGTCAAATCGCATGAAAAAGAAGTACTCTTCCACTGCTTTTGAATAAAAACATGATAGCTATCATTTTGAAGGCGAGGCACTTCTGCTAATTTAGTTACTCCTTAAGTTCTGTCGATTGAAAACGATTCTACATGCTACCGATTTTTCGGACAATGTCGCAGCAGCACTAAAATATGCCCATTTTATTGTATGTTGCTGGAATACGCCTAGCGCCATGCGAGTCTTCCATTATTACAACACGGCTAATACCAAAAAAAATAGCAATCATGAAAACACCGTTAATTACCCTACTGTTACTTTTCGCCCTCTGGAGTTGCAGGCAAACTGCTAAGGTAGAGATCGAAGAACCCCAGACTACGACAAAGAAAATCACTTTTAAAGTACCATCCGCAATAAAAGAGCTGGCAGAATTCTGTGATTTGCAAGTATCCGATTCCACTGATGTAAATGATACTTTTGGTTTTTTCCTGGTAAACAGCAACGGAGCTGTGGAGCCGGCGTCCATGGTTGCGGCAGTGGATAGCTATAAGGCGCTAATCCGGTCGGGCACTGTAACTAACTTCCCAATATTTGAAATTCAAAATACCCCAAATGCTATCCTTACCGTTGCAGGTAAAGGGTATGGCGGGATGATATGGGGAAAGTTTTTGGTAAACAAAAATACCTTTGAAGTCTCCAGAGTAGCTTTTGAGCATAAGGCCGAATCAGAAGGATATGGCACCGGTATAACGCTTTCCACCTTTGAAAACCAGTTTGTGGGCCCAAAAATCAGTTTTGAGGAAAACACATTTGGGCTGGACAATGGAAAAAATACCATTGATGGGGTCTCCGGTGCAACGGTAACTTATAAGGCCGTGGTAGATATGGTGAATGAAGGACTGAAAAACTATGAACCGTACTTAAATGGCCAACAAACAGAATGAACAAAAAGCGAGGCGATGGATACCTTAAAAATTGTAACAGTAACCCCAGAAAATGTCAAAGAGCAGACACTCTTTTGTGTAAAGGACATCACCAATCCCGGGTTTGAAAGTAAACGGAAATGGTTTAAGAAAAGGTATGAGGAAGGCCTGCGAATTAAAATCCTGAAGGACGAAAAGGATAAAATGATTGGTTTTATTGAGTACTTGCCCGTAGCATTTGCCTGGCGACCTATTAATGCCCAAAACTTCATGTTCATTCATTGTATGTACGTCTATTCCAAAAAAGATAGAAATCGAGGGTATGGGTCAATGCTCATAGAAGAATGCGAAAAAGAAGCCAAAGATTTGGGAATGTCAGGAGTTTGCGTGATGACGAGTAAGGGTTCCTGGATCGCTAATAAAACCATTTTTGAAAAGAACGGTTTTGTCCCGGTGGATGAAAATGGTCGATTTGAACTGCTTTCTAATAAATGGGAAGAAACGGCTTCCGACCCTCAATTGATAGATTGGAAAAGCAAACAACATTACTACCAGGGTTGGCATTTGTTATACGCAAATCAATGCCCATGGCATGAAAAGTCGGTTGAAGCACTTCTAAATGTTGCTATGGATTTTGGTATTGACCTTAAGGTACAACAACTGAATACCGCTCAAGAGGCTCAAAATGCACCTTCGGGATTCGGCGTATTCAGCCTTTTACACAACGGAAAGTTATTGGAAGACCATTATTTAAGTGCTACGCGGTTCAAAAACATTGTACAGAAGGAACTGGCAAGATCCAAATGAAGCGGCCTATATCCAGTATTGTATTGATTACCCTTGTTCTTTTTCTGGCAGTGGGTGCTATTCCTTCGGGAGTTAGTATGATCCTGGATCCTACAGGTGCGATCATGGGTCTTCCAATCCGTATTTTAGAATCATCCCCTTTTTCCAATTTTCTATTTCCCGGACTCTTTTTAACCTTTGTATTGGGAGTACTTCCTTTGGTAGTGCTCTATGGACTCATTACCAAAAAAGAGATTGTACTACTGGAAAAGATAAATCTTTACAAAGAATACCATTGGGCACTAGGGTGTTCATACTTTCTGGGAATAGTACTGATACTATGGATCAATATGCAACTCTATTTTGGAATTGGATTTCATATTCTTCATTTCAGCTACTCCTTTCTTGGTTTACTAATTATATTTTTTGCTCATTCGCCAGGTAACAGAACATACTACTTAAAAAATCAATAATCCACCGATTTTTCGCCTGTTGGTAAATGCGTGGGGAACGTATTTTCAATTTACATTGGCCGGAAGTAAATCCTCCGTTTGCCAGACTAAACAGTCCTTGTTAGTCGGTATCTGTTTTTTTCGTATTCCTGGGCAAGACCTCTTCCGGAAAAGGGAACAAAATAGTAGAATTCTTCTCCGAAGCAATATTGGAAAGTGTTTGATAGAGCCGCAGCTTTATGGCCGAAGGCGACTGATCAATTTGCTTTCCCGCTTCCAATAGCTTTCCTGCTGCCTGGTTCTCTGCCTCTGCCAAAATGATCCTGGCCCTTCTGGATCGCTCTGCCTCTGCCTGATTCGCCATCATGCGTTTCATGTTTTCCGGCAACTGAATATCTTTAATCTTCACATCAATGATCTCTATACCCCACTCCTTTGTTTCCATTTCAACAATGGCTTTGATGTTTTTCCCCATTTCCTCCCTTTTGGAAAGAATGGTATCCAATTCCACCTTTCCACAAACATCCCGCAAGGCTGCCTGCGAAAGTTGGGTTATGGCGAAGTTATATTCCTCCACCTCTAAAACTGCCTTTTCCGGGTTGGTAATTTTAAAAAACACTACCCCATCAATACTACAAGGAACATTATCCTCTGTCATCACCTCTTGTGAAAGGATATTGATGGTTATGACACGTATATCCACAACCTGGATGGTCTCCACCAGGGGGATGATCCATCGAAAACCAGGTTGTAGTGTTTTAATGTATTTTCCAAACCTAAATTTCAAGGCCCGTTTGTATTCAAAAACGATACGTATGCCAGCAAATAGAACCAAAGCGAGCAGTAGCAAGAATAACACCAAAGGGTTCATTTTTCTATTTTTTTAGTTTCCCTAGAAGTTACAAAAATTCAATGGTTTTAAGAAGTGTTAGCTCCACAAAATCAAACACTTGCTGTTGACATTTCCATCAAAAATCAGATAGGGATGAATGTCTGGATAAAAGGAAGTGAGGTTATCCAAGTGCAGTATTGAAGAAATCCTTAAATTTCTACTGCTATTTTAGCGTAAACAAAGTTTCAAATCATGCAATCCACAAGGAGGTATTCTCTGTATTCCATTATCCGATGGCAACGTTGGATTCTTATCGGTTTGGTAGTACTAATGACAATCCCGGTGGTAGTGTATGACCAATTTCAATGGGAATGGTTAAGAATCCCCTGGCAACCTGTTTCTGTAATAGGCATCGCCATTGCGTTCTATCTCGGCTTTAAGAACAATTCTTCTTACGATCGCCTTTGGGAGGCGCGTAAAATTTGGGGAGGGATAGTAAACGCTTCCCGATCCTTTACCGTTATGGCCCGGGATTTTTTGGATACTGAAGTGGCCTCAAAGCTGTACGATAAAAAGGAAATTAGTGCAATACAACAACGGTTGGTGTACCGTCAAGTGGCATGGTTGTATGCCCTGGCCCTGCAGCTGAGAAAACCCAGCAAATGGGAACATTTTCACAAAGGTGATCAAAAGTTCCGGACGCTTGCGGATACCGAATTTGATATTCGCAAATTTGACAGAATACAGCCCTATTTATCGGAAGCGGATTACGAATATATTATGCAAAAGGGCAATAAAGCCTCGCATCTCCTAAGCCTGCAATCTAAAGACATTATACAACTGCGGGAGCAAGGGATCCTAGACGGGTTCCTGCATCAACAATTACAGGAAATGATTACCGAGTTCTATACCCTCATGGGAAAGTCCGAGCGGATCAAGAATTTCCCGTTTCCACGACAGTACGCCGGTATCAATTACTATTTCACCATTCTCTTCGTGTTGCTTTTGCCATTTGCCATGCTGGGGATTTTTGCCGGAAATTATAACATATGGCTTACCATTCCTTTCTCTGTAATGGCGGGCTGGGTGTTTATCACCATGGAAATGATTGGGGATTATAGTGAAAACCCATTTGAGGGCTTATATAATGATGTTCCCATTCTTGGGATTTCCAGAAGTATTGAGATCGATATTCGGCAAATGTTAGAAGAAGTGGATCTTCCTGCTCCTGAGGCACCAATTGGAAAATTGAACATTCTGGTATAGTGAAGGTTACGAGCTGTTGTTATCGTTTTAGCAGAAAGATATTGCTTACGATGAAATGCATCGTTAGGTAGTTTTCTCGCAGGATATCAGAAATTTCTGCGGATCATCGGCAATTCTTAAGTGTTTTGAAATCAATGCACTAACTTTTCCAAACCTAAAATCGCAATATCCTATATCCATGAAACTTTACCACTTTTTTGATTCCATTGTTGCCATTTGGAGAACAAATCTTCAAAACCAATCAAGAAAAAACACCTTTGACAAAACACCAGCCCTTACTCCTGTTCTAGTAAGGTCATGGAAAAGAGACCACCAAAGACAACGGCCTTTTTGATAGGTCATCAAAATTTAGTTGTAGTTACTACATAATTGTGTCGACAGGGACGGCAGGAACACTTCATAAGCCCATGCTGGCCTAGGTAGCTTGTTATGCCCAAATCAAAACCTTGAAAATGAATAGCAACGTAAACAAACCGGAATTCCCCAATAAGCACGATGCTTCCCAAAGAGGCATTGTGCTTTATTTGCTTTTAGTTGCACTACTTTATGCAATTACCATCTTTGGAATTTATATCTACAAATTTCTCTGATCTGCCCTTCTTCTTTGCTTCCAAAATCCTAATAACCACCGCTGTTAAATACGATGCATTCAGTGGTCTATCAAAAAGGGAAACCAATAATTTCTGTTCCTACTTTTCCCTTTTCTAAATCAAATTTAGGATAGCACGAAATTGGTCGTGAATATAGTTTTTAGACTGATCAAGGTCATTGCCCTACTACTACCTTCTGCCTAATTTGCCGTGTTTAAATAAAGGTTCGCTTACAAACATAGCTTAGTATTAACTATAAATTCAAGATCATGAAAAAAGTACTGTTAGGCCTGTTGGTAACTGGATTAATACTCCCCATCTATGCCCAGGTTGAAAAGACTGCTAAACCGGAAGAATTAACAGAAGTAGTGGTGTACGCCACTAACTACAAGTATCTGCAAAATGTGAAAACTGAGCAGGCAGCGTCTATTCCGGTTAAAATGCTAGAACGTAAAGTAGCAGAATTTGATGTAAAAGCTTCGGGCTACTATCAAGACGATTATGACCTTTATGAAATTAATTTCTACATCCCTGAGGGCACTATTCTTGCCGCCTATGACAAAGACGGTAAATTATTACGAACCATTGAACGATTCAACAATGTTAACTTACCTAAAGCGGTTCAGAAGGCAGTGGTAAAACGTTTCCCCGGATGGGCGGTTACAAAAGATGTATTTCTGGTAGATTACCGCGAAGCCATGGGGGCCACCAAAAAATATAAACTAAAACTGGAGAATGGCGACAAAATTATACGGGTGAAAATGAGTGAAGATGGTAAATTTCTTTAATGATATGAACCATAAACGGTGCGTTTGTTTTTCATAGCGTATCCTAACAGGCATTTTACACCCCACTGGCAGGGGGCTTTCAAAATTATTGAAAGCCCCTTGCTCTTTATTGGTATATAACTATCAATAAAAATAGGAGGCTTCGTTTATCCAATGAAAGCGCCTCTTTATCAATCTGAAGTCATTTATATCTATGCCTCTTCTTTTGGCGGTGATATGGACAGTATCATTTTTGATCCTCCCTTTGAGTTGTAGCGTATTTGAATCAGACATTTCAAAATGAAACCTACTTATTTTTTGTCGGGCAATTAGTATGGAATCCATCCCATAATAGATACTATCGGCAATACCCAGTTCATTATAAACCTCCTGCATTTTTTCCACCAGATCTGCCGGATCGCCATATACGATAAGTTCTTTTTTGTTCACTGGAACATTGATGAGTGCAACACTATCTTCCTTTAAACGGACTGCCTCAAGCACGCCATCCCCAATTATAAGTTGATGCCAACGTAAGGGATCCTCTGGCAACAACGTATCTTTATTCACAACAAATGACGCAACATCGTAAAGCCCCGAATATTTGGACTTAGCTTGTACCCTTTCTTCAGAGCGCTTTTGATACTCAATATTCCCTGCAACAGAAAAAATCAGGAAATACCCTATCACTACAATTTTCAACACTGATTTTGAGATACGCATCCATGGCCTTTGAAATATAGGGGCTTTGATCACATTAAGAGCAATGGCCTGGCCTGTGAAGAAAAATTGGAATATACTTTTGGCATCTTTAAGCAACAGGAAAAGGGCCATGATAAACAAAGCCGTGGGATATAGTTTAGCATGCACATCATAGCTGTAGTTTACAACGATCACGTTAATAAGAGCTCCCATGGTGATGATTGCTCCGAGCGTGGTTGTCCTACGAAATAACAGGAGTAATGATGCACTTTCTGCTATGCCCATGAATACGTTGTATTCATAAGAATATCCAAAAAAAGCCCAGGCCAGATGCATGGGTGACATGTCCCCCAACCGTGTGGTCAAGCTGTAATACCCAAGATCGGGAAATTGTAACTTAAAAAATTTATACAACGCAAAGAGAAACATTGTGAATGCCAAATAATAGCGTATGATGGCGGTGAGCCAATAATAAAGCACCTGATAATTTTGGCGTTTTCTATCGAGCAAGCTCCAAACGATAGTCCCTAAGACTGCTACAACACCCATCGTGAAGTACAGTAAATACACATACGTTCTATCGTTATGTTCCCCATCATACGGGGATATGATGAGGTAGGGAATTTGAAATATATCTTTTCCTACCCAGGAAATAACACCATCCAATAGGGTTGAGAGGGGGCCATAATAGTATAGTTTGGACAAAACAGGATTAACGGACCAATCCAGAAAAATGATAAACAGGATAAAAAATAGGGCAACAAAACGAAATGTAATTTTTTGATAGCGCTTCCAAGGTGAAGGAGTTGTGGCTATTTCTTCCTTTGTTACTTTTTTTGCCTTCATATTTCAGAATGAAAGATTAATTTATCATAATTTCTTAGTAGCTCAGTTGCTTCTGATAGCTAAAATTGTAGGATTTCGTTGCTATACTTAACCCTTCTATCGTTTCCATTATGGCTTGAAATTCTTCCTGGCGGCCATGCCTACTCATCCACTTCATTAAGCTGTTGTTCCCAAAATAAGCCTCCCTATTGTCATAAAACCATACCAGGGTCATTGTACCATAGGCGCCCAAAGACCCACGGTTACTTTCAAGCGGATAAGGATATTCCACTTTCTTCAGTAAGGCCACCAATTTGCGCATGACACTATCATAACCCTCCATATTCTTAGTTGGTATTTGGTGTTCTACCATAGTAGCAAGAGGAAATTCCGAAACCGATATCTCCCGGACCGTACTCCATGGGAGTAACATTTGTATGAGGTAGTTTCTATCCACCGAAATGTTACGTCGAAGCAACGCCTCTACAATTGTATCGAATGCTTCCCCTACCCCTTTCTTCCTGAACGCTTTTCTATAGGTGTCAAGGGTCAATGCATCTGAAATCCCACCACTAAAATTTACAATAAGATATTGCCCCTGATCACTTTTATAGGTGAGCCAATCATACTGTTCCCCAAGTGGTACTTGTTTTGACAGTTTGCGGAGGGCATTCATATCCCCTTCAAAATCCGATACCTCATCCGGTGATACCGTTAACAAGGTCAATTGGGAGTAGATTTCGATATCCTCCTGCTGAATGGATTTTTGGCCATACAGTATTAGCGTGCTAAAGGCCACAAATGAACAAACAAAAATGGTTTTAAACATGGCGTATCTATTTGTTATTTCTGCGTTGCTGGATTTTCCCATTTTTGATCACAGTAGTAATGGCTAAGGTGTTTTCAATAGCTTCCAGGGGATTCTTATCTAAAAGTATCATGTCTGCTAATTTGCCTGCTTCAATGGAGCCCAATTCGTCATCTACCCTTAACATTTTAGCGGCATTTAAAGTGCCCATTTTAAGAATCTCCAAAGGCTGCATACCGCCCATTTCTAATAGTTGCATTTCCTCATGAAGACTATGTCCCTGGAAGTTAAAATCGCCTCCTATATCCGTCCCTAATACCATATTAAATCCACGATCATACAGGTACTGGATATCCTGCACCTGTGGAGCCATTAGCGTAGGAAGGTCGTCCCCGTTTAGCCCGTAGGACTCCTTATAAAAGTTAAGGTAACCGCTGGCAAACCATTTCGCTTTTTGTGTCACCCTCTTGGATTGCGCCCTATATTCCGGCAGCAGGGTTTCCGCGGTAAACCATTCGGGATACAAGGGGTATATAAAAGATTTATCGATCATCATAGTTGTTATCCAGGAGGGGTTCCGCTTCCTGAACTCCGCCAATAATTTAACTTGTACGCTATCCTGTGGATCGATATCGATCCCGGTAAAGTGTACCAGGTTCTGCACTCCGGCACGAATTGCCATTTCCAATTCAACATTATCGCTCACATGGGCAAATACCTCCAGACCATATTTTTCCCCTTCTTTTACCGTTTTTTCCACAAATGCCATAGGCATACGTTCTACAAATGGGGGGCTGGGTCCATCTTCAATGGTTAGTTTGATGCCAATGTTGGGAAATTGAGAAACATGCTGTACCAAACCTTCGATCTGCAAAGTATCTTTTAGATAGAAAATCGATTCCCCATCCCGCCAGGTATTACTCGGGTAGGTTTTGGAAGGATGTCGGCCTTCCATGGAAAAATGCTGACTGGTATGAAACACTCTTGGAGAGGGAATGCTGTCCTGTTCACCGTGTTCCCGCATTTCAGCATAATACGCATCAGTGCAAAGGCTTCCCCCGGTGATGAATACCGAGGTTACCCCATAGTGCACGAATTTTGGGAAATCCTTTTGATAGTCAATAGTATGGATATGACAGTCAAAAAGCCCAGGGATCAGGTATTTTCCAGAACCGTCTAAGTAGGTATTCGATCTACCTTTCAACGCTTTGGCAAGGGCTCTGATTTTGCCCTCTTTTATACCGACGGAGATTGCCTCTTTCAGTGGGCTCCCGGTACCGTCAACAAGATTTACATTGGAAATGATCAAGTCGTATTCGGTCACCGGCTCTGGGCGGCAGCTAAAACCAAGAATAATCACTATCAAAACGGCAAGTTGCTTCATTTGGTAACAATATAAAAGATTCTACAAAAAGGAGTTTAGCCCGAATGCGTTATACACACTGTTGGCTAAAGCTTTATTTTTTTAATTGATGGGATCCATATCATTACTATCTCAACAGTAATTAAAGGAACAAACGAAAATATCCATTCGTTAACTGTTCTTTGTACCTCCGAATCATCAATTGAACTGTACAAAAAATCCAAAGGCAATATTTGATATAGCCTAATGAAAACAAAGGCCAGAGCACAGGTATAACTTCTAATCATAAATTGTCTATGGGCGATACTGTTTTTTCTCTTAATTGATATCCACGCTAATGAAGTGGTTAAAAGAAACAATATTGATAAAAGGACCAATGAATAGCGACAGCCAATACAATCATAAATTAGTGAAAGTCGAAAAGCTGAAATTCCGGCAATTAAGGATCCAATGATGTATAGCTTACCGGCAACTCTATGGTAGGAGATATATTTTTTACGAATTGAAGGCCAAAACTGAATAGGTCCCAGGAAAAGAGAGAAAGTTGCCCCAATCATGTGAGCAATGAACCAAATTTGATTTTCAAATAAGGTGGATCCAAATCTTTCATTCCTGTATCCAAAAAAATATCCAAGAGCATTATAAAAATAGAAGTAGGCCGAAACGGAAATGATCAATGTCCAGAAAATGATCAATAAGAATTTTTTTGTTTTCATGGGAAATCTATATAACCGGCTCCAGCTTTAAACAAGAACCATTCAGGCGTAATCAAATTTGTTTGTACCACACGAATGTAACCGTACGGCAGGGGTTGGACTAAGCACAGGTATGGCAGTGTCATTTGTTTTACTGCCGGTTTATTTTAGGCTCTTGTTGGGTGGCGCAATGAATGCCTCCACCAAACAGGTTGATTTCTTTTGCTTTAAACCCAATTATTTTTCTATTGGGGAAGTATTTTTTAAGGATACTCACCATTCTTTCATCTTTTAGCTTTTCTGATTCCGGCATGCCTTCTTCCCAATATTGTGCTACCAATACAGCGCCATTTGTCACAAGGTAATTGGCATAGCTCATTGCCGGTACCACCAATATTGTTTCAACTTCCCTGGGCAGACCTTCTTTGTGGAGTTCTTC